>DEYX01000172.1 GCA_002365025.1 Hungatella sp. UBA3147 | reverse complement strand
TAACCGGGATGGGACCCTGGGAACCGGGGGATGCATCTTCTGCAGCGGCGGGGGATCAGGAGAATTTGCGGAATCCCTGAACCTCCATTCCTCCGTCACGGAACAGATTGAATCTGCCCGCAAAAGGATCCAAGGTAAAATTAAGACCGAAGAAGGCCGTTTCATCGCCTATTTTCAGTCTTATACCAACACCTATGCTCCCGTACCCTATCTGGAAGAGCTGTTTACCCAGGCCATCTGCCATCCGGATGTGGCGGTCCTCTCCATTGCCACCCGTCCCGACTGCCTTCCGCCTGATATCATAAATCTGTTAAAAAAATTAAATAAAATAAAGCCTGTCTGGGTTGAACTGGGGCTTCAGACCATCCATGAATCCACAGCAGATCATATCCGCAGAGGATATCCCCTTCATACATTCAATGAAGCCTACCAGAATTTAAAAGAAGCCGGTCTTACGGTCATCGCTCATGTCATTTTAGGGCTTCCGGGAGAAACCAGGGATATGATTTTGGAAACTGTAAACTATCTGGGTCATCTGGGAGAACATGGAATCGACGGAATTAAGCTTCAGCTTCTTCATGTGTTAAAAGGAACTGATCTTGCTGCAGAATATAATAAAGGCCTGGTTCCTGTCTATACCCTGGAAGAATACACAGACCTGGTGATCGACTGCATCGCCCTCCTTCCAACCGAGGTGGTCATACACCGGATCAGCGGAGACGGACCGAAAAAACTTCTTCTTTCGCCTTTATGGAGCGGAAATAAAAAGCTGGTCCTCGGCACTCTGGCTAAACGGCTAAAAGAACGAGGCATCTGCCAGGGTGACAGATACCTCGTCTGAGTTTAATTGTTATGATTGTGAACAACGCCGTTTTCATCAACTGATACGTCAAAGGATATGCTCTGGAAATACTGGTAAAATTCCCGGATCTCGTCTTCCTGAGTCAGCTTCCTGGTATATCCTGCCTTTGATGTCCCCGGAACTAAGGACAAGGTGGTGCTTCCCTGGGCAAAATCCACCTGTGCCCTTATAAGGGCTGTCTTTGGAATGCTGCTTCCAAAGATGAAATTTCCCAGGCTGTAGCAGATAGGCTTGCCGTTGTAATATTCGATTCCCTGAAGAACATGAGGATGGCTTCCCATCACTAAGTCAGCCCCTGCATCGATGATCTGCTTTCCTAAAGCCCTCTGATATTCCTGAGGCTTCTCATCACGCTCCACTCCCCAGTGGACATAAACCACCAGGTAATCACAGCTTTCTTTTGCCTTTTTTATTTCTTCCAAAAGGATGGTGGGATCATAACCGCTTACCATGCCTGGTTTTTTGCTGTTCGCCACCCAGTTAGGATCGGGATAGACCCTGGACGCTCCCAGAAAACCTATGGCCTTTCCATTCACTTCTATCTTCTCAAGCTGTTTGGCACGGTTCATATCAGGACCTGCCCCCACGTACTTAATACCGGCTCCATCCAGGGCCGTGCAGGTATCCACAAGGGCATCTGTTCCATAGTCAAGGGAATGGTTATTGGCCAGTGTAACGATGTCAACTCCGATTTCATTCATCAGGGAGACTTTGGAAGGCGGCAGACGGAATGTAAACTGCTTATCCGGTGCTGCAGAGCCTCTGTCGCTGAAAGGAAACTCCTGGTTTGCCATAAAGATATCCGTATTGCTTATTTCACCCCGATATCCTTCGTCCAGGACACCGTTCATGTCCCCTGCCTTATCATAAGCTGCCATCACATGACTAGATAGTAATATATCACCTGCAAAGAGGAGCTGAACGGCTGATTTTTGCTCTGTTTCTTCCTCAATTGGAGCGGTTTCTTCCTGAGACTGGGATTCTTCCATCGTCAGGACTTCCGTTTCCCCTGATGTCTCAGGCTCAGAATGGGTCAGGCTTTCCCTTGGAACAGCCTGTTTTCCATTCCATTCACCTACCCCGATCCACCCGACAAGCAAAATAAACAGCACTATGGGTAGGAAAATCAGAATCTTCATCAGCCCATTTTTTTTCTTCATCTACTCCTCCTGATTGTTGACAATTTCCACATGGGTTTTCATTTTTCATTACTTTTTCCACAAAAACCATGGGTTTTTCCATAACTTTTCTTTCATATTTCTTTGGATTATATTCCATTTTTTTATCTTACACTGGTTCCATGGATTTGTCAAATATTCCCTTTTACTTATTATGAAAGCTTAAGACATACCGGAACCTGCAGTCATCCTGGCACCACATGGAAAAATTTGTTCCCCATTTATTGTTAAACAGGCAATAGGAAAATCCCTTTTTCACATCCGGAAGCTCCAGACAGCCGCCATACAGCCGCCTTCCTCCCGCACTTACCAGAGGAGAATCCGTATTATGTATTTCTATGGTCCCATCCGCCCCGTCATAGACCAGCTTTTCTATGCAGTGCTGCCTCCGGTTTCCTCCTTTTACTACCTTAAGAGGAGAGATTTCCTGATCCATGATCTTCATCTTCCATAGATAAGGATTTTCAACATCAAGATTAACATCAAACCAAAGGGCTTCAGGCATTTTATTGGCATCTTTATTTTCCCATAAAAGATCACACAATAATTCTTCTCCAAACGTGTAGGTAATACACGCCCGCTCTGGGCATCCATATTCCCTTACAGCCGCCGGGTTCCCTGCAAGACAGATTCTCACTACAGAATCAGACCTTCTCATCTCCCGCACTCCAAAGGTATAATTCCTGTTAGTAAGTCCCTCCACAGTTTCCAGTCCGGGCTTTGAAAAATCTGCTTCTGACCAGGCCATATTTTCCTTAAACGCATGATTGTACTCATAATATTCCGATACCGTATCCGTGGCCCCATAGGTTTCATAAGAAAAACGGCCAAAGCAGCCTGACTGGATCCAGACCTTTCCCTCCTTTTCCAGATATACCATTGAGCCGCTTCCATCAAACGCCGCTTTCCAGTCCTGTATGGAAACGATCTCAAAAGGATGGACCTCTCCTCCCTCTTCCCATGTCTCCTCTTCTGTAACCGGATTCCATGTTAGCGCCAGCCTGGCTTCTTCTTTAAGCTCCTCCGGCAGCAGCCGGACCGCTTCGAGTAAGTAGGCCCGCTGCTCCTCATAGGAGCTTTCATACCGGTCATAGGTGCTCTCCAGATGATCCACACCTTTCTCCTTATATATGGCATGTAAAAGAGCTGCATTTCTTTCCGTAAACATATCCTCCGTTACGTGATTTTCTTTTCTGGCTCTCTTAAAATCTTCCTTTTCCCAGTTTTTAAAATCAAACAGGTGCTTCTTATAATCCAGCCCCCACGTATGTTCGCATACCATCAGAAGATTTTCCATAAAACCATGGAATTCCGGCCCTTCATAATCAAACTTCCCCTGTCTTTTCCATTGATCCTTAAGGCCCAGAAGCCGTCTGAAGCCGCTGACCTTGACCGGATCTGAGGCAATGCCGTGAATCCAGGTGTCCCCGATTTCCTCCGTTATTACTGGAAGCTCTTCCCTTCTTTCCCAAAGCTTTCCGGCATAAGCATCCAAAGTGGAGGCCTCCACTGCTGCACCTGGATATTTCTTTTCCAATTCCTCTAATTGACTTAAAACATCTTCTCTCGTGGGAAGACCCAGATTATCTCCTAAAAAAACAAACTCCAGAACATCCTCCATCCCTTCCAAATAACAGGCCGATCCATAAACAGGAGAATACTGGACAAGAATCTCGCTGTTTCCTGACCGCCATACAAAGCTTTGGGGAACCATTGGGTTCATGGATGAGGCATTTACCCCGATATGCAGATATCGCTTCCCATGGCGGGCCATGATTGGCACCATGGCTTTCGTGTGGCCAGGTACATCAGTAAGTTTTGCAGCCATGGTCTTTCTACCAAACTCTCTGTCCAGTCTTTCTCCATAGCTTAAGTTAAAATTCATCAGGTCCGCATCCATCAGTTCCGTATGAGTGGTAAAGGCCAGTCCATGCCAGCTGATATCTCCTCTCACCACGGCATCTTTCAGTTTCTGCGCTTCCGCCTGAGGCGATTTTTTTAAATACTGGTCAATTAAGAATGCCCCTAAGGTCCAGATAAACC
>DEYX01000050.1 GCA_002365025.1 Hungatella sp. UBA3147 | reverse complement strand
TCCCCAGCCTCGATCCAGCGGGAAGCCGGAGCAATATGCATGGCAACGTGGCCGGCCTTGAAATTCGTCCTGTTGGCCTCAGCATCCGCAAAAACATCGGTGGTGGTATATCCGTCTTTTACCAGGTTCTGCCATACGGAAAGCATGCCTTTCACCGGTTCTGCGGTAAAATTCAATGTCTTTCCATCGGACTCATACAGATTTCCATTGACTCCCATGACACAGGCGTCATAGGCTTTTACTGCCATATTATTTCCCCAGTCGATTGCAAGGCCTGTCTGACCATTCTTTGTTAAGTTCTTTGCATATTCATACATATCAGCCCAGGATTTTGCCGGAATGATCTTGCCGTCTGCATCTACATATCCAGCCTCTTTCATCATCGGGATATTCACAACACAGCCCAGAACTTCGCCTAACAGGGGGATCATGTACTGTACGCCGTCTGCATTTCCGCTTTCTAAGAACGAATCTATAAACTTATCTCTGGTATAATCTCCGTTAAAAAAATTATCATCCGTAAATTCCACTACATAATCGTTGGCCGCATAGGGAACTGTCTCTGAGCGGTCACCGCCGAGGGCTAAATCACAGGTCGTTTTTCCCTGGGACCATTCCAGCATACTGGTTGTAACGTCCACGTTATCTACCTGATTGTATACCACCTTGACTCCCGGATTTTCGGCTTCGAACTCTTTTGCAATTCTCTCAAAATCATATTTGCCCATCATCCATGCCTGTACAGTAATCCGCAATGTCTGATTCCCGCTTTCAGATGATTGCTGTGACGCCGTGTCTTTCTCAGTCACAGATTCCGTTTTCTTACCGCCAGCGGAAGGCGCCCCACACCCCCACAGCATGGATGCTGCCATAGTAACCGACAGCATAACTGACCATAACTTCTTTGATCTCATAAAAATCCTCCTATCATATAGTTTAAAGAAACGTTTCCCTTATTACATGTTTTGATGCTACCACGTTTATACATAGCTGTCAATATTTTTCATAAAAAATCTTCTATTTTTTGTTTTATACTCACAAAAAGCAGCTCTAAAAGCTGCTTTTTGTGAGTAATATTTTTATAATAATCACTTTTTTCATGATAACTGCCATCATATTTTTATAATTCAGACAAAGATAAAATGATAAATAATATGTGAAACGTTACCCTATAGTATTCTTTTTTCATTTTACTGCAGGGAAAAATGACAGTTAAACCTTTACTAGATACTGATGAAGGAAGTTAAATCCCCATCCGGCACCTTCCCTCGGTCTGGCATAACCATTGTCGATGACCATTTTATTGTCAATGATCCCGTCAATCCAGTCAAAGGATTCCGCACCATAAGGATTCCTTATGGTAGCAAGCAGGGGTACGTCATAATCCTTGTAGTAATGAGGCAGCACTGGAATATGAAACGCATCCGCCAATGCTGCTGAGCGGGTCCACTCCTCTACGCCACCCAGTCTGATGATGTCTGGCTGCCATAAATCCAGGGCCCTTCTCATGATTAGTTCCCGCAGGGCAACTGTATTGTATTCCCGCTCTCCCATTGCCAGAGAAACCCTGGTCTTTGTACGGATGGCGGCATAGCCCTCAAAGTCTGTATTAACAACCGGTTCCTCAAACCAGTGGATATTCAGATGCTCTACCGAATTTGCCAGTTTTACTGCCGAAGGGACATCAAGCCCCTGGTTGGCATCCATCATGATCTTTAATTCATTGCCCGCTGCTTCTCTTACCTTTGTCAGCCGCTCGATGTCCCGGCTCATTTCCGGAGATCCGACTTTGATCTTCACAGCCTGGAAGCCTCTCCTTTTGTAATCAACCACTTCATCCACCAGTTCCTTTTCGGAATAAGAGATCCAACCTCCGCTTCCGTATACCGGAATCTTTTTTGTATGGCAGCCGAGCAGTCTCCAGATGGGCTGCTTTAAGGTTCTGGCGTAAGCATCCCAAAGGGCAATATTCACTGCAGCCAGGGCCCACCTCTGCAGCCCTGTAATTCCAAAATACTCGGATTCCATCTCATAATCGTGCTGAATGTCCTGGGTTTGAAAAATACTGTAATCCCTGCTCTCAATAAACTTTTTAATATCCTTCAACGCACCTTCAATCCCATTGGGCGAGTAATGAAACGCCAATAAATATCCCTGGCCGATTACCCCGTCCATGCATTCTATCTCTACCACATAGAATGCAATTTCTGATATATCATGGGTTGCATCCGAAATGGATTTTGATATTTCTGATAAGGCTTTATAAATCCTCATCTCCCTGATTTTCATGAATGTTACCTCCTCTTCCTATCTGATATATTTATAAGTAAATTTATCACTATCTGATATATCTGTCAATAAAATATATTCTTATATTACCAAATTCGATTGAATTCAAATCCAGTCTGATATATAATAGCTCTATCAGCACTGTTTATCCCAGATATATCGAATCATACAAGCTTTAGGAGGCAATCATGATTTTTAAAGATGCATTCCCCAACCGTAACCTGTCCCAGACCGAACTGGCTTATAATTATCTATTAGATAAAATCCTCTCCTGCCAGTATCTTCCCGGACAAGATATTTCTGAAAAAATGCTGAATGAGGAACTGTCTTTTGGAAGAACTCCCATTCGCGAAGCTCTGGTAGCTTTAAAAAGCCAGAATCTGATTATGGTATATCCCAGAAAGGGGATGCAGGTCCGCCCCTTTACACTGGAATATATTAATGAGATATATCAGATTCGGAAAATTATGGAACCTGCCATCATCACACAGTTCAAAGGAGCTTATTCCAAAAATACTGTTTTAGAGTTCCAGAACCAGCTTCAAAACAGTTCCCAATCAGATGACATCGAATTTTATAAGAAAGACATTCAATTCCATATGTACTTCATTGAAAGGACGAAGAATGAATCACTCATTGCCTTTTATGAGAATATTATGATCGAGACCTATCGCCTGGCCGTATTTGCGGCGATCCATCACTGCTCCTGCCGTGAAGATAACCTTCCTCAGCATCAGCAAATCATCGAGGCATTGATGACGGAAAATGACGAACAGATTGCCATGGCGGTAAACAGACATATCAATCACTCGCTCATCACATTGTCAAAAGCTCTGGAGGGCATACCGGGAGACATATCAGGAACATAATATTACAAGCATGAAATGGCCAAAAAAAGAAGATGGTCTCCAGGCAACGCCGGATAACCATCTTCCATTATTTTTACAATCTTAAATACTGCATATCCTCTATATTCTTCCAGTAATAATTCACATTGCTTTTAAAAATAAGCACGATTTCCACCTTTCGAACCTTATCCTTCGGTTCCATATCTTTAAGCAGATACTCGCAGAGCATTTTCATTGCCAGGTACGCCTGTTTATATGGATCTTTAAAAACCAGGTTCGTGAACGTACCGTCTTTTAAAGCCGCAACATTTTCATCAAACACATCATTTGCAATTACCGGAAGCTTTCCTGCCATGCCGCTTGACTTAAGGGCCCTGTACAAAACTGCACTTCCTCTGGCAAATACGCAGCATACTGCATCCGGCGGATTCTGTTCTAAGGCCAGTATAATACTTTCATCCAGCCGGTCCGATTCATAATAACCATACAAATCCTCTATTATATATTCTGCCTGAGTCTGCCTGATATACTCATGAAATCCCTTTGCAACCAGATAATGGGAGTCCTTATACTGATCTCCGGCCATGAGTAGAATGCGGCTCTTTTCTTTCAGGATATTGCATATTTGCTCTGCCATAATCTGGCCCGCCGCATAATAATCTCCTACTACAGTGCCCAGTCTGCCGCATTCATCATTATCACCGGTAACGAACACAACGCATACGCCCTTATCAGTAAATTGCCTGATAGTATGAATCCCAGCCTCATCTCTGGGAGGTGCTGTCAGCAGGCCATCCAGCTTATCACTGCCCTCACACTCTTTTTCCAGCTGTCTTAGAGTTTCGTTTAAGTTTCCTTTTTTATATGGAATTTCAAGAACCTGAATATTTAAATCCCCCCACTCCGCCATATACTTTCTATAGCCCTGCCAGATATAACTGTAAAAATACTTGCTGTCCTCATCCAGTTCAGGAAGGCAAACTGCAATTTTAATATTTTTCCGCTTAAGAAAAGAGGCCATGGCATTTAATTTATATCCATTGGCATCGGCGTAATCCACTATTTTTTTCCTGGTAGCCTCACTGACCCCCGGCTTCCCGGCAATTGCTTTATGTATCGTATTAAGCGATACACCAAAGTGCCTGGCCATGTCCTTCATCGTTATCTGTGATTTCATTGATTCACCCCATTTTCTAAAGTCTTAAACCTGCAACCTATATATTATATATTAATCAATCTATTCATTATTTTCAATCACATTTTCCATTATGCTTCTCCTGACCCGCAATACCTTAAAACAGCCTTTTTGCATTACAAAAACACAAGTTTAAGATCACTTGTGTTTTTGTGTATTCATCCATTCGATTTTTTAGCCAATCCAGTCCCGGACACCCCTGTGAGATATCCCGGTATTCTTTCAGTCCATGCCCGCTTTCATCAGGCATATATTCCTATCGGTCCTCCAAAGCCTTATACTCTTCTTCCTGCATCACGCTGATGTAGGCCGGACGGATGATCTTATCCATATTAATAAGCTCTTCGATCCTGTGAGCGCTCCATCCTACGATCCTTGCAATGGCAAAGATCGGAGTAAACAATTCATTGGGAATATCCAGCATGCTGTATACAAAGCCGCTGTAAAAGTCCACGTTTGCGCTTACGCCCTTATAGATCTTTCTTTCATCTGCAATGACTTCAGGGGCCAGACGCTCGATCATGGAGTAGAGGTTAAAATCATCCAGACGTCCTTTTTCCTCTGATAATTGCTTAACAAAGCCTTTGAAAATTTCTGCACGGGGATCAGATTTGGAATAAACCGCATGTCCCATACCATATATAAGACCTTTCCGGTCAAATGCTTCCTTATGAAGAAGCTTTCTCAAGTACTTCTCCACTTCCTCTTCATCCTTTAAGTCTTGGACTTCCTTCCTCAGATCCTCCATCATTTCCACAACCTTAATATTGGCACCGCCATGCTTGGGCCCCTTTAAAGAGGCAAGTGCAGCCGCAACCACGCTGTATGTGTCCGTACCGGAAGAAGTGACCACATGGGTTGTAAAGGTGGAGTTATTTCCTCCTCCATGCTCCATATGAAGGATCAGGGCCAGATCAAGAACATGGGCTTCCACCTTGGAATACTTCATATCCGGCCTTAATAGCCTTAAAATATTTTCTGCCGTGGAAAGCTTTTCATCCGGCCTGTGGATATACATGCTTCCCCCTCTCTCATAATGGTTGAATGAATGATATCCATAAACTGCCAGCATTGGCATGACGCTGATTAGCATCAGACTCTGACGGAGTACATTGGGAACAGATATGTCACTGGCCTTATCATCATAAGAGGACAGAGTAAGAATACTTCTTGCAAGGCAGGACATCATATCCTGGCTCGGCGCCTTCATAACCACATCCCTGACAAAATTGGTAGGCAGAGTCCGGCTGTAGCCCAGAGTCTTGGTAAAGCGCTCCAGCTGGCTTTCGTCTGGCAGATCTCCAAAAAGAAGGAGGTAGGCAATTTCCTCAAAACCATAACGCCCTTCCCTGACGACGCCGCTTACCAGGTCATGAATATCATATCCCCGGTAAAACAACTGGCCTTCACATGGGACCTTTTCTCCGTTAACGGTCTTGTTTGATAAAATCTTTGATACCTTGGTTAATCCGGCTACAACGCCATCGCCGCTTTTATCCCTAAGCCCCCGCTTTACCTCAAATCTGTCGTAGGCTTCCAAGTCAATTCTTTCGTCATTCAAACAGATATCAGACCACTCTTCCAAATTTTTCATAAATTCTTTCTGGTTCATCAGGCACACCTCTTTCTGAAATCAGGTTGTCTAGTTCCACTTTATTCTTCCCATTGGGCTTTCTAAGCCAGCGTCATCCCCTTTCCTCTCCTGCAGAATCTTTCTATCGTTAAATTTTGAACTTTTCAATATAATATAAAATTTTATAAAAAAAAGCAAGATATATTTATGTGTTGTACCAAGCGTAATATTTGTGAAGACCTGATATATTGACAAATACTCTTCCAAATCTTATACTTTCCTTAATTTCCCATTGAGGAATGTACCGGAGGTTGTTCATGAAAATAGAATTTTCCCTGTTTTTCTTTATAGAAGTCGTAGGAACCATAGCCTTTGCATCATCCGGAGCCATGGTTGCCATTAAAAAACAGCTGGATCTGCTTGGAGTCATTGTTTTAGGTGTTACCACTGCCGTAGGAGGCGGTATGCTAAGGGATATTATCATAGGAAATGTACCTCCTGCCCTTTTTAAAGACCCGGTCTATGTATTACTGGCCTTTATAACGGTTATGCTTTTATTTATTATAGTAAGGCTGAACCAGAAGATCCTGGATGGACGCTCCATTGAAACTTATGAAAAGGTTATGAACATATTTGATGCAATCGGACTTGGTGCTTTTACCGTAGTAGGAATCGATACAGCAGTGCTTTCCGGCTATGGAGATTACCATTTTCTCATCATCTTTTTAGGCGTCATCACCGGAGTAGGCGGAGGCATTCTGAGGGACATTATGGCTGGACAAACCCCCTATGTCCTTAGAAAACATATTTATGCCTGTGCTTCCATTGCAGGCGCCATCCTTTATGCCTGGCTTTTGAACTTCATCGATGGCAATATCGCCATGCTGATCGGCGCCTGCTCCGTCGTTTTGATCCGCTTACTTGCAACCCACTTTTGCTGGGACTTACCTACCGCAACAAAAAAATAATTCTTTTAAGGAGGAATTCCATGAACCGTTTGTTTCAATATACTGCTGGAATCATATTTTCTTTCTGCCTTATGATCGTGCTCTTATTTACCTCGGTGGAGGCAGCCGTTTACTGGATTCCAGGATACTTTGAAAAAGAATATAACAAATATCAAGTGACTCAGGCAGTCTCCATGACAATGGATGATCTCCTTGATGTTACCGGTGAAATGATGTCTTACCTGCGGGGAAAGAGGGACAACCTTCACGTAGATACCACCATGGGAGGCGTAGAACGGGAATTTTTTAATGCCCGTGAAATCGCCCATATGGAGGATGTCCGCGGACTGTTTTTAGACGCTCTTTCCATACGGAGAGGCTGCCTTATGGTTATGGTATTATGCCTCATCGTTCTTCTTTTATTAAAGACAAGCTTTACGCGAACCTTTCCCAGAGCCGTGTGCGCTGGAACCGGGATCTTTTTTGTCCTGTCCGCAGTCATTGCTTTCATTATTTCCACAGATTTTACCAGATATTTTATCATGTTCCACCATATATTCTTTAAAAATGACCTATGGGTTCTGGATCCTTCCACCGATATGCTCATTAACATCGTTCCGGAAGGCTTTTTTCGGGACACAGTTGTTCTCATCGGATTCATCTACCTTTTCTCTATCCTGCTTCTCTTAGCTGTCTGTCTTTTTCTTATTGGTAAGTTTAAAAGAAAACATCTTGCAGCTTAAATCGTAAATCAGCTGAATATATAAGCATATTCAGCTGGTTTTTTCGTATATAAATACGGGAAATATAGCAAATAACCTTTACTTGTTACAGCAAATAACCTATACTGTAGATTGAAGTATTGTCTGAAACCGAACGAAAGCTTATGGAGAGATTACTCAATATGACTCAATATATAAAAAAGATTTTTATTTTTTTTCTGTGCCTGCCTTTTTTTGTCTCCTCTTTTACCGGGACTTCACTGGGGGCCGCAGACTGGCCTTCCGGCCCGTCTGTTCAGGCACAGGGAGCCATTCTGATGGATGCAGACACCGGAACCGTTCTGTGGGGACAGAACATACACAACCAATATTTTCCGGCCAGCATTACAAAGGTCATGACTGCGCTTCTTGTCATTGAAAAATGCAGTCTTGACGAAACCGTAACATTTTCCCATAACGCCGTATTTAATGTAGAATCCGGAAGCAGCAATGCCGGGATCAATGAAGGGGACAAGCTGTCTGTCAGGGACTGCCTCTATGCCCTGCTGCTTAAATCAGCCAATGAGTCAGCCAACGCCCTTGCAGAGCATGTGGCGGGAAGCACCGAAGCTTTTGCCGATATGATGAACGTACGCGCCAAGGAGCTTGGATGTACCAATACTCATTTTGCCAATCCCAGCGGTTTAAATGACCCGGAGCATTATACTTCCCCCTATGACATGGCCCTCATCGCAAGAGCAGCCTTTAATAATCCTGTTTTTGAAGATATCGACTCCACCACCTTTTATAAGCTTCCGCCTAACTCCATTAATAAAGAAGGGCTTACCATCTATCCTGGTCATAAAATGATGAGAAAAAGCACTCCTTTCTATTATCCGGGCATCATCGGCGGCAAAACGGGCTATACCACACTGGCCGGCAATACCCTGATAACCTGTGCAGAAAAAAATGGGATGAGGCTGATTACCATAATTTTAAAGGGATCTACACCCCAGTATTGGACAGACACCAAAAATCTCTTGGACTTTGGTTTTACAAACTTTGTCTCCTTAAAAGCTGCAGATTATGAAAAAACCTATAGTTCCATTACCAGCGATTTAAGTTTCAGCGGTTTGTCAATCACCAGACCAGAAGCCTTGATTTTAGATCCTGACAGCAGGATCATCCTGCCTAAAACAGCTGATTTTTCCGATGCAAAGGCGGAACTCAGTTATGATATTTCATCGGGTGACCCTCCAAATTCAATCGCGAAAATAAATTACCGGTATAATGACCGGGTCGTTGGAAGTACCTTTCTGGAGGTAAATGACGCCTTATTTCAGAACAAGGAAGCGGAAACCAGGATCGCCACCGTTCCCCAAGCCGAAGCGTCCTCCGGATCCGGCGAAGCATTAGACCCGTCTGCAGCCCAGACTTCCGTAACTCCTTCCGGAAAACGTTCGGAGAAAGAAACGGAAGATTACCGGGAAAAGGCTCTAAGGCCCTTTGAGATCCCTTTAGCCGCCTGGCTGATATTAGGAAGCGTGGGAGCAATCACTGTAATCGGAGGCGCAGCTGCTTTTTTTCTATATTGGAAACACAAAGAAGCGCAGGATTTCCTTATCAGGCGGGAGCAGCGCATGAAACGCCTTCGGGACTCCGGTGTCTCAGCCGATGAATTCAACAGTATTCTGGAACAAAGGCGCAGTTCCTATTCATCAAAGCGGAAAAGACGGCGGGGAGGCCGTTTCAAATGACCTTAGATAGCAAGGGGTTTTCCATGAGTAACAGAAA
>DEYX01000222.1 GCA_002365025.1 Hungatella sp. UBA3147 | reverse complement strand
AGCCGACTACGGCTCTTGATGTTACCATTCAGGCCCAGATCCTGGAACTTTTGAAAAAGCTGCAGGATGAAACGGGAATGAGTATCATACTCATTACTCATGATCTTGGAGTGGTGGCAAGCTTAAGCCGCCGGATCATGGTTATGTATGGCGGACTTATGATGGAAGAGGGGCTTACCGAAGAAATCTTTTATTCGCCTAAGCATCCCTATACCAGGGCCCTTCTTCAGGCAATTCCCAAACCTCAGACAGGGGACCGGAAGCGGCTGGAACCAATCCCGGGAATGGCTCCCTCCTTAATCGATCCTCCGGATGGCTGTCCCTTTGCTGAGCGGTGTAAATTTGCCTGTGAACAGTGTGAGAAGGGAATTCCCAAGTACCGGGTATATTCGGACACCCAGAGAGCCATGTGTATCTTTTCGGCAGAGGAACTGGATGTAAGGGAAAGGAAGGTAGACTGATATGGATAACAGGAACCAGGAAATCCTGCTGGAAGCCAGGGAGGTATGTAAATATTTTCCTGCCAAGGACTTTTTCGGCCGTAAGAAGGCAGAGGTAAAGGCAGTGGACGGCGTGAATCTTACCATCCGGAAAGGGGAAACCTTTGGACTGGTAGGAGAATCCGGCTGCGGGAAATCCACCTTAGGACGGACCTTAATCCGTATGTACGATCCCACCAGCGGGTCTATCCTGTTTAAGGGGCAGGATATCACCAGGGTAAAGGGCAGTAAGTTACTTCCGATCCACCGGCAGATGCAGATCATTTTCCAGGATCCCTATTCAGCACTGGATCCTCATCACAATGTGCGGGAGATCATTGGAGAGTCCATGGCGGCGGTATCCGGCATAGCGGCAAGCGAAGTGGACGGCAGAATCGAAGAGATGCTTAAAAAGGTTGGAATGAAGCCGGATGACATGTACAAGTATGCCTATGAGTTTTCGGGAGGCCAGCGTCAGAGGATCGGAATTGCCAGGGCATTGGCAGTAGAACCGGAATTTTTACTCTGTGACGAACCGATCTCGGCCCTTGATGTTTCCATTCAGGCACAGGTAGTGAACATGCTGGAGGATTTACAGGAGGAAATGGGGCTTACTTATCTGTTTGTAGCTCATGATCTGTCCATGGTACGCCATATTTCCACACGGATCGGCGTCATGTATTTAGGCAGACTGGTGGAGATCGCAGACAGCGACGAACTGTATGAAAATCCTCTTCATCCTTATACAAAGGCGCTTCTTTCTGCTATCCCGGTAGCTGATCCAAAGCTTTCTGCAAAATCAAAGCGGCTGATGCTTCATGGAGAACTTCCAAGCCCCATGCATGTGCCTTCCGGCTGCCATTTCCATACCAGATGCATGTATGCCGTGGAAGAATGCAGCAGGGCTGTGCCGGAGATGAAAGAGGTTTCACCCGGGCATTTTGCGGCATGCTCTTGTCTGCCAATTAAAGGATAAATCGAAAATAATCCTTGACTTTTCAAATAAAACTTTTTATAATAACAACAATTAAAAAAGACTAAGCAAAGACGCTTAAGACATCCATACTCTAAGGCGTCTTTTTGCATATTTTTAGAAAGAAATACAGAACGCCTTGTGTCCAAAAGACATAAACAAGAAATAAAAGGAAAGGGGATGGAATTATGCCGGATATGGTAAAAGTTGAAAACTTAAAGAAGAACTTCGGAGATTTAGAGGTTTTAAAGGATATAAGCCTGACAGTAAAGGAGGGCGAAAAGCTGGTCATAATCGGACCCTCCGGCTCAGGAAAGTCCACCTTTATCCGCTGCATCAACTACTTAGAGGAACCAACCAGCGGAAAGATAACCGTGGCAGGCACGGAAGTGACAAAAAAGAACCATTTGGAAATGGCTAAAAAGTATTCCTCCATGGTCTTTCAGCAATTCAATTTATATCCCCATCTCACTGTCTTAGAAAATCTGACTTTAGCACCCATTAAGCTGCAGCACGTTCCCAAGGAAGAGGCAAAGAAGAATGCCATCAAATGCCTGGAACGAGTCGGTTTGAAGGAAAAAGCGGGAAATTATCCGGTTCAGCTCTCCGGCGGTCAGCAGCAGAGAGTGGCCATAGCCAGGGCTTTATGCACCAAACAGCCCTTAATACTTTTTGATGAACCTACCTCTGCACTGGATCCTGAGATGGTTCAGGAGGTTTTAAATGTCATGGTTGAGCTGGCTCATGAGAATATCACCATGATCTGTGTGACTCATGAAATGGGCTTTGCACGCCAGGTGGCAGACCGGGTGATCTTCATGGATGGAGGTTACATCCTGGAAGAGGGAACACCGGAACACTTTTTTGAATGTCCGGAACATGAGCGGACCAAAGCGTTTTTAAGCAAGATCCTTCATTAGGATGTTGATTAAATAATATTAATGAGGAGGGAAACAATTATGATGAAGAAAATGTTATCACTTGCTCTTGCTTTTGCGACTGTGGCATCATTAACCGCATGCGGCGCAAAGGCTCCGGAGGCTACTACGGCTGCTCCTGCTGAGTCTACTGCAAAGGAAGGAGCGGCTGGCTCAGATGCAGCAGGCGGAAAAACGGCAGCAGACGTACAGAAAATTATTGACCGCGGAGTTTTAAAGGTTGGCTGTAAGTCAGATATTCCAAAGTTCAGCTTACAGAATACGGCAACCGGAGAATATGAAGGCTTTGAGGATGACCTGGCGTATGAGATTGCCGGCTCCATCTTTGGCTGCACCGCAGATGAAGCAAAAGAAAAGAAGCTGGTAGAATTCCAGGGAGTAACCGCTAAGACAAGAGGACCTCTCTTAGAGAACGGAGAGATCGATCTGGTTATCGCTACCTTTACCATTACACCGGAAAGAAAAGAAACTTATAACTTCTCTACCCCATATTTCACTGATGCGGTAGGACTTCTGGTTAATAAGAGTTCCGGGATTGAGTCCATTGAAGATCTGGATGGGAAGATCATCGGAGTTGCCCAGTCCTCTACGACAAAGGACGGCTTTAAAAAATATGTTGATGAAAAAGGATACAAGGTTAATCCTCAGTTCCAGGAGTTTGACGGTTATCCGGCACTTGCTCAGGCACTGGCAACCAATCAGATCGACTGCTTCTCCGTAGACCGTGCGATATTAGCCGGCTATTTAAACGATGGCAACCAGATCTTACAGGACCGGTTCGCGGAACAGGATTATGGTGTTGCAGCAGCAAAAGAGAATGCAGGGCTTGCAGCTCTTGTTGATGATAAAGTGACTTCCATGATTTCTGACGGTTCTCTTATGAATCTTCAGGACAAATGGGGCTTGCAGTAAACCCTTATGTAAAGGATAGATGACATGATAAAAGGTCTTTTTGATGCAAAACGCTGGAATGCCCTGTTTCAGGCATTTCCCGAATACTATATACCGGGCTTTCTTATGACACTTAAAATATCACTGGTAGGGCTGGCCGTTGCGCTGGTCCTGGGAGTGATATTTGGTATGTTTTCCACGGCTAAATTTAAGTTATTAAAGATAGTTTCACGAATTTATGTGGAATTCATACAGAATACGCCTTTGGCTTTGCAGGTATTGTGCTATTATTCTGTGCTGCCTATGGTATTTTCCAGCTCAGGTTTCAGGATTCCCAAGTTTGTGCTGGGCGTGATCGGAGTAGGTGTCTATCATGGTGCCTATATATCAGAGGTCATAAGGACCGGAATCGAAGCCATACCAAAAGGCCAGTCCGAGGCAGCTTCGTCTCAGGGCTTTTCCTTTTTGGAAACCATGTATCATATCATTCTGCCTCAGACAATCAAGATTATTATGCCGCCTCTTGCGAATCAGGCGCTGAATCTGGTGAAGAATACCTCCATACTGGCTATGGTGGCCGGTATGGACCTTATGTATTTTACGGATTCCTGGGGAGCTGACCGGGGATATTTTGCCCAGGCGTATTTTACCAGCGCCGTGATGTACTTTATCATCTGTTTCCCATTGGCAAGGCTGGCCCGTTATCTGGAAATCAGATCCATGCGGCTTCCCGTAGCAAAAACGCTTGATATTAAGGCAGATGAGGAGGCAGCATGTTAGAATTATTTCATCAGATATTTACACCGGCTAATGTGACTTTCATGCTGAAGGGCTTAAGAATGACGGTTATGATCGCTGTTCTGGCCACCATTATCAGTACATTTTTCGGAACGGTCCTGGCTCTTATCAGGACCTATTCATCAGGGAAATGGAAGTGGGCAGGAGGGCTCGTGGCTGCCTATACGGAATTTTTCCGCTGTACACCCAATCTTTTGTGGATACTCTGGATCTATTTCACAGTAAAGGGGAATAAGGTAGGAGTATCAGTGTTTGCGATTTCCCTTTTCACCTCAGCAGTCATGGCTGAAATATTCCGGGGGGGCTTAAATTCCATTCCTAAGGGGCAGTTCGAGGGTGCCCAGTCCCAGGGATTCAGCTTTATAGAGACTCTTATATTTATCGTGCTTCCCCAGATGTATAAGAAGGTGATTCCGGCTCTGCTCAGCCAGGTGATCACCATCATCAAAGATACTTCCTTCTTAAAGATGGTGGATGTGGCGGAGTTTATGAGAAACTGCTCCGTTGTTCTTGGAAGCATATACGATGTCAGAGGCATGCTGCTTTTATTCGCTTTTGAAGCTCTCTGCTATTTTACCATCTGCTTTGCCCTTAGCTGCGCGGTGAGGGGATATCAGAAAACCATTGTGACTGGTTAGGGAGGATCATCTTGACATGAAAAAGTTTACTATCACCATTACCCGTGAATTCGGAAGCCTGGGGCGTTCCATCGCCAAGGAGTTGTCCAGAGAGCTGGGAGTGGAATTCTATGACCGTGATATTGTGGAGGAGGTCGCAAAGCAGTTGAACCTTCCTGTCTCCACGGTCAGCGATGAAGAAGAAAAGTCAAAGCAAAGCTTTTTGCCCCGCATGTTTCCTTTGGGGACTGACGAGACTTATATCCAGGATATTATTTTTGACGTTCAAAAAGGTATTATTCTGGATCTGGCCAAAAAGTCCAGCTGCATCCTGGTAGGAAGATGCTCGGATTACTTACTGGAAAAGGAAAAGAACAACATCAATATATTCATTTATGCACCTTATGAAAAAAGGCTGGAAAACTGTGTGAACACTCTTGGCATGACTGAGAGCGAGGGGAAACGAATGATCGCCTCCGTAGACAAGGCCCGAAATGCCTATCATAAGAAATACGCCGGTTATCTGCCAGGTGATCCGGAGCATAAGAACTTAATGATCGACTCCTCCCTTCTTGGAGTTACAGGAACTGCAAAGCTGATCGCTGAGATTGTGCACCAGCTGTATGGCGAATAGAATAGGTAGCTTTTATAAATACAGGCCTTTTTGGCGAAACGCGGGTGAATGCCCGGTTTTTCGCTGAAAGGGCCTGTTTTGTTGACATGGAAGAGAACCAGGGATAAAATTGGATAAAGGAACAGGCTGGCAGGGATTGGGTGAGAAAGCCTGACCGCCTATAAATATACTTCGGCAGGAGGAAAGAAACGTGCGTTATCGAATAAAGAAAAGGCTGGTTCCCGTGGGAACGGATGAGGTAGTTCCGGAAGGGGAGGCCCTTGTGGAGATCATGAGCAGGGAAGAATACTGGAAAGAATATCATACGAAGTATCAGGACCATTTGCTGATGAAAAGTTTGGAAAGGGCGCAGTATTGCAGGGCAGACTTATTAAAGGACTGTATCATCGGAACCCTTGTTATTCCTGTTAAAAAGGAACTTTTAGGCAGGCCCGCAGTGTTTGGCTATTACATGGACCAAAGCAGGCTAATACTCATTGATGACAGCGGGGAAGCAAAAAAAATACTACATGAGATGGAGCGGATCCAGTACTTTGACAAGACCGGTGTTTCCCATATGTTTTTTGAGTTTCTGGAGTATCAGGTTAAGGATGAGATTGAATTTTTACAAAAGTATGAGGAAAAGCTGGCAGCAATGGAAGACCGGATCATGAGCGGAAAAAGAGAGCACAGCGATGTTCCTGGAGCAATATTAAAGGCAAGGAAGGAGCTGGCAAAGATTTCTTCCTATTATGGACAACTATTAAATGTCAGCCAAACCTTGACGGAAAATTATAATGGACTATTAAGGGATGAAGATTGTGTACTGTTCCATCTGTTTTCCGGCCGTATGGCAAGGCTTACCGGGCATGGAAAGGAATTAAGGGAATATGCCCTGCAGATCAGGGAAATGTATCAGGTTCATATAGAGATGAAGCAGAACCATGTGCTGTCCTTTCTTACAATGGTCACCGTGATCTTCATGCCACTTACCCTGATTGCCGGCTGGTATGGTATGAATTTTAAAAATATGCCGGAACTTAACTGGAATTACGGCTATCAGGTCTGTGTGGCGGCCAGTGTTGTAATTATTCTGATAGAGTTATGGTATTTTAATAAGAATGGCTGGCTAAAAAGATAGGTATTTAAGGGACTTGGTAATTATTTCCTATTGAAAAGATATGGGAAATTCAAGTCATTTCCCTTGACACTCAAAAAAAAATCTGCTATAGTATATCTTTGTGTGAAGCGAGAGGATGAAGGTCTGAAACGTGCCTGATACCTCTCGTTTTGTTTGCGAAAAGTGTGTGCGAGGCCGTCGGCAACATGGGAAGCCGGTTGGCCGTAAGAAAGGAACCAAGCATTTATGGAAACAATTAGATTTGATGAATTACAGTTAGATGAAAGAATTCTGCGGGCAGTAGCAGACATGGGATTTGAAGAGGCATCTCCGATCCAGGCCCAGGCCATTCCGGTCCAGGCTGAGGGAAGGGATATCGTTGGGCAGGCTCAGACAGGAACCGGAAAAACAGCAGCCTTTGGCATCCCAATGTTGCAGAAGATCGATCCTAAGGTGAAAAAGTTACAGGCGGTTGCCCTCTGTCCTACCAGAGAGCTTGCCATTCAGGTGGCAGATGAAATCCGCAGGCTTGCAAAATACATGCACGGTGTGAAAGTCCTTCCGATTTATGGAGGACAGGACATTGTAAAACAGATCCGTTCTTTAAAAGACGGTACTCAGATCATTATCGGAACTCCGGGACGTGTTATGGACCATATGCGCAGGAAGACCGTGAAATTCGAGAACGTTCATACGGTAGTCATGGATGAAGCCGATGAGATGTTAAATATGGGATTCCTTGAGGATATGGAAACTATTTTAAGCCAGCTTCCGGAAGAGCGCCAAACGGTTATGTTCTCCGCTACCATGCCGTCGGCTATCATGGAAATTGCCAGAAAGTTCCAGCAGGAGCCGGTGACCGTTAAGGTAGTAAAGAAGGAGCTGACTGTTCCCAAGGTAACCCAGTATTATTATGAAGTTAAGCCTAAGAGCAAGGTAGAAGTTATGTGCCGTCTGCTTGATATGTATGCACCAAAGCTGTCCGTTGCTTTCTGCAATACCAAAAAGCAGGTAGACGAGCTGGTACAGGCTCTTCAGGGACGCGGTTACTTTGCGGAAGGACTTCATGGAGACTTAAAGCAGATCCAGCGTGACAGGGTCATGAACAGCTTCCGTAACGGTAAGACAGAGATTCTTGTGGCAACTGATGTTGCAGCCCGTGGAATCGACGTAGACGATGTAGAAGCCGTATTTAACTACGACCTTCCCCAGGATGACGAATATTATGTTCACAGAATCGGCCGTACCGGTCGTGCAGGCCGTGAGGGTATTGCTTTCAGTTTTGTAGTGGGTAAGGAAGTTTATAAGCTTCGCGATATCCAGCGTTACTGCAAGACCAAGATCATTCCTCAGGCAATCCCTTCCCTAAATGACGTAACAGCCATTAAGGTGGATAAGGTTCTGGAAAATGTTGCTGATACCATTGGAGATACTGATTTAAGCAAGATGGTAAACATCATTGAAAAGAAGCTTTTGGAAGAGGATTATACCTCCCTTGATCTGGCAGCAGCTCTGCTGAAAATGATGATGGGCGAGGAAAATGAAGATATCATCGATACAAGAGAGCCTCGTTCCCTTGATAATCTGGAAAGTCTGTATGGCGGCGGAAACCGTGGCCGCAGCAGCAGAAACGGAAATGGTAATGGTAATGGTAATGGAAATGGCCGGGGAGGAAGATATGATTCTTCCAGAGACGATATGGCCCGCCTGTTCATTAACATCGGAAAGAACCAGAATGTGAAGCCAGGAGATATTCTGGGCGCCATTGCCGGAGAGTCCGGTATGCCGGGTAAGATGGTCGGAAGCATTGATATGTATGATAAGTATACATTCGTAGAGGTGCCGAGAGAAAATGCCGACACAGTATTACAGGCTATGAAGGATGTTAAAATCAAAGGAAAAAATATCCATATGGAAAAAGCCAACGGAAAAGGCAGATAAATTTCCGGGAGCTGGGAGAGAAAGGGAGACGGAGCGTCTTACCGGATCCACCCTGCTCCTGTTTTTTTTGTCCACAGGCCGTAAAAGGTTTTCTTGCTTCTTGTGGAAAAAGAAGTTACAATAAGTTCAAGATGTGTATATGATACCGGCTTTATGAGGTTTTGGGCCTGGAATTGCTTCGGGCAAGGCGTGATAATCAGCCTGGGTGCGGGTATGTAGAAACTGGAGGTTATAATGGCAGAGTGGAAGAAGAATGATCGGATAGAGGTAGTGATTGAGGATATGAGCGAAACCGGGGAAGGCATCGGTAAAACCGATGGATTTACCTGGTTTATTAAGGATACAGTTATAGGAGATAAGGCTCAGGCAAAGGTGATGAAAACTAAGAAATCCTATGGGTTTGCAAAGCTTGAGCGGATCACAGAGCCGTCTGTAAACCGTGTGACACCCAAATGTCCGGTTGCAGGGCCCTGCGGCGGCTGTCAGCTTCAGGCAATGGATTATGAGGAACAGCTTCGGTATAAAGAACGGAAGATTTATAACAATATTAAAAGGATCGGCGGCTTTTCTGAAGTTCCCATGCTGCCTATCATGGGGATGGACGAGCCATGGAGATATAGGAATAAGGCGCAGTTTCCATGGGGACTGGATAAGGATGGGAACATCATTGTGGGATTTTATGCGGGACGCACCCATACGATCATAGACTGTGAGGATTGTCTTCTGGGAGCAGAGGAGAACCGGGAGGTCCTAAGCCGGATCAAGGCGCATATGGAGCGGTATCACCTCATGCCTTATGACGAAGCCACTCACAAGGGGCTGATCCGTCATACCCTGATCCGTAAAGGGTTTAAGACCGGTGAACTTATGGTCTGTCAGGTTATTAATGGAAAAAGCCTGCCTCACAGCGGGGAACTGGTGAATCGTCTACTGGAAATTCCGGGTATGACCAGTATTTCTTTTAATATCAATAAGGATAGGACCAATGTGATCTTAGGGGACCGGGTGGAAAACCTTTATGGACCAGGTTATATTACGGATTATATCGGCGATGTGAAATACCGCATTTCTCCCCTTTCCTTTTATCAGGTGAATCCGGTGCAGACGGAAAAGCTCTATGGCACTGCACTTGAGTATGCAGGACTTACCGGAGGGGAAACGGTTTGGGATCTTTACTGCGGGATTGGAACCATCTCGCTTTTCCTGGCACAAAAGGCAAAAAAGGTGTATGGAGTAGAAATCGTGTCTCAGGCCATTGAGGATGCCAGGGAGAATGCCGGATTAAATGGATTGGATAACGTGGAATTCTTTGCAGGAAAGGCGGAAGAGGTTCTGCCGGAGCAGTATGAGAAGAATCATGTGTATGTGGACGTAATTGTGGTGGATCCTCCCAGAAAAGGCTGTGATGAGGCGTGCTTAAATACGATTGTGAAGATGGCGCCGAAGAGAGTGGTGTATGTGAGCTGTGATTCGGCTACATTGGCAAGAGATATGAAGTACCTGGCTGAGAGAGGGTATGAGGTGGAGAAGGTCAGAGGGTGTGATATGTTTCCTCAGGCGTTGCATGTGGAAACTATAGCACTATTATACCGCATAAAATAAGGATATACACTACATTTATAACTGCAAAAAGCTGTATTTGTCAACGAATTGTCAACGCTTTTTTGTGATGTTGTCAATTTGATACCGCCTTTTCGAAGATTTCAACACTTCGAGATGCCATAGTGTCAGTTGCATGAGTATATATTTGAAGCGTGGTGCTGATGTCAGAATGTCCAAGGCGTGCCTGCACATCCTTTACATCAGCCCCGTTCTCGATTAGAACCGTAGCGTGCGTATGGCGCATTGAATGGTAATCAAAAGCCAACTGTAATTCATTGTGAATTACTCGGCTACAGTATTTAAATGAATCCGAACTTACATATTCACCGTTTTCACGAACACAGACCATATCGACCCTTTTTAAGGCACATTCAGTATGACGTTCCATTGGAACGATGCGATAAATAGTATTACCTTTTTCGTCTTTTTCTGGTTTTAGGAAATGATCCGTATAGTAGTCACCATAGGATAACCGATTTTTCATCTGAGATGTATGAGCGTGCTTAAGAGCTTTATAAAGTGCGGTTCCAAATTTAATAGTCCGATTTGAACTCTGCGTCTTTGTGCTACTAAAGTACCACGCTGACTTTTCTTTTTTTCCATTTTTATGTTTCGTGACTTTTCTTACATCAATTCCATAATTTCGCTTTTGAACCGTTTTATTAACGGTAAGGGTTCGATTTTCAAAATCAATATCGTCCCATGTAAGGCCAAAAGCTTCACTGATTCTTAGTCCGGTGTAATAGCCAATCATAAGCGGGATAAAAAATATATTGCCTTGCGGGAATCGCTCTAGGATCCGTTTAAAGTCTTCCGATGTAATGATATAGCGTTCCTTCGGCTTACGTTCAAATCTTGGCATCTTAACACGGCTGCAGGGGTTCTCCCGAACGTATCCAAGGGGTTCTATCGCATACTCGTATGAAGCCGATAACACAGAAAGAATACCAACTACAGAAGCACGGGCAAGGCCTTGGCTTCTTAAGCAGTTTATATACTCCTGGACAGCTGCCGAGGTTACTGCCTTTAGTTTGAAATGGCCGAACTGTGGCTTTAGATGGTTTTCAATTATCTGATTATATCCAAGCTGTGTGTTGTATTTAAAGTTTACTTTGCAGTTGTTGTCAAACCAGTAGTCAAGGTAGTCAGCCACGCTCAATTCTGATGGGGCAAATGTCTGACCCGAGTTATTATACTCGTTCATAGCCTGTGTACCTGCGGTCAAGGCATCGGATTTTGTTCGAAATCCAGATTTTGATATTGTTTTCCTTTTTCCTGCGACAGTAGCTCCTTCAAATGAATATTCCCACTTGCTACCTCTTTTTCTTGTTCGTAGTTGTCCCATTCTATTGTCCTCCTTAATTTGGGTACAAAAATAACGCTATACCAATAATTGACAGTTAGCGCTTAAAATGATACACTATAGGTGCTCAATCTAGGTGTATCAATGTTTCAGTCGTTGGTATAATCTATATAATCCGTTCGGTATTAAGTTACCGGGCGGTTTTTTTATTTTTTATCCGATTCCATTTTTTCAAATGCAATTTCCAAAGCATTTCGTAAGATTGCCATTTTGCGATCATCTATAGGTTTTCCATTATAATACAATGGACCATCTTCGCTCTCAAGCTCAAGCATAATCTTATCTATTTGATCTGTTATATCTCCATTTCTGTATAAACTAACATTATCTTCCTCACCAGTCATTAAATAGTTAATTGTCACTCCGAAGTAATCAGCTATCTTTTGCAAACGTTCCAGAGTCGGCATACTTGTTTTCCATTTTGATATGGAACCATTAGAAAAACCCAGCTCTTTTTCTAATTTCCCCTGAGATATTTTCTTTGATTTTCTTAGACTTTCTATGCGTTCAAAAACTGTCACAAGAACTCCTCCTAACGTTTACCGAAAAAATTCTGTAAAAATGACTTGACAAATAGAAAGAATTCTGTATAATGAAGTTAAGGGCACAGAAAACTTTCGGTAAAAGTTTTATTCTATTTATATTAGCGTGGTAACTACATAATAGAATATTTTCTGCGTTTTGTCAACAAAAACACAGAATACTTTCTAGTAATGCTCGAGAAAGGAGAGTGAAAATGATATACGACACTATAAAAGAGGTGTGTAAGGAAAAGGGCATTACCGTAGCATCGGTAGAAAAGAAAGCAAATCTCAGCAACGGAACTATTAGCAAATGGAACAAGTCAAGTCCTACTGTAGATAAGCTTCAAGCAGTTGCGGTAGTGCTAAAGGTAAAAATTGAAAAACTATTATAAGGAGGGTAAAGATGATACAGCCATACAAACCGCTTTACACGGTGCGAGAGGCCGCAGAGATTCTTATGGTAAATAAGGATTTCGTAAATAGGGAAATAATCAAAGGAAAGATTCCGGTTTTAAATCTGGGTCGCAGAAAGATTCGAGGAAGCGATTTGGAGAGATACATAGAAAGTTACCCGGAAAATGTAAAGGAGGCTCTATGAACAAATTAACAGTAACAGTAAATAATCAATCGTTGGGAATTAAAGAGTATCGCAATCAGAGAGTTGTCACATTTAAGGATATTGATCTGGTGCACGAGCGGCCAGATGGGACAGCAGGGAGAAACTATCGGGAGAATAAGGAACATTTTATTGAAGGAGAAGATTATTTCTTTGTAAAACCGGCAGATATCCAGAACGACGAAATTCGTCGATCCGAAATTAACAATGCTGGAACTTATCTTTTAACCGAACAAGGCTATCTAATGCTGGTAAAGTCTTTCACAGATGATTTAGCTTGGCAGGTACAGCGACAATTAGTGAAATCATACTTCAAGGTTCAAAAGCAGAAAGAAGCCAAAGCCCACGCCGAACGCTT
>DEYX01000045.1 GCA_002365025.1 Hungatella sp. UBA3147 | reverse complement strand
TCTAAGTCGTAAAACTGAGATTGGCCAGGCCTCTAATCCCGGCCAAGGAATTAGAATTTTGAGGATGAATAACCCCTTCTCACAAAGAATGACGAAAACATCTTTGTGAGAAGGCCGAAAAATTAAGAGGATTGCTGTTGTGCTTTGAGTCCGGATGCAGTTATCACATATCTTGACTCAGCGGTTGGTTCCGATTTTTGTTCTGCAATGTATCCAAGTTTCAATAATTCATCGCGTTTTTCATCAGTCATGAGTTTGGATAGATCTGATTGATTATAACTGAAAATAGATCCATCGAACCCACGCAACAGATGTTTAAGTTCAGATTGTTCCATGATTTATACCTCCGTAATTTTATTGATATAACAATATTTTATAACTAAAACATTTGAAATTCAAGTAAAACAGAATCAGAAAGAAGAATCACCATAAGAATTACAGCAAACGAGTATTTTCAGGAGTAGAAACAATGAAACTATAGGTACAGCTTTTTCAAAGGGGGAAGTGTAAATGAAAGAGAGGATAATCAATGAAATACTAATGCAGATGGAGCCGCATATCAATACTGAGACATTAAGAATACTAGAAACGGTAATCATAAAGGCTCTGTATTATGTGGAGGTTGAGAAGAAGGAAACAGAGCTATCAACGGAATTGGACGATAATATCTACTTGCTGCAGCTCTATGAAATGAATGTCAAGAAAGACGGGCTGAGCAATAAGACTATCAGGGCATATATGGGAGCCATGAAAAACATGCTCTGCGTCACAGACAAGAACATTCGCCATATCACAGCGGTGGATATCAAGTATTACCTGGACATGTATGCCGGAAAGGGTAATTCAGTCAGGACCGTAAACAATGAGCGCCGCTTCCTCTCAGCAGTATTCACATGGTTCCGTAAGCATGGGGTTATCAATACTAACCCGGTTGAAGCTGTACCTGTTAAAAAAGAACGTAAACCACCTATAGATTACCTAAAAGGTGTAGAGATTGAGCGGCTGAGAGTGGCTTGTACAAATCCAAGAGAGCGGGCCTTGATGGAGTTCTTACTCAGCACAGGCGTGAGAATCGGAGAAGTGCCGCAGATCCGCAAGCAGGACATTGACTGGAGTACCGGGGAGATCGTTATATATGCTCATAAGACCTCAGATTACCGGACGGTGTATCTCAACGATGTAGCAAAGGTCCACCTGGAAAAGTATCTGGCCTTCAGGAAGGATAGTAGCGAAGCCTTGTTTGCAAGGGTAAGAGCACCACACAATGCAGTCAATGAGGACGGGTTAAGGTTGGTTATTAAGCAGATAGGAGAAAAGGCAGGATTAAAACGCCGGGTATATCCTCACCTTTTCCGCAAGACTATGGCAACTACCCTTAGAATCAAAGATTGTGCCATTGAGGATATTCAGCAGATACTTGGACACAAGGACGCATCGACAACACTTGGATTCTATGCGGCTGCCAACGGTGAGCATCTGAGACAGGTACATAACAGATATATGAGCATTGGAGCATAAGGAGGCGATAGAGCTTGACAGCGGCAGAAATGAAGATGGACCACTTAAATCAGATATGCCGATTACAGGCTAATGAGTTAGAATCTAAAGATAGCCAGATCAGGCAAATAAGGGATACAGTGGCAATCTATAAACAAAGCTACAGTGACACTATGGTACATACACATAATCTGGATCAGAAGAAGGAAGCACAGCATATGTGGAGGGCTATGGATAATATCGAAAAGGAAATAGAGGCTATTATAAGACAGGAGGAATAGCATGGGAGCAAAGAAAATATATAGCGTCTACGCCGATAATGAAAGGATAGGGAGTTACACGGCAGAGGCGGCAGAAAAGCTATTAGGGGTTTCAAAGAATAAGGTGTCTGTTTATGCAGATCAGCAGACAAGATACCAGGGAAAATATCTTTTTATACCAGAGGATAAAGAAGAAGATCTTTTCGAATTAAAATGGAATGCAGCAAGATTTGAGTTATTAGCAAGTGGGAGGAAAGTTCATGGAGCTGGATAAGAATATTCTAAAACAATATCTCTCCATAAAAAAAGAGATTGAAGCAGAAGAGATCCGGATCGACAAAATGCAAAGAGAGATTGACAGCATGATTCCCACGGAAAGAGAAGTAACAGACATTGTAACTAAAGGGAAGCGAGGGAAGAAACCATTAGGGATTTGCATAATACGAGGAAATGGTGATTACCAGGACATAAATAAAAAAAGAGCAGAATTGAGAGAACGGAGAGCCAAAAAGGAACTGCATGTGGTTGATCTTGAAAAAAGAGTAATTGATGTAGAATCATACATATACAGCCTGGAAGAAAGTGAACTTAGAAATATCCTCTTGTTTAGCTGCATCGACGGAATGACCTGGAAAGATGTTGCATCAGCCATGGGAGAAGGATATACAGAAGAAGCCTGCAAGCAAAAATTCTCTAGATTTATGCGTGTCAAGTGAAAGTGTCACGTTTGTCACGGGGGTCCTATGATATAATTAAAATGGAAAAACTGTACAGCAAATCCAAACAAATCACTCATGTAATGCCAAGGTCTAAAAGTTATCCCTTAATAGACCGTATTCAAAACAATAAGGGCATGCCGGACAACCGGCATATCGGCGCATAGTTCAGCGGCAGAACAACAGTAATCCCCCTGACTGGAAACCCTGGTTCAAGCCCAGGTGCGCGGATTCAGCCAAACTTAATAGACACCTCCTTTTGAGAATGCCTGCCGTGGTGTAACCATAGGTGGGTGTTTTCTTTTGAGAAGAAAGGAAAAGATATGTTAAGAGAATTATGGGCCTATATCAGAATTGTACGGGTTGTAATCAGGGAAATGACTTATGAAACGAAACTGATAAAGCACCGGAGTAAGATGGTGGATACTTACATGAGTATCAATAAAGAATTCACCGGAAGGCGGTTTAAAATTGATAATGTGCAGCACGAATTCGATCAGCTTGAATCCCGGATAAAGAACCGGTTTAATTGATATAGCAAAAAACGAAACAAGTGAGGTGGTGAGGCTTGGCAAGAGCACCAGATGAGATTAAAGAGAAAGCCAGAGAACTCTATGAGAGCGGTATAATGCTAAAAGATATAGCCAGCCGCTTAGATGTACCAGAGGGAACGGTCCGGTCATGGAAGAATAGAGGGAGATGGAGTTGCAACGCAACGCAGGAAAAAGAATGCAACGTTGCAAAGAAAATGAAACGCAACAAAGCGGAAATGAAAGCGGTAGCTAAAGAGATTGAGTCAGTAATGAGTAATGAGGACTTAACCGATAAGCAACGGCTTTTTTGTATTTATTATAGCAAGTCTTTTAATGCAACTCAGAGCTACAAGAAAGCGTATGGAGTAAGTTATGCGGCTGCAAACGTAGAAGGGTGTAAGCTCCTAGCAAATCCCAGTGTGAGGGAGGAAGTCATGAGGCTAAAAGAGGAACGGTATTCCAAAGCATTTCTGAGTGAGGCGGATATCTTCCAGAAGTACATGGATATAGCCTTTTCTGATATCACGGACTATCTGACGTTCGGGCAAGAAGAAGTCCCTGTGATGGGAGCGTTTGGGCCAGTGGTTGATAAGGAAACGGGAGAAGCACTCACAAAGATAGTAAACACCGTGAAATTCCGTGAAAGCTCGGACGTAGACGGCACGATCATATCTGAGGTGAAGCAAGGTAAGGACGGTGCAAGTATAAAGCTTGCTGACCGCATGAAGGCCCTTAACTGGCTTACAGATCATATGGACATGGCAACGGCGGAACAACGGGCCAGGATAGCGCAGATTAAGGCGCAGACAATAAGCTAAAAGGCAATGATGATGATACGGAAAAAACGGGCCTTGGTATGCTCGATGAAACCCTTAAAACAGTAAAGGAACTGATGGCAGATGCAGATAAATGATTTATACAGCAAAAAGCAGATTGAATATGTACTCAATGCCAATCAGCGGTGGAACTTTAAATCGGGGGCGACACGTTCTGGAAAAACTTAAATTGATACTGATATGATAATTCCTTCCCGGATAAGGGAGTGAGCAGGAAAAGATGGGCTGAATGTAATCCTTGGCGTTACAAAGGAAACAATTGAGCGTAATGTGCTAACCCCTATGCGAGATAAATTTGGGCAAGCGCTTGTTGGAAAGATCAATAACCGGAATGTATGCAGGTTATTTGGAGAAAACGCTTATTGCCTAGGTGCCGAAAAGGTGAGCCAGGTTTCCAAGATTCGAGGTGCCTCGTTTTAATACGTGTATGGTGATGAGGTTGCAGAATGGAATCAGGAAGTGTTTCAGCTTTTAAAATCAAGACTTGATAAACCATATAGCTGCTTTGACGGAGTATTAAATCCAGAATATCCACACCACTGGCTTAAAAAGTTCCTTGATGAAACAGAGCCGGCCGGATGGCGTTTTTACTTAGGAAACTCTGGTGAGACAATACGGAACGCATGGTACTTAGATTCTGATGGTAAGTGGTACTGGTTTGATGGTGCCGGAATCATGATTTCAAACAAATGGTATAAGTATAATGGCGATTGGTATTACCTGGACAAAGATGGAAGAATGACTACTGAACCCGTGATGCTCACGCCGGATCATAATGGGGCGCTGCAGTATCCGGGACTGACAAAGTGAACAAAAGAACAGAAAGTGTCATTCCCGAAAGCAGTGCATATAATATAGTGTGAGGCAAGCCATTCCACTCATTCATATATTACTCCATTCATAGAGGACTCCGGTAATCCGTGCCGGAGCCCTTTTAATGCCTATTCTCAAATTCACATCTAGTCTATCATAATTTTATTATGATGTTATTAAGAAGGAGATGCTTTGGGCGAACCCATCTGTGAATAAGATTCGGAGTATATTGAAGAAACTTATGATGAGCGAATATAATGTTCCGTTATTTTCGATTAAGGGGTCTGAGGTAACAGAAAGCTGTATAGGCAAGTATGCTTTGTATTAGATCAATTAAAGAAGTCAAGCCTACATACTTTTCCTTCTTCTGTCATATCATTTAACAAGTATACCACCCCAGCAGTGAAACCGGCGCACACTGGTTTTAGAAAGTATCTATTTCATGGTTGTTACTGTCAGTATTAGTAAGGAGACTTAACTATGAAAAAAGTTTTGGATGACAATTACTTTGATTTAATTACGACTAACCCAGTGATTTTATTTCCCGGTGATGATTACATTACTTATTTAAACAACCGGCATTCCTTACTACATATCCCGACGGAAGATATAGACATTTGTGATTTGGCTGATTTTCCAGCGCATACCTTCCCATCACTATATACCCTCAATTCTACAGTCAGTCTTGAACGTAGTGGTA
>DEYX01000046.1 GCA_002365025.1 Hungatella sp. UBA3147 | reverse complement strand
GCTGAAGCCTCAACTTCATGAGATTCTCCACACTTTTAGCCATATCTGTAACAAATAATACCCTGGCATGCTCCGATTGTCTCACAATCTCTCCTAAAATATAAAGCATTAAAAAACTGATTTCGTCTATGCTGAGTTCCGGGATCTGAAACTTTCTGGCCAATATACAGCATATAATCTTGCACACATTAAGCGTACTCTGATAATCCTTTATCAACAATTCCATCAGCGGATTGCTGGCTGGCGTACCGTTATACAGCCGGTTAAGCATAAGAATGATATGGGAAATAACATTTTCACAAAATACGGGATTTTCCCTTAAATTAATATTGGTTATTGCAGCAAAAGCGTCAATAAAATCTTCACTGAAAAAGTGAAACACATCATCTGCACAGATACCGTTGTCTATTACCCTGCTCAAATATGATGCCAAAAATATATTTCTGATTCCCTCACGTTCCGAAAGAGCCAGGTTTATCCGATACTGCCCGTATATCTGTTCTGTAACCTCATCCACAATCTCTTTTATCCCTTTTACTTCCCTCAAGTTGGTCCTTCCGGTATCTGCGGCTGTTCCCAGATGGTAACCGTTTTTGATTCTATATACCATTACAAGCAGACTTAAGGTTACATTTTCAAATTCATTATCATCAAACTTGTAACTATACTTCTTCTCAATCCAGCATACAAGACGGTTTACAAAGCAGATATCATCCTCTCTGAATATATCCAGTATAATGCCCGGTGCATTGGATTCTGAATCTGAGTCTCTTTGATCATTGAAAAACGTTCCGTTCTTCATTAATGCCGTATTGATATCTAAAATTTGAGAAATAATGTATACAAGAGCCTGACGTATGTTACGTTCTTCTCCACATATCATCGTTCCATTCACCGATTTTCCGACTTTTAAGGTGAAGCGCCCCAGCATTTCATCTATAAAAAGCAAATCATTATTAATTGTGCCTTTACTGACGTAATATTTATAAGCCAGGGAGGACAGGGAGGTATATTCATTTGAATATAACAGCAGGTTCAAAACAATATCCATTCTCCTGGAGCCTCTCTCCATGAATTGTTTTTCTAAAGACTGGCCCGCATATGAAAGATATGCTATATGGTTATTCATCTGTGCTCTGAGATCCTGGTTTATTATGATTCTAATTCCCACCCCGCTTTTCTTTTCAATTTCGGCTTTGAACTTTTTCAAAAATCCTTCAACCTGTTCCAAATCTCTTTGCAATGTTTTTGAAGACACCTGAAGTTTTCCAGCATAAAACCCCATGGGTAATAATTTACTGCTGTTATTTAAAAGCAAATTTAAAAATGATACCTGCCTTTTATTCATTTGACGTCCTCCTAATTTGAATTATAACGATTTTCCAATCAAAACTAAAGGAAAGGCTTTTTGAAATTATGTCCATATTATTATGGACATAGTTGTACACCTGTCCATTTTTAATTTCCTGTGTTTTTATTTGAGGTTTGAAAGACCTGCATTTATTTTAACACAGGGGTTATTTATATCTAAAGATACTCCCTCCCTGCAGAGAAGGGGAGTATTCTTAATGTGACAAAAAACGAGTCAACTAAAACTTTAATTTTAGTTGACTCGTTTATTCATATCATTTTTCATTTTCCGTTCAAAACTACCTGAGATCCCCATCTCTTCCCGGTATTTGGCGATAACTCTGCGAGAAAGGCGGCATCCTTTTTCACTAAGTAATTCTGCAAGTTTTGAATCACTATACGGCTTTTCTTTGTTCTCTTCATTCACGAGTTCGCGTATTAATTCTTTGACGCCATCCGAATTAATCAGGCTGCCGTCACTTACGGGAACTGACGCAGAAAATAAGTTTTTCATCAGAATACAGCCTGCGGGAAACTGAAGATATTTATCCTTAACAGCACGGCTTATGGTTGAGGTACTAACTGACAGCTTTTCTGACATTTGTGTCATGGTACACGGTTTGAGCTTCCCGGAGTACCGAAAAAACTCATCCTGCTCTTCCAATATTGCATTTGTTATTAAGATAATCGTCTTTCGCCTCTGTTCAACTGCATGAATGAGAAATTTCGCCCGCTCTAGCTTCTTCTTAAAGTATTCAAAAAGCTCCTGTTCTTTTACTTCCGCCATCATCTGGAGATAGTAATCATTTAACTGATAGTCTCCGCACCAATTATCATTGATCTCTATATTCCATTTCCCATCCGGGCCTATAGTAACGATAACATCCGGAACAATATATTGCTTTTCGTTCTCTCCAAACCCCTGCAGCGGCCTTGGGTTCAATGTACTTATAAGAGCAATATATCTCCTGGCCTGAGCCGATGAAATATCCAGTGCACGGGTGATTGAACTGATCTTCCCCTGAGATATGTCTGTTAAATGATATGTGATCATATTTTTTAGAATTTCATTATCCAATCCGAGAATTTCGATCTGAATTAATAAGCATTCTGCCAGATTCTTTGCGAAAATACCGTATGGCTCCAACTTTTTTAAATCTGACAAACAGTCTTTGATTACCTGTTCATTCACACCCGTTAACTGTGCAATCTCCGGAACTTCCAAATCAATAAATCCATTACGGTCCAGGCTCTGAATTAAAAAATCAATAACACTTAATTGTTTATCCGTGTAACGTTCTAACTCCAGCTGCTCATAAATATAGGTATAAATATTTTTCGTATTTGAAGCATCAAACTCCTGGCTGCTGCTCTCATTGCCTTCCTCTAAAAAAACTGCAGTATTTTTTAAAGGCTTGCAGTAATTTGATTGATACCACGCTTGATAATCTTCCTGAGTATAAGATTCAGCTCTGGAATTTATTTGTTCCAGTAAAGGATTTTCCATATATTCATTTTCCATATACCGGCTCAGCTCACAATTGCATAATGCAAGCAATTCCAGTGAAGATATCTGGTTTTGAGATAGCAGCTGACGTTGTTCAACCGTTAATTTATGTTTCATGGTAACCTCCCTTTGCAACCTTTGCGTTAGAAATATTATACCACAAGGCAGTCTGAGTAAAAAGAGCGAAGTTTTATATCACCTCGCTCTCTTTTGTCACGGAGTATGTCACTTTATTTATTCAAGAATTGTAACCCCATCAATTAATTCTTTTTCAAATTCCACCCTATGATGTTTTGTGTATAATCCCGGAGCTCCTCCTGTATGGATCATGATGATCTTCTCACCTTTTTTGATTTTCCCTTCCTTAACCATATCAATGATTGCGGCAAAACATTTTCCTGTGTAACAGGGGTCGAGCAGGATGGCTTCTTTTCCTGCCATCAGGCGAACTGCATCTCTTACCTCCTTTGAAGGAAGGTTGTATCCGCCCCGGACATAATCTTTTTCAATATCAAAATCTTTTTGTCCAGCACTTATTTTCATTCCATATTTTTCTTTTACGCTGTCAAACAGTTCAACAATGCTATGTTCTTTGTAATCATCAAAGGGAGAAATCGCCACACCTGTTAATGTCAGGCCGGAGTCTTCATTATGGAATCCACAATACAAGCCCATATAGGTCCCTAAGCTGCCTACTGCAGAAATAACCCGTGCATCTCCGATACCCATGGCAGCCGCCTGATTTGTAAGTTCAACTGCACATTCATAATACCCCAGGATGCCGATATCATCAGAACCACCAAGGGGTATGTAATAAACAGTCTCTCCCTGAGCTTCATATTTTTTGATTGTGTCCCCGGCCAACTCTTTATACTGATCAAGAGATGGACGTCCGTCATCTTTTTTAATGATTACTTCAGCTCCCATTAACCGGTCCAACAGTAGGTTTGCCGACAATTCTCCTGGGTAATCTCCAATTGCAACAATCGCACACCTCATATTGTGCTTAGCTGCCACAGCCGCTGTCAATCGGCCATGATTCGTTTGTACGCCGCCCTCAGTGATAAGCATGGTCGCCCCTTTGTTTTGTGCTTCTTTTAATATATACTCCAGCTTTCGAAGTTTATTGCCTCCCATGCCCAGACCGGTCATGTCATCTCGCTTAAGATACATTTGGATCCCTAATT
>DEYX01000161.1 GCA_002365025.1 Hungatella sp. UBA3147 | reverse complement strand
CTCAGCCAAAGAATTGCGCGAATTGCTTTGTCCTTTGCTCAGGTCCGGTTCGCCTAGTAGTGTTTTTATTGAGGATATACCATGGCTAGAAGCCGCAGCCCGCATTGGAAAGACCCAGCCCGACAGCCCGGAGCCATTTAAAAGCGTTGGACCTTATGTGGATGCGTTACTGCCGGATGAGGCAATTGACATCATACAGCGTTTTATTACAAATCCCCCAACCGCTTCTGTGGCTCTCCTGTTTCATGGTTTGGGTGGGGAGGTGGCTGATATTCCCAGCAAAGCCACAGCGTACTTCCAGCGTAATGCGCTGTCAAATATGTCTATTTATGCCACATGGAATGAGCCAGAGGGCGCAGGCCCCGGTATTCATTGGGTGGATCAATTTCGAAGGGAAATGCTGCCATATACCAATGGTGTTTATATCAACACCCAGGACTTGTCCATCGAAAACTGGCCAAAGGTTTACTATGGCGGTAACTTTGATCGCTTGACAAGAGTTAAGGCAAAGTACGATCCTGAGAATTTTTTCCGCTTTCCGCAAAGTATACCACCGGCTTCCAGATGCAGGGAATAACTGATAGAGAGTGCGTAAGGCTATAGTGGGAGAGGAATATGCTGTTACCTGCCTTTTCACGATGCATACGCTTGGGACTTGACAGCTGATGGAGCGGATGAGGGATTGCTCTGGTGGGTACTGCCTGATATTAAAAACCGTGTTTACCTGGATTATTTCGGGAATAGCACGGTTTTTCCCTATTTTTGCTTATCGCAGGATAGTTGATAAAGTGGTTTAAGCATTCGATTCACCCATATGTATGAAGCGAAGGCTTATCTGTATTTGAACGGCCGGGGAGCATTCGATACACCGCATGATGTGGCCTGATCCAGATGACATTATTACAAAATAGTAGTTGCACCTCCAATCCTCCTATGCTATAGTAAATTAACAGTAAGAATGCAGTTTGTCTTCTCTTCAGCTTTCAGGCATTTCGCCAAAACGTCCCTATTGAATTTATTAAAATGATTTTTTGCTGTACAGGTCAGGAGTGTGATGCGTATTGAGCTCAGAAGAATAAAAATCTGGTTGACATTTGCCCGGAAATATACTATGATTATAAACAGAAAAAGAACATTTGTTCGCGTCGGAGGATAATATGAATAAAGATGATAAGCTAAAGGCGCTTGATGCCGCCCTTACTCAGATAGAAAAGGCATATGGGAAAGGCTCTGTTATGAAGCTGGGTGACTCAGGCACAAATATGAACGTGGAGACCATACCTACAGGAGCATTAAGTCTTGATATTGCTCTTGGCCTGGGAGGAATTCCAAAGGGACGGGTTGTGGAAATCTACGGACCGGAATCCAGTGGTAAAACGACGGTTGCCCTACATATGATTGCAGAGGTTCAGAAAAGAGGCGGCATCGCGGGATTTATTGACGCGGAGCATGCCCTTGATCCTGTTTACGCCAAGAACATTGGAGTGGATATTGATAACCTTTACATTTCCCAGCCGGATAACGGAGAGCAGGCATTGGAGATCACGGAAACCATGGTTCGGTCCGGTGCTGTTGACATTGTAATCGTGGACTCGGTCGCAGCTCTTGTGCCAAAGGCCGAGATTGAAGGTGATATGGGCGATTCCCATGTGGGTCTTCAGGCGCGTCTGATGTCCCAGGCTCTTAGAAAGCTGACGGCCATCATCAGCAAGTCCAACTGTATTGTTCTCTTTATTAACCAGCTTCGTGAAAAGGTGGGAGTCATGTTTGGAAGCCCTGAGACTACCACAGGTGGACGTGCTCTTAAGTTCTACGCGTCTGTCCGCCTGGATATCCGTAAGATCGAGACCTTAAAGCAGGGCGGAGATATGGTAGGTAACCGGGTCCGTGTAAAGGTAGTAAAGAATAAGATTGCACCGCCATTTAAAGAGGCAGAATTCGACATCATGTTCGGCAAAGGTATTTCCAAGGAAGGAGATATCCTGGATCTGGCGGTAAAAGAGAATATCGTGGAAAAGAGCGGAGCATGGTTTGCTTATAATAATGTCAAGATCGGGCAGGGCCGGGAGAATGCCAAGACTTATCTTCAGGATAATCCTGCAGTTTGCCTGGAGGTAGAGAACAAGGTCCGTATAAAGTATGGGCTTCATGAAGAAAGCAGTATAGCGTCGGAGAGTGCTGGTTCAGCTGCCACTAAGGAAAGCAAGAGAATCAAGGCAGAGGAAAGCAAAGACGAAACTCCCAAGGAGTAATCTCAGCAGGGTTTTGGCCGGCGAATTCATGAACGCCGGAAAAAAGTTAAAATAAGGGGCCTATATGACAGTTATGGAAATTGTGCCCGTTGATAAACGCAGGAGTAAAGTCATTCTGGATGAAGACTTTACTCTTGTCCTTTATCGAGGGGAAATCAGAAAATTTGGGATAGAGGAAGGAAAGCTGCTTTCCGAAGAGACTTATCAGGAGATCCTTAATGAGGTTTTGTTTAAAAGGGCCAGGGAAAGGGTCCTTTTTCTTCTGAAATCCTCAGATAAGACGGAACAGGAACTGAGGCGGAAATTAAAAGATGGAGGGTATCCGAACGAAGCTGCCGATTACGCCATAGAATTTTTAAAAGAACATAACTTTATCAACGATGAGAACTATGGCCGCAGATACGTGGAATTCAATTCAGAGCGGAAAAGTCAACGGCAGATTCAGTATGAGCTGCAGAAAAAGGGTCTGGACAAAGAGGTGATCCAGGAGATCCTTAGAGAACAGCCTGTGGATGAAGAGGCACAGATACGGGCCTATGTGAATAAGAAACGCATAAAAGCGGAGGAAATGGACTTTAAGGAACGAGGAAAAATGATGGCTGCCTTGGGCAGACGGGGTTTTTCTTACGATGCAATAAGCCGTGTTTTAGGCGGAATTTATAGTGAATACTGACAACAAGGAAAATGTGTATAAGTATACCTGAAACAGGGGCGAAATACTTGACATAATGTATAAAACAGTTTAAAATTGTATTGTTGTATTGTTGTACAATGAAAATCTAATAAGGAGGTGCTCCTGTGTCAGTATCAGTATTCATGGCTATATTGATTGCAATTGTAGTATCAGTAGTAGTTGCTTTTATTGCCTGGTCTGCTGCCATCACGTATCGTAAAAATGCTTACGAAAGCAAGATTGGCACTGCAGAAGAAAAATCCCGGGAAATAATAGATGAAGCATTAAAGACCGCTGAGACAAAGAAGCGCGAAGCTCTCCTTGAGGCAAAAGAAGAGTCTTTAAAGACTAAGAATGAACTGGAGAAGGAAACCAGGGAAAGAAGAGCTGAGCTTCAACGTTATGAAAGAAGAGTACTAAGCAAGGAAGAAAACCTGGACAAGAAGTCCGAGGTTATGGAAAAACGAGAAGCAGGTCTGGCTGCTCGCGAGGACGCCCTGAATAAGAGAAATACCGAAGTGGAATCTCTCTATGAAAAAGGCATTCAGGAACTGGAAAAAATTTCTGGACTTACCTCCGAACAGGCAAAAGAATATCTTTTAAAATCTGTTGAAGATGACGTTAAACATGACACTGCGAAATTAATTAAGGAACTTGACAACAAAGCAAAAGAAGAAGCCGAAAAAAAGGCGAGGGAATACGTGGTTACAGCCATTCAAAGATGTGCTGCAGACCATGTGGCAGAAACTACGGTTTCAGTCGTGCAGCTTCCAAACGATGAGATGAAAGGAAGAATCATCGGAAGGGAAGGCCGTAACATCCGTACGTTAGAGACCCTTACGGGCGTGGAACTCATTATTGACGACACCCCTGAGGCTGTTGTATTATCCGGATTCGATCCGGTTCGTAGAGAAGTAGCCAGAATCGCGTTGGAACGCCTAATTGTGGATGGACGTATTCATCCTGCAAGAATTGAAGAAATGGTGGAAAAGGCACAAAAAGAGGTAGAAACCAATATGCGTGAAGAAGGAGAAGCCGCTGCTCTTGAAGTGGGCATTCACGGTCTTCATCCGGAACTCATCAGATTGCTTGGCAAGCTGAGATACAGAACAAGCTACGGTCAGAATGCATTAAAGCATTCCATTGAGGTGGCCCAATTGTCAGGGCTGTTGGCCGGAGAAATCGGCCTTGATATCCGCATGGCCAAGCGTGCCGGTTTACTACATGACATCGGAAAAGCCGTTGACCATGAGATGGAAGGTTCTCATATTCAGCTAGGTGTGGAGTTATGTAAGAAATATAAGGAATCTGCAATCGTGCTGAACACTGTGGAATCACATCATGGCGATGTTGAACCACAGAGCCTTATTGCTTGCGTTGTCCAGGCAGCAGACACAATATCTGCCGCAAGACCTGGAGCAAGAAGAGAGACTCTGGAGACATATACAAACAGATTAAAACAGTTAGAAGATATTACCAACTCCTTTAAGGGAGTGGACAAGTCCTTTGCCATTCAGGCAGGACGCGAAGTTCGGATTATGGTAGTACCGGAGCAAATTAACGATGACGATATGATACTTTTAGCCCGTGATATTTCCAAGAAGATTGAAGAATCTCTGGAATACCCGGGACAGATCAAGGTTAATGTGATCCGGGAGTCCAGAGTTACAGATTACGCGAAGTAAATGTTCAGATTGAGATGATAAATGCCCTAAACCGTAGAAGTTTTTATTCTTACGGCATTAGGGCATTTTTTAATGCTGATACACATTGGTCAGGTAAAACTCAAAATTTAAGCAGATCCTTTAAAGATATACTGGGAGCTGCTTATTCGGATTTCGTTTTAGATGCGGAGCTTGAGCGGGGAGCACAGATGCTGGTTGAAGGTAACGAACCAATTAAAAACATCATCAGCTTTCTTGGTTATGAAATTCCATCCTATTATTCTAAAATTTTCAAGAATAAGTATGGTGTTACGCCTTCTCAGTATAGGAAAGAGCAAACAAAGGCAATATAGTTCTAAATGTTTTTCTTGAATATAGCAAAGATTTGATGTATTATAATATAAATGCCCTTTTTCAGATTGGTCTAAGGTCAGTAAGATACTTATAGTAAAAAATCTTGGGGCAAGTGATAAATTGTGCGAAGTAATATAATGCCTTAAAACCGTATAATAATCTGAATGCGGCTTTAAGGCATATTTCATGTCAGGAGGATGATACGTGAATCGGAGGATAAAAGTACTGATTAGCTGCATATTAGTCAGCCAGCTGTTTCTAATGACTGTATATGCGAAACCGGACTGGCCGTCTGATACGGGCATCCAGGCGGAAGCCGGGATTGTTATAGACGGGGATTCAGGGGCCGTCATATTTGGCCAGAATATCCACGCCCCTTATCCGCCAGCCAGTATAACGAAGATTTTGACTGCTCTTATTGTTTTAGAGAACGCGAAACTCGACGACATGGTGACCTTTTCAAAGGATGCCATTTACAATGTGGAGGAGGGCAGCGGCAATAAATTAAATGTGGATACAGGTGACAAGCTTTCTGTGGAAGAATGTCTTTACTCTCTGATCCTTCATTCCTGCAACCAGGCAGCCAATGCTCTTGCGGAGCATGTGGCCGGCAGCAGAGAGGGATTTGTAGACATGATGAATGAAAAAATCAAGGAGCTTGGCTGTACGGAAAGCCATTTTGACAACCCATCAGGGCTTAATGGAGACACCCAGTATGTGACTGCCTATGATATGGCACTTATAGCAAAGTCTGCTTATAACAATAAAAAGCTTGTGGAAATCAGCTCTGCAATCAGCCATAATATCCCTCCCACATCCAATAATCCGGAGGGGCTTACCATTTACAACGAGCATCGTCTGGTAAAGACCAAGGATACAAAGAGTGAATTTTATTGCCCGTCAGCAGTGGCAGGAAAGACCGGATATCTAATTAAAGCAGGTAATACCCTTGTGACCTATGGGGAGCAAGATGGAAAAAGGCTTATCTCCGTTATTTTAAAGGGAAGCCCAAAGCAATATTTTATTGATGGCAAAGCTCTTTTGGAATTTGGCTTCAGCCGTTTTGAAAACTTCCCTGTTACAGGGAATGAAACCAGCTATATATCAGGGGAAGACCCTGTTGAGATAAAAGGGACATCTTATAACCCTTCTGATCTTGAATTAGAACCTAACAGCGTCATAACCCTTCCCAAAGGAGCCGAGTTCTCTCAGGCGGATAAGACTCTTGAAACAGAGCTTCTGAAAGGAAGTCCAAAAGGGGCGGTTGCCATGATCCAATATACCTACAATGACAGAAAGGTGGGCCAGGCCTACTTAATGGAAAAGAAGGCTCCGGAACCAACGAGCCAGGAATCAGAACAGGGATCCCCAGATGCCAAACCAGTGGAATCAGAAACAAACTCAGGCGGCAATAAAAAGTCATCGGATAATAAGGGGAGCAGAGTGCTTACGATAGCAGGAATTGCTGCTTTTCTTGGACTGGCAGGCGGCGGAACCGGATTTTTCATTTATATGAAAAAGAAAGAGGCCAGAGAGATCGCTCTCAGAAGAGAAGAGAGAAGGCGGCGCTTAAAAGCGGAAGGGGCAGAAGAAGCGTTTGAAAAGATTTTAAAACAACGCCGGAATAAAAAATAAACATAAGAATAAAAGAAAATGAAAAGGACCAGCTGGGGAAGCTGGTCCTTTTTCGGAGAAGGTATTTCGTTTCTTATGGGGTGTAGCAAAAACTATATAATGTATTGGGGGGGGTTACATTTATTAATATAACTCATTTTTCTGAAAAAGTGTCAACAAACATTCATGAATTTTAAAATTAAAATTGTGCATTTTCCCTCTGTTTATTCAGTGGATTGTGGAAAAAACATAGAAAGTCAGAAAGAATATGTGTATTCCTTGTGCGTTCTCTCTTCAGGCTCCTAAGGAATATTTTTGTAAAACCTGCCTTCTTGTGGTAAAATACATAAAAACAACTTGTGCAATGGTGCGTACAAGTAATAGATTATAGTTAGAGGATATTTTGTCACTCTTATAAAAAGGTATTTGGAACATAACAAGTCTTGTTTATGACAGAAGGGCGGGATTATATCAATGGAATTTCACAAAGTAAAAATGGTAATTGACAGGGAGTATCCAATTGCACAAGTCGATGAAAGAATCTATGGATCCTTCATAGAACATCTGGGGCGGGCTGTATACGACGGGATTTACTGTCCGGAGCATGTATCGGCTGATGAAAATGGCTTCCGGGATGATGTGAAGGAACTGATACGGGAATTAAATGTTCCTATCATCCGTTATCCTGGAGGCAACTTTGTATCTGGCTTTAACTGGGAGGACAGCGTGGGGCCTTTAAATGATCGGCCCAGGCGCCTTGATCTGGCATGGAAAAGTCTGGAAGAGAATAAGGTCGGCCTAAATGAATTTACAACATGGGCCAGAAGTGCAGGCTCTGATGTAATGATGGCGGTAAACTTAGGAACCAGAGGACTTGCGGATGCATGCAATCTGCTGGAATACTGCAATCATCCTGGCAACAGCAAATACAGTGATTTAAGGATCAGCCACGGTTATAAGGAGCCTCATAACATAAAGACCTGGTGCCTGGGAAATGAGATGGATGGCCCATGGCAGATCGGACATAAGACCATGGAGGAATATGGGCGTCTGGCAGAAGAGACTGCAAAGGCCATGAAGATCATTGACCCTGACATTGAACTGGTTGCCTGCGGAAGTTCATACTTAGCCATACCTACGTTCCCGGACTGGGAGGCAGTGACTCTACAGCATACCTATGATTATGTAGATTACATATCCATGCATCAGTATTATGGGAACCAAAAGGGGGACAGCCAGGATTTTCTAGCTTCCTCCGATGATATGGATCAGTTTATCCGCACCGTCATTGCCACCTGTGATTTTGTAAAGGCTAAAAAGAGGGGAAAAAAGGATATTAAGATCAGCTTTGATGAGTGGAATGTCTGGTATCACTCCAATGCGGCGGATGATGACATTACGAAAAACCACCCATGGCAGGTCGCGCCTCCTATGCTGGAGGATATTTATAACTTTGAAGATGCTCTTTTGGTAGGCCTTATGCTTATTACCCTGTTAAAGCATGCGGACCGGGTGAAGATGGCATGTCTGGCCCAGCTTGTAAATGTGATCGCGCCCATTATGACAGAAGCCAAAGGCGGAAAGGCATGGAGACAGACAATCTTTTATCCATTCATGCATGCTTCCCAATATGGACGGGGAACGGCCCTTGTCCCGGTCATCAGTACGCCAAAATTCGATACGTCAGCCCATGAAGATGTGACTGCGGTAGAAGCTGTGTCCGTATACAATGAGGCTCTACAAGAAGTGACCATTTTTGCGGTGAACAGGGATCTTAAAAAGGATGCGGAGTTGACTGTGGATGTGAGGAGCTTTGAAGGATACCGGGTTCTGGAGCATGTGGTTTTGGAAAGCGATGATCTGAAAGCAGAGAACGGGCCTTTTTGCCAACGGGTGGCCCCAAAGCAAACCAGTCAGTCTGCACTGGATGGCGGTACCATGACAAGCACCTTGCACAAGGCGTCTTGGAATGTGATCAGGCTTGGAAAATAAAGAAAGAGAGGGACAATAAAACATGGTGAAAAAAGAATATAAATTTTGGTTTGCAACAGGCTCTCAGGATCTTTACGGTGAGGAATGCTTAAGAAATGTTGCGGAACATTCACGTATCATCACGGAAAGACTGAACGCATCCGGTGCTCTTCCCTATGAGGTGGTTTTAAAACCGGTGCTGATTGATAATACCTCCATACGCAGGCTGTTTCATGAGGCTAACAGCGATGAGTCCTGTGCCGGCGTGATTACCTGGATGCATACCTTTTCTCCTGCTAAGTCCTGGATCTTAGGGCTTCAGGAGTACCGGAAACCTTTGCTTCATCTGCACACCCAGTTTAACCGGGAGATTCCCTACGATACCATTGATATGGATTTCATGAATGAGAACCAGTCGGCCCACGGCGACCGGGAATTCGGGCATATGGTCACCAGAATGGGGATTCCGAGAAAGGTGATCGCAGGTCATTGGGATGAGGAAGGAGTCCAGAGGCGGATCGGTTCCTGGATGCGGACTGCGGTGGGAATTATGGAAAGCAGCCATATCCGCGTGGTCCGGGTTGCGGATAATATGAGAAACGTGGCGGTTACTGAAGGGGATAAGGTAGAGGCCCAGATGAAATTCGGTTGGGAGATCGATGCCTATCCAGTCAATGAAATCGCAGATTATGTAAAGGGTGTGGCAGCAGGTGATATCTCTTCCCTGGTGGAGGAATATTACAGCAGATACGAAATTTTAACGGAAGGCATGGACCATGTGGAGTTTAAGGCCCATGTGGCGGTTCAGGCGCAGATCGAGATTGGCTTTGAACGGTTTTTAAAGGAAAAGGATTATCAGGCAATAGTCACTCATTTTGGGGATTTAGGCTCATTAAAGCAGCTTCCCGGCCTTGCCATCCAGCGCCTGATGGAAAAGGGCTATGGCTTCGGGGGGGAAGGAGACTGGAAGACAGCTGCCATGGTCCGCCTGATGAAGATCATGACCGAAGGGGCAAAGGATGCAAAGGGGACTTCCTTTATGGAGGATTACACCTACAACCTGGTTCCCGGTAAAGAAGGGATCTTACAGGCCCACATGCTGGAGGTTTGCCCTACCATCGCGGATGGAACAGTAGGCATCAGGGTAAATCCGCTGTCCATGGGAGAGAGGGAAGCACCTGCACGCCTTGTATTTACTGCAAAGGAAGGAAAGGGGATAGCAACATCCCTGATTGATCTGGGCAGCCGTTTTCGCTTGATTATCAACACTGTAAATTGTAAAAAGACGGAAAAGACCATGCCAAAGCTTCCGGTTGCCACTGCATTCTGGACACCTGAGCCAAACCTTACCACAGGAGCGGAGAGCTGGATTTTAGCCGGCGGCGCCCACCATACGGCCTTTACCTATGATCTGTCGGCAGAACAGATGGGTGACTGGGCAGAAGCTATGGGAATTGAAGCTGTTTTCATTGATGAAAAAACCACCATCAGGGATTTGAAAAATGAATTGAGATGGAATTCTATGGCGTATCGTTAACTAAATAACAGGGGCCGCCCTTTAGGAAAAAGGGCGGACATAATTCAGGAGGGGTTTCAAATGATGGAAAAACAAATAGGGGCAGCGATCCGGGAAGGGAGAACCGCTCTGGGAATAGAGCTTGGCTCCACGCGAATTAAAGCCGTACTGGTAGATGAAGAACATAATCCCATTGCTTCCGGCAGCTATGACTGGGAAAACCAGTATGTAGACGGCGTCTGGACCTATTCCATACCGGATATCTGGGAGGGAGTAAGGGAAAGTTATAAAAACATGGCAAAGGAGGTAAAAGAGCGGCATGGGGAGACTCTTACCACCATTGGAGCTATCTGTTTTTCAGCCATGATGCATGGATATATGGCATTTGACAAGGAGAGGAAGCTGCTGGTGCCTTTTAGGACCTGGAGAAATACCATGACAGAAGAGGCTTCGGAAAAGCTGACGGAGCTGTTCTCCTTTCAAATCCCCCAGAGATGGAGCATTGCCCACCTCTATCAGGCAATCCTTAACAAGGAAGAGCATGTGCAGGAAATTGATTACCTGGTTACCCTGGAAGGCTATGTCCACTGGAAGCTGACGGGAGAGCGGGTCCTTGGCATCGGAGACTGTGCAGGGATGTTTCCCGTGGACTGCGCTGCAAAGGATTTTCATGAGCGTATGATAGAACAGTTTGATGAGCTGGTTGCACCCTGGCAGTTCCCCTGGAAGCTCCGGGATATTATGCCAAGGGTGCTGACCGCAGGAGAGAGGGCAGGGACCCTGACCGAAGAAGGGGCACGGCTTCTTGATGCCAGCGGGAATTTAAAGCCTGGAATACCCCTTTGCCCGCCGGAAGGTGATGCCGGGACAGGGATGACGGCTACCAACAGCGTGGCAAGAAGAACCGGCAATGTATCCGCCGGAACCAGTGTGTTCGCCATGGTGGTACTGGAAAAAGAGCTTTCCAGAGTTTATCCGGAAATCGATATAGTCACCACTCCAGCCGGCGATGCAGTAGCAATGGTTCACTGCAACAACTGTACCTCAGATTTAAACGCCTGGGTTTCCCTGTTTGAGGAATTTGCGGATGCGGCTGGAATGAAAATAGACAGGAATACCCTGTTTTCCACTCTTTACCAGAAGGCCCTGGAAGGAGACAAAGATGGGGGAGGTATGCTTTCCTACGGCTATTTGTCCGGAGAGCATATCACCCATTTTGAGGAGGGAAGGCCTTTGTTTGTCCGGACACCGGAAAGCCGGTTTAATCTTG
>DEYX01000338.1:589-4612 GCA_002365025.1 Hungatella sp. UBA3147 | reverse complement strand
TCAAGCGGATATTCGCAATCCGCTTTGCTACTTGCTCACGGCGTGCCCCGCTCCATCGGGCATAACCGAATAGCAGCGATAGCTGCTATTCGGTTATATTATTCCCGTATTTCCTGCTCATCTTCAAGCTTTTTTAAATATTCCGCTTCTTTTTTAGACAGACTGGCATCCGCCAAAAGATCCGGCCTGCGTTCCAGGGTCCGTTTAATGGATTGTTCCCTTCTCCAGGTATCAATATTCTTATGATGACCGGATAAAAGGATATCAGGAACCCGGAGTCCCCTGTACTCTTCCGGCCTGGTATACTGGGGATATTCCAGAAGATTGTCGTGGAAGGATTCAAATTCTGCAGAGGTATCGTTGTTTAAGACCCCTGGAATCAGCCGGGAAATGCAGTCAATCATAACCATGGCCGGAAGCTCTCCTCCTGTCAGCACATAGTCACCGATGGAAAGATAATCCGTGGCAACAAGTTCCAAAGCCCTCTCATCAATTCCTTCATAATGGCCGCACAGGAAAACAAGGTCTTCTTCCTTTGCCAGCTCCTCCGCAATTCTCTGGTTAAAAACCCTCCCCTGGGGAGTCATGTAGATAACCCGGGGCTTTTTCCCTATTTTCTCACACAAATCATCATAGGCGTCACAGATAGGCATCGGCTGCATGACCATTCCGGCTCCGCCGCCATATGGATAATCATCCACATGGCGGTGCTTGTCCGTTGAATATTCCCGGATATCTATGGCTTCAATAGAGAGCAGGCCCTTTTCCGCCGCTCTCCCGATAATGCTGGTGTGGAGGCCGTTTAGGACCATCTCAGGAAACAGGGTTAATATGTGATAATTCATTGTCTATTTCCACTCCTCTATCTTAATCCAGAAGTCCATCCATGATGTGAACAGTAACAGTTCCTTCTGTTAAATCCACATTTAACACGCATTCCTTAATTGCCGGAAGCAGGACTTCCTTCCCTTCTGCCGTCTTTACTTCATAGACATCATTGGCTCCGGTCTTGATCACATCGGTAAGGGTTCCAAATTCTTCTCCATCCTCAGTTACTACGCGAAGTCCAATTAAGTCAACAATGAAATTTTCATCCGGTCCCAGCACTACCGCTTGGTCCCTGGTTATGAGCAGATCTTTTCCTTTATATTTTTCAATGTCATCAATGGAATCATATCCTTTGAACTTAAGGATCACCATATTCTTAAAAAACTTTACTCCCTGGATTTCAAGATCCATATGTTCCCGGCCGGTATCCAGAATTACATTCTTTAGACTTTTAAAACGATTTACATCGTCTGTGGTTGGATAAACCTTTACTTCTCCTCTCACCCCGTGAGTGGATGAAATTACGCCAACTCTTAACAAATTATCCATCTGTCTCTCCATATTATGCAAAGGAAATCTGCTTCCCTTTGCTCATCGAATCATGTCAAAGAAACCGGATATCACTATCCGGCTTATTTTTAAGCATTTGCACAAAGAAAATAATACCAAAAGGACCGTCGTCCCGACAGGCCGGCGGTCTTTTACGGTTACTGGATTTCTACAGTAACCTTTTTGTCTTCTTTGGAAGCTGCTGCTTTTACAACAGAGCGGATAGCTTTAGCGATTCTGCCCTGCTTGCCAATTACCTTACCCATGTCGGAAGGTGCAACCGTAAGTTCAAGGATTATCTCATCGTCTTTAACGGTTTCAGTAACAACAACCTGATCCGGGTTATCAACCAGTGCTCTTGCAATTACTTCTACTAATTCCTTCATATGCTTCACCTCTCACTACTGGATACCGGCGATCTTTAAAAGCTTGCTTACAACTTCAGTTGGCTGAGCACCTGCAGTTAACCACTTCTTTGCGTTCTCTTCGTTAAACTTGATTACGCTTGGTTCTGTGGTAGGATCATAGTAACCAACCTCTTCGATGAATCTGCCATCTCTTGGAGATCTGGAATCTGCAACTACAATTCTATAGAAAGGAGCCTTTTTCTGACCCATTCTTTTTAATCTCATTTTTACTGCCATTTTGAAATTCACCTCCTTAAATCTTGGATTCTGAAACTAATTTATAGCGAACGCAGAAATCTGCTTTGCTAACGTAAAAGAATAAACTAAAACGGTAACTTCATCTTGCCGAACAAACCGCCGTGACGTTTTCCGCCGCCCATCATGCCGGGAAGCTGTTTCATCATCTTCTTCATCTGATCAAACTGCTTGACTATGCGGTTTACTTCTGTGATATCCACGCCCGCACCCTTTGCTACACGCTGCTTTCTGGAAGCATTTTTCATAAGCTCAGGATTCAACCGTTCTTTGTTTGTCATGGAAAGAATGATCGCTTCCACCCGGTCCATGGCTTTTTCATCAAAATCCATATCCTTCATCTGGCCCATGCCTGGCATCATGCTTAATATGCTTGCCATGCCGCCCATTTTCTTTACCTGGTTCATCTGGTCCAGAAAGTCATTGTAATCAAATTCTGCCTTGCGGAGCTTTTGAGACAACTCTTTTGCTTTCTCTTCATCAACCTGGGTTTCGGCCTTTTCAATAAGCGAAAGGATATCGCCCATACCAAGAATTCTGGAAGCCATACGGTCCGGATAAAACTGCTCCAAATCGGAAAGTTTTTCTCCCATACCTACATACAGAACCGGTTTACCGGTTACTGCACGGATCGAGAGGGCTGCACCACCCCTGGTATCACCATCCAGCTTGGTAATGATAACGCCGTCAATGCCAATTTTGTCGTTGAACATTCCTGCTACATTTACCGCATCTTGTCCTGTCATGGCATCCACTACTAATATCGTCTGATGAACATCTACCGCATCTTTAATTTCAATCAGCTCGTTCATCATGTCTTCATCAATATGAAGACGGCCTGCCGTATCCAGAATGATCACATTCTGGTCATTCTTTGCCGCATAAGCAACAGCAGCCTTAGCAATATCTGCCGGTTTATGGTTTTCTCCCATGGAGAAAACGGGAACACCCTGCTTTTCCCCGTTGATCTGCAGCTGCTTGATGGCAGCCGGACGGTAAACGTCACAAGCAACGAGAAGCGGCTTCCTGCCCTTTGCCTTAAGCTTTCCGGCAATTTTGGCAGTGGTTGTCGTTTTACCGGCACCCTGAAGACCAGCCATCAGGATGATGGTCATATCGCTGGCAGGCTTTAACGAAATTTCAGTCGTCTCAGATCCCATCAGCTTTACCAGTTCTTCATTTACAATCTTTATCACCATCTGTCCGGGAGTCAGACTGTTCTGGACATCCTGTCCAATTGCCCGCTCCTGTACAGCGCTTATAAACTGTTTAACAACCTTAAAGCTTACATCGGCTTCCAGTAAAGCCATCTTCACTTCTTTAAGGGCTGTTTTCACATCGGCTTCGGACAAACGTCCTTTGCCTCTTAAGCTCTTAAATACATTCTGTAATTTATCGGATAAGCTCTCAAAAGCCATCTAACGCCCTCCTAATGAGCTTCCAGCTCGATGATTTCGCCCGATATCTCCTCAATGCGATGGATCAGATTTATATCGTTCGTACCGGCAAACTCTTTTGTCAAACTCTGGATCTCTCTGGCCAGTTTTTTTGTCTGCTCAAACTTTTTTACCAGATGAAGTTTTTCTTCATAATCTTCCAGGATTTTATTGCACCGTTTAATAAGGTCATGGACACCCTGACGGCTGATTCCCTGTTCTTCTGCTATCTCACTTAAAGAAAGGTCGTAAAAAACCACATCTTCGTAGATATGCCTCTGATGCTCTGTTAAAAGAGCGCCGTAGAAATCATATAATAAGACCTGTCTTGCAATCCTCTCCATATCATCACCTGGGATATCATACAATATTTTTTATAAGGTGTCAAGTGTTTTTTCTTTACACCCCTGTTTTATTTTACCGAATCAAGTAAGCCCCACTTCAAATAAAAAAAGCATTAAGTGATGAGCGGGGACTTGCTTGTGTCAGGTGGAGTACAATCTCCACCTGACAAGCTGCGATTGCAGCTATTCGGTTATGCCCGATGG
>DEYX01000338.1:0-496 GCA_002365025.1 Hungatella sp. UBA3147 | reverse complement strand
GGGGCACGCCGTGAGCAAGTAGGGTCGCGGATCGCGGATATCCGCTTGACCTTTATTCTTCTCTCGGAATTGGTCGTTCAAGAAATTTCTTCATGAAATAATAAAGTTTCCTACTGTGTATGATATAACTTCCATGCCCTTCTCCAGGAAGGATTTTTAGGCAGCTTCCTTTAATTTTTGAGGCAAGATAACGGGTATGGGATTCACGGACCATATCCCGTTCACCTGCCAGAAGAAGGACCGGAACAGGGATGCTCTCCAGCTCTTTGACCGTTATCTGGGGTTCTTTGAGCATCATTAAAAGCTTTGGATCATGATTTATGGCTTCCAGCAGAGCGAATAATTTTAGCCAGTACCATTTTAAACCCTGAGGATAAGCATTGGCACCGCATAACACCAGCTTTGAAAAAAGCTCCGGATACCGGACGGCTGCAAGAATCCCAATAATCCCGCCGTCGCTGAATCCACAGTAACAGGGTTTTTCAAGCTTCCGCTT
>DEYX01000332.1 GCA_002365025.1 Hungatella sp. UBA3147 | reverse complement strand
GACACCACAGGTTTTTATTGACTGCCAGGTAATGGATGGAGCATATGGTCTTCAGGCCGACTGGGATGTGAGAGAAGGTGTATTTCCGGATGGATTGATTCCGGATATGTTTCGGGCATTTGAAGAGCGTTTGGTGGAGCTGGCGGATAAGATTGAGTTGTGGACCAGTGTTTCTGATGTGCCATTGCCAATGTGGCAGCAGACGTTAATTGATGATACAAATGGTACGGCTGCTCTAATCCCTTCTGAAACTTTATATGACCGGTTTGTAATAAATGTCCATAAGCAACCAGAAAAAATAGCAGTAATTGATTCCGATGGGAAATTTACATATGCACAATTGCATGATACGGCTTTGGGCATTGCCAGGCTGCTGCAGGATAAAGGCATAGAGACAGGAAGCAATGTGGCAATCCTGATGAAAAAAGGGAGGTATCAGGCGGCAGCAGCTATGGGAATTCTTTATGCAGGCTGCACTTATATTCCGATTGACATTGAGCAGCCGGTGCAGCGGCAGAAGAAGATGGAAGAGACGGCTGATGTTAAGGCAATCGTATCTCTTTCGGAGCATGATCCAGATGTTCCAGACAGAATAATATTGATAAATGCAGATGAAGCACCTGATGGAGTTGATGAAACCATAATCCGAAGGGCAGGCACAGATGAAGTGGCCTATATCATATATACCTCCGGAACAACTGGTATTCCGAAAGGGGTGGCGATATCTCATGAAGCAGCATTTAATACGATTGATGATATTAATAAAAGGTTTTCTATAACGGCTCAGGATTCGGTTTTGGGTTTGTCTAAATTGAATTTTGATTTATCTGTGTATGATATATTTGGTATGCTTTCCTGTGGAGGGACTTTGATTTATCCATCCGTTTCACGCTATATGGATCCATCCTGCTGGTTGGAAATCATATTGCAGTATGGAATTACCGTGTGGAATACAGTTCCTGCATTTATGCAGATGCTGCTTGGTTATTTAAAGGACAAAGAGGTTAAAATGCCATTTAAGGCTGTATTGCTGTCCGGAGACTGGATACCTGTGAGTATGCCGGATGAGATATGGAAGTTTGCATTTGACACCAGGATCATCAGTCTGGGAGGAGCAACAGAAGCGGCGATCTGGTCGATTTATCATGAATGTGATCGGGATGAGGCAAAAAGAGGCAGTATCCCTTATGGAAAACCATTGTCAAATCAGGGATTGACAGTGCTGGACCATAAAGGCCGTACATGTCCGGTTTACGTAACAGGGGAGCTGGTCATCTTTGGCAAAGGATTGGCAGATGGATATTATAATGACACTGAATTGACAAAGGAAAAGTTCGTGACAGATAGTAACTATGGGAAATGTTATCGTACGGGTGATATAGGGTGTTATCTGCCAAATGGAGAGATTGAGTTTCGAGGCAGGAATGATCATCAAGTCAAACTGCATGGCCATCGGATTGAGCTTGGAGAAATCCAGCATATCTTAGAACAGCATGCCAATGTATCACAAGCCCTCGTTATTCTAAATGATGAGAGAACAGAAATAATCGCATTTGTGAAAGAACGAAATAGGGAAGATAATTCCATGGAGAAACTGAAAAGATATTTAGCAGAGGTTTTACCGGGCTACATGGTGCCATCTGAAGTGATGTTGGCTGAGAATTTTCCTTTGACCTCCAATGGTAAACTTGACCGGAAGCAGATACGGGATATGCTCATTCAAAGGCGGAAAACTATCATAAGTAAAGAAACTTATTTGGGCGAAGTAAGTGACCTGCAAAATAGCCTGATTCATATATGGAAGGAAATTACCTCCGGCATCGATATAAGGGTGGAAGATAATTTTTATGACCTGGGTGCAGATTCATTAATCCTTGCACAGATGGCAACGAAAATCAGGGAGAGGACTACAAATATGATACCTTTTGATGCCCTGCTTAGGGAAATGATATATAAGCCAACGATTTTAGCCTTAGCCAGTTATATCGAACATGAAGTTATCACTAAGACACCAAAGGAGAGTATTACAAAAGAAAAGGTTAAAGATACTGAAATTGCGTTTGTCAGAGATTATGGCGGAGACCTAAATAATGGGCTTAGGGTTATTTTCCATGGAGCATTAGGATCGTATAATCGTTTTTATTATCTGGCCAGCCGGCTAATTGAACTTGATCATAAAAAAGTCATTGGTATTGGAATCAAAGACGTTGAAAAATATTGTGCTATGAAATCTTCACAGTTAATCCCTGCTCTATCCAGGGAATATGCGAAGCTTATTGCGGAATATGGTGTGAAAGAAGTTCAGTTGATTGGATATTGTTTTGGCGGAGTATTGGGCCTTGAAGTTGCGAACCGTCTTAACGAGGACGGAAGAATCACAGTAAGCAGTCTTTCCATTTTAGATAGTCTGTTATTGCCAGCCGGATTTATTGTAGAAGATGAATTACTGATGGAGATGATGTTTTTGGATAATATACCTGTTTCATTTGCCGATATTAATATGCCAAGTCCTCAACTGTATGAGCAGATCATTGTCAGGGAAGCTATGAAAAAAACAGTAATAAAACCAGGATTTCTTGAGCATATATCCGGATCTGTTGAAGAGGAAAAGCTGGGGGAATTTTTCCGGAAGATTTCTGGAATGGAAAAAGAGCGCAGATTTAAACTGTATGCAAAACTCTGCGAAAAAAATACGGGTACTGAAATGCCAATGGAAATGATTAAAAGTTTATATCGGGTTTGCATTACCACGTTTGATGCAATGCATTATGATATATGTCCATATTTTGGCGTGATCAATTACTTTTATGCACAGGAAGGTGAGGGTGGATTTAAAAACATGGTATTGGAAACATGGAAAAATCTTGCGATAGATGAATTTAAAATAATTAAAACTCCTGGGGATCACTATTCTTGCGTGGAAGATAAAGGGAATGCAGAATGTATGGCTGAGTTAATTTATAAGATTGAAGATATATAATAGTTGTAAAGATTTTTAATTTCGACACGGTCCCTTTTGATGTTTAAAATACGATAAAGAACGCAATATATCAGAAAAGCTGCTCAATCTGACCATACGGTATAGATCTTGCAGCTTTTTTGTTGTTCCTATATAATTGACAGTTGATATGCCTATGATTCCAGATCAGATTTCAGAAGTTCATTATACTTCTCAATAATCCGGTAAAAGGCGTCTAGGTCTGACTCACCACACTGTTCGATCAGATAGGAGGTGGTCTGTGTGATGTCTGCTACATCGTAAGCTTTGTGAACCGAGGAAAGTCTCTGCCCTTTTTCTGTTACGTATAAGCATACGGATTTTTCATTATTCTCCTTGTAGCGTTTTTCTACAAATCCGGAGTCGACCAGCTTCTTGATGACCTGGGAAATGGCACTTTTGCTTTTGTGCCATATCTTTGACAGCTCAGTGGCAGTAATCCCGGGGGAGTCGTCAATGTAGGTAAGGGTGTGTATCTCCATCATGTTAAAGTTTTCATTCTCATATGTATGATGGGCATAGATGTAATTGTGATATAAGATGATAAATTCATACAAGGTATCTGCCCGTGCATTCAACTTTTGATATGCGCTGTTTATATCTGAAATATGACTCATATAAATGCTCCTGTTCCAATTGATGATGTTCGTACATGTAATAGTACCATATATAGAATAGGGCTTCAATATATTATTTCAAACAAAACAGTAAATATTGTTAAGTGAATAAACCATAAAAAATAAAAAGTAAATAATTTATGTGAAAAATGCCCTAATTATTAAAAATGTATTAAAAATATATTGACAATATATACTAAGTATTTTATAATATAGTTCAGTTGGTGAACTATATTTTGCAATAACTTGCTTATACAACGAAAAGGATGGTATTTTCATGGACATTGAGAAGTTCTGTAGGGAAAATTGTGTGGAACGGCGGGGAACAGGTACATTAAAGTGGGACTCACTCAAGGAAATTTTTGGTGATGCGGACCTGCTTCCCCTCTGGGTTGCCGATATGGAGATCCAGTCGCCGAAAGCAGTAAGGGAGGCTCTGGTGAAGCGCGTGGAGCACGGCGTGTTTGGCTATGGCACAGTGGAGGAGGCGTTTTTTGATTCTTTCTTTGCATGGCAGAAGAAGCATCATAATGTAGAACTTACCAGGGAAAATATAAGGTTTGCTACCGGGGTGGTGGGATCCTTATATGC
>DEYX01000330.1 GCA_002365025.1 Hungatella sp. UBA3147 | reverse complement strand
TCTTCAAATTGAGGGATTCTTTTGGAAGTCCTGTGATCAAGGAGGAGACGGCCATCCTGGAAATAAAGAAAATAGCTGTCTAGGCCAGGTGATTTTATATGAAATTCGTTATGGAAAACATTGGGGGAAATATCCTGAATCATCTTTAAGTACACCGTTCAGTGAGCCAAATGGAAACTGAACTTCCTTTCTGATTATTTATGTTGAGGCAATGTAACTATTTTAAGTTTCAAAATGTTTCCTGTCAAGACATAAGGGAATGTTAACGTTAAAAAGCCGGCGCTTTTATAGGCGCCGGCCGGTCAGAATCTTTATCATTGCTGTGATACAGCTTTTCGAATAGGAATTCCGGTGATAACAGCAATCACTGTAAGTATAATGTCCTTGGGAACAAATGCCACTATGGAATAGGAAAATACGGCTGATACCGACATATCTCCGGATAATGCTGCCCATTGAAGGCCTCCGATGGCTTCATCCAGGAGAGTACCAAGAATCGGAAGGAGAAATATAAGGATTGTGTTTAGTGGCTTGCTGCCGGTTTTCGGCCTGATGCCGCAGAGGAGCACCATAATCAGCCAGCCCCATTTGTAACCGCCGGTAAGATCCAGCAAGAATTGGATGCCTCCGCGAAAGTTTGAAAAGACCGGCAGGCCCACGGCGCCTAAGAGGAGGTAAATCAGAGTTGCTAAAAAGCCCAGCTTCCACCCTAACACGGTTCCTATTAGTGCCACTCCAAAGATCTGGATGGTAATGGGAACACCTGTTGGCATAGGGATAGATAGTTGGGAAATTACGGCAAGAACAGCCGCAAACATACCGGCCAGGACCAGTTCCTTTGTCGTTATCCGGTTTGCGGTTGAGCTCTTTGTTTGAAACGATTTTGCTGTATTCATAAGATCATGCTCCCTTATCTGGTATAAAATTCTATTGGCATGGTAACACATGCTGAATCAATTGTCAACCAATAATTTAAAAAGGTTAACAATCAAAAATGGTTACAAAGATTTTTTTTGAAAACCAGGATAATATAACCAGATTGTAACCAACGGATTATATACTGAATAAATAGAAAATACAGCTTTTGGCTTATCAATAGATTATTTCATGAAGATAGAAGTAAAAAGGAGGTTAGAGTATGAATGGTGCAGTGAAAAATGTGCATCGCTTAAAAAGGGTAATTGCCTGGTTGCTGACAGCTGCGATTGTTTCCGGAAATATATCACAGCTTACAGTTACTACCGCATATGCCTCTGAGACTACAGCGCGAAGAAGTGAATCTTCATTCAATGCAGGGAAAGCATCTCCGTCGGAAGCAACTCCATCCGAAGCGGCAAGGATTATTGATGTCCAAGTCACCCAGTCAGCCATTGAAAAGGTTCTTAAAAAAGATTATGACAGAAGACCGGAATTAAAGGAAGATTTAATCCCTTTTGAAGGGGATCAAAAGAATCTGGTCATAGGAAAATTGTATGAAGAACTGGAGGGTAAGACTCTGGTGCTCCAGAAAAAGATTGGAAAAGCCATGTATCTGGTGGTGGTATCTGATACCTTGGAGGGAGAACCATTTTTCGAAGCCGATAAATCTGATCGGATCAGGCAGGAATCATTCTTAAAGAATATTCAGATCATTGGTGTCAACGGTTATAAGGACCGGGATTGTGAATTCAGGCTGCGGATCATTGGTGATGATTTAATGATCACAGACGCTCAGATGGAAGAATTTGCAGTGATAGGGGAACGTACAAAGACTTCCGAACAGCCATCCTCAACCGGGAAACAATCCGGAGGCTCTGGGAGTTCCGGAAGTGCCGGGATCAAGGAAACAGTTGCTGTAACAGAGGAAGAGACCAAGGTTCAGGAGACGGATGCGGAAGAAACCGAGAACCAGGAAACCGAGAACCAGGAAACCGAGAGCCAGAAAACCGAGGCACAGGAAAGCAGTGAGGCTGATAAGAATCTTTCGGAGCCGGCTGAAGAAACACAAAGCCAGACAGAAGATGGGAAAGAATCTAAAGCGGAAGAGCATTCCAGGGAAGCCGCAGAAAAACCAGAGAATGCAGTCAAAGAGGAAGATTCTAGTCCGGAAGGATCCGGGGAAGAATTTTCTGTAAGCAGCCTGAGTATTAATGATTTCTCAGTATCAAGGCATGAAGTCCCTGTGCTTTTCAGTTTTGAAAATACACAGGCAACAGCTTCAGAAGCAGACATGGGTGATTCCGGCAGCGAAGATGCTGATCTTGTTTCTGTAGGGGATACGAAGATCCTGTCTGAAGAGGAACGGGCAGCCCTGATGGGAACAGATATGGCCACCTTAAATGGAGAGGATAGGAAGATAAATTTATTCTCTTTTCTCAGCCAGCCATCCTTTGGAATGGTAGTCCACAGTTATGGAATAACCCTGTTAAATACCGAGGTGGACATTGAAGGAAAGCTAAGTCCTTATGAAACGGCTCTGGCTTATTATGGACCAGATGCTGCGGATAAGAAGGAAGCGGTTGAAGTAAATCTTTCTCAAAGCAAAACCGGTTCCATAAAGGCAGGAATTTTATATACCTATACGATCACTTATACCATGCAGGCAGCACCTCTGTACGAATATGCTGCAGGAGGAAAGCTTTCTTTGTTTGATTTCTATGAGAATGCAAAAATCTTCTTTACGGTTCCTGACGGCATTGCCATAGAAGAGCAGCCCGGAAAAGTGAAACTGGTATCTTCTGATGGTGAGGGAAAAGTTTATGAAATCAGCGTGGGAGATGTGCAGAATGTGATCCGTCCAGGCAAATCAGACAGTATAACCATGAATGCCTATATTGACGGAAATGGAAAAAGAGCGGTTGGTGAGGAATTTACACTGCCTCAGGACAGTGTGGTTTTCTATGCTGACGTTAAGGTAGCGGATAAGACAGATAAGGAACATGTGACTTATCCGGGAAATATTGAAACAATAACTTATGCGGAACAGCCGGCGGATACCACAATGACTCTTGTATCCGATGATGCATGGCATATTAAAAAGAGTGTAAGCCCTGCGGATAACTCTTATACGGTGGTAAGAGACAGCGCAGAAAACCCTGAATTTGTGGACATTACCTATCTGATTGAAGTAGGTATGTATGGAAGCTCAGGCGATATATCCAGACAGCCGGGCGGAACGATTTACCAGACCTATGGCCGTACCGGTTTTGAGGAGGATTCTTTTAAGATTACAGACTCCCTTAAGATCCTTACGGAACATGCACCTGAGGCCATGAAGCCTGTCTCCGTAACAGCCACATGGGGAGACGGATCTGCTGTCCATGTGATTAATAACGAGGATGGGTCCATTACCATTGATCAATTTAAAACCCAGGGACAAAACGAAGCAGACCACATTTATGTATCGGATCAGGCACCTACCTACAGCTCCTATCTGGTAACCGCCCGCTATCCCTATGAACCGTTTTTGCTGAAATACAATGATGAGCGTGCAGAGAACATGTCCGTATTTACCATAAATAATAAGGCTCATCTGGAATATGTGAAGTTAGGAGCAGAACAGCAGGTGACAGAAGATTCTGATGTGAATGTTGCGGTCCATGAAGTCAATAAGCCTGCAGTTATCAAGATAAAGAAAGAAATTGACGAGGGCCTTGGCTTTACCCGGAAATATGACTTGGCCATGGAAAAAGAATATCCTGGGATGGCTGGTTTCGAGATCTATTCCCTGGATTCTGACAACAGCCAAACGCCTTATGACAATTATACGGTTATAGACAGTCATAGTCAGAAAATCAACAATAATAACATTGCAGTCAATCCTTCAAACGAAGAGACGGAAAGCGGATTCTACGAGACGGGGGACGATGGCTGTATCCAGATTCAGGTGGATCCGGGAACCTATGTGATCAAAGAGAAGTCAAATCCTGTTGGAACCCAATTCAGTTTTGCAAAGGTGGGAACAAATGCCGTTGTAAGTGGAGATGATATTAAAGTTACCTTAAAGGCTGATGAAAAAGCAGAGATCACGGTAGTAAACGAAGTCATTGGAAAAGGAGCGATTGAGTTTTATAAGAAGGCCCGTTCCTGGATCAGTGTAAATCTTATTGAAACAAATTTAGCAGCTTTGGATGGAGCAGAATTCACTCTTTATCAGAAAAATGAAGATGGAAGTCTTTCAGAGGTTAAAACCGTAAAATCAGATAACAAGGGATATGTGTTGTTTAAGCCTGTTACGCCTGGCGATTATATTGTGAGAGAAAAAAGTGCCAATGGTTATATCATTGACAATCATGATTATCAAGTGATCGTAGAGGCCGGTAAGACATCACCTGTAAAAACCGGGAATAACATCCTTGTCAACACATTAAATGAAGCAAAGGTAAATGTAACAAAGTGGATGCAGGATGATAAGGGTGATTATATAAAAGTACCCGGTGCCTACAGAGGAGACTTTGACAATAAGTTCTGGTTTGAGGAGAATGTGGAGGGAACATGGAAAAAAGTGAGTGTTGGCTTCAAAACCAAATACTCTCTTGATAACGCAAGCCAGTTTACTGCGGCACTTCCGGTTTTTGATGGAAGCGGCAAATTAATTGAGTACCGCGTCGTTGAAGAAGTTCCTGAAGGATATTCCGACGGAAATGAAAACAAAGACGGTTTTTCACAGGAAACAAAGGAGAATAAGACTTACATTAATAAGACCTTTAATCTCGAAGCCTTAAAGATGACTCAGGTAGATTTGAAAAATAATAAGGGCGGTACCTTAAAACTTAAAAAGGAATCCTGGTCCATTAACAGCAATAGCTTAAATAAGAATGCTTCAAAAAGTGGATTCCAGTTTAACCTATATTATAAAGTTGGGAATGACTTTACTGAAGTATTGCCACAAAAAGTTTATACAACAGATGGCAAAGGAGAAATTCTCGTAAAAGGCCTTGATGTAACAAAGGAATACTATTGGTCTGAGATTAACAGCAGCGGAAGGCTGGAACCAGAGGATTCTGCGAAGACGGTTACTTCGGAGGATAAGGTTTTCATCGGTCCTTATAAGGTAACCAGAGAAAGTGATACGACCGTAAAGGCCTATAACATTCCTCAGAAGATTCCTTACTGGCTTTATAAGGTTGATATCACAGATAATAAAAATCCGATAACAGCACAATTTAAAATTACAAGAGATGCCGATCAAACAGTGATTTTTAACGGTGCGGTATCCAATGAGGGGACATATGTTATTCTTGATCCCGGAACAGACTATATCATTGAAGAAATATTGGCTCCTGTTAATTTTGTAAAAGGGAATGACATTAAGATCACAACTCCAAATGGGCCTGTTCTAAAAGCAGATCTGGAACGATGGTTTTCCCAGGGAAACATGGAGACTCGCCGGATCTTTGAAAATAAGCCACATAAATCCGTTTCCATCAAGAAGACACAATACGATGCAAACGGAACGGCAAATCAAAATGCAGTAATACCATTTGAGGTCTATGTAAAGAACGGTAGTGACTTTACAATTGCAGGCAGTTTGAATTCCAGTGCTTCAACTCAGCTTGCTCCTGGAACGTATTACTTTAAAGAAGTGGTTCCAAGCAGTAATATCAATCCTTATTATTTGCTTTCTGATGCTGAGAGAGCACAAGGTGCCCATCCGGGTGATCCAGGTTATGAGGTTCATGGAACCGATGTTTATTATGGACCGGTCACCATAACCGCAGCATCTGCAAGCAACGAAAAGAATCTGGCTCTCTATCTGGCTGGTCCGAATAAGCCGTTAGTGAATTATAAGGATTATGGAAAAGTAACGGTCACCAAAAAAGATGCTTTGAGAGATATCACTGTGAACGGGGCAGTTTTTGGTATTTTTAAAGCGGAAGGATTTGATGTAAATAATTGGGAAAGCAGCATTCTTAATCCGATTCAGACGGCAACTACCAGCGGGAGCGGTCAGGCAACCTTTGACAGCACAAGTCTTAAGATCTTCGACACCGATGGAAGCAGGATTGCTTATGTTATTGCTGAAATAACACCGCCGAATGGATATCTGCCTTCCCATGAAATTTTAACGACTACTTTAATGGAAGGCGTAGTCATTACTACGGTCAATGGGGATACAAACGGAAGTCCGCTTGTTATTAAGAATGAACCCAAGCTGACCATCCGCACCCAGAAATATTGGAGAGATGGATGGAATTATCAATTCTATCCGGTGGATCATGTTCTTGGAAACGTAAAACTGGCCCTCTATAAGGCAAGTGCAGACGGCATCACAGCAGACTGCGTGAAAACAGAAACCACCAATACCTATGACGGAATTGCAACCTTCTATGATATTAACCGGAATGATACCTATTATGTGGTTGAGGTTCGGGTTCCCACTAAGGAAGAGACCGGCTTTGGTTTTGATCTGAATATGATGGATAAAACACCTTTGGCAGAAGGTAATAGCGAACCGCCAAAAACTCTTTTTGTTTCAGATTTAGAGGCAGGTACGTACAATGCAGTGAAATATACGGGTAAGGATCTTGCAGAAACAGCGGACTCTTTAATCCAGAATACCGATCCACTTTATAACTATAAGCCATGGGTTCAGTTTAATATATTAAAAGCCTGTGATGGAACGGCATTTGATGGAACTTCTCATTCAGCGGAAAATGTTAACGGAGCTAAATTCACCCTTTATAAGATGAAGGGGGATGAGAAAGATCTGTCAGGAATCCGTTTAGAAGACTTGGCTGATGAAGGCCTGTTTGAGAGGGTTGACAGCTATGAGAGCGGCACCCGGATCAATCCGAAGACAGGAATCAGGGCGGCTGGAGAATTTGATACCGCCATTTTGGAAACCGGTAAGGTATACTGGCTAGTCGAGGATGAGGCAGCACCAGGATATCAGCTGCCAGGAGGAAGGCAGATCGTAGCAGTATTTGCACCAAAAGACTCCGGTTATTCAGGATATAATGATATGCTTCACCTATATGAGAACGGGCGGAATGAACAAATCGCTGTGGTGAAAAATCAACATGGAGAAGGACCGGGAGGTCTTGATGCATACTATTTCCAGATCGCATTAAACAAATGGTTAAAGGATGCTGGAAAGCCGAATGCAGAGCCAACTCTTTTAGGCGGGGCTAAATTCCAGATATGGCTTCTGGATCCGGACAGTAAAGAAAAGCTGCTTCCTGTGGAAGTGGTTGAAACCGGTCTGGAATCCGACAGTGAAAACAAAACAGGCTATGCCCTTTCCAAGATGATCAGCATGGGGAAACTTAAGGCTGAGCTTGAAAGCAAGGGATATGATGAAACGAGTATAGAAAGGATCCTCAAACTTGAGAATGAAGAGGTAAAAGTTCTCTTTGGACTGGAAGAGGTATATGCGCCTTCCAAGATCCAGATGGACAGTACCCTTCATTACCTGAAAGTGACAATTCCGAAAAATAAGGATATCATTGATTCCCAGTATTTCTGGGAGCAGGGAAAATCTGAGGAATACCGTCTGATAAACACAGTGCTGGATCAATATCCGGTAACTCTTGCAAAATACGGATACGTACCGGATACCGGTACCTTTGGAAAAACCGATGAGGAACTGAATGTTCTCAACATTGGAAAAACTCCTTTAAGCGGCGTGCAGTTTGAAATCTGGCAGTATCTGTGGGAAAACGGCAGTTACAGCTATGTAAAGATCGGAACTTATACCACGGAAAGCAATGGCCAGGTAAAGATACCCAATGGCTTAAAAGCAGGACGGTATAGGCTAAAGGAAACCCTGACCGTTGGCCAGCAGAAAAACTATATTACCATGTATACCGGTGAGAACGATCTTTGGAGATACTTTACAGTCGGAAGCACACCTTCCACTGTAAACGTTTATAACCCGGAGAAGCCGGAACTGGTAATTGAAAAGACCACCTGGGCAGGAAATCCATTTATAGACCTTGGCGGAATCATCTTTACCATTCAAAAGCAAGGCGGCAGTGAGATCAAGGC
>DEYX01000329.1 GCA_002365025.1 Hungatella sp. UBA3147 | reverse complement strand
AGATTTGTTCTTTGGACAGATAGACATGGTTACACCTCCTTAAACTTTTTAAAAATATCCTGGATGACTGCCATTCTAGGGTCTGCAGACCTAATATCGCAGTCACAAGTCTCATGATTGAGATTTGTTCCACATCTATTACAAATTCCCTTGCAGTCTTCACTGCAGAGAACTTTCATAGGCAGGTTCAGTATGAGTTCATCACAAACCAACTGGTCTACATCCAGATTATAACCATTAATAAATGGTTGTTCTTCGAAATCTTCTACGATTCCCGAATCCGTTTCGCTTAAATCAAGAGCACGGATCACATCAAAACTTAGGTCAACACGTACCGGATCCAAACAGCGGTCACATGGAATGATCAAAGCTAATTTCGCTTTTCCTTCCACTACCAGCTTTTTGTCTCCAAGATTCATAATCCGCAGCAGCACAGGTTCTGCATCTACTACTTCATAATCACCGCCTGGCCCGTGATAGACCTTCATATCAAGATCGGGTGTGTAAGTTTTCTCTTTCCCTTCAAGGGTGAACAACTCAGTTAAATTAATAAGCATACTAGTCTCCTAATACGCACCTATGTTATTATACATATGGGTGCAACATTTGTCAACAAATATTTCCATATTTGAAGTAACAGTTCAGCCATACTTATGAATGGTATGGCTGAACTGTAACCCATACTCAACATCATGTACCATTTTATCCCGGATTATACCAGAGCTTTTGTCTCCATTGCAATGGCCAGCTCTTCATTGGTAGGAATTACGCATACCTTTACCTTAGATTCTGGTGTAGAGATCATGACACGTTTTCCTCTTGCCTTATTGGCTTCTGCATCAATGGAAATACCAAGATAGCCTAAATATTCGCAAACCGCACCTCTGATCGGCTTATCGTTCTCGCCAACACCTGCAGTAAATACAATAGCGTCAACACCGTTCATTGCTGCTACATAAGAACCGATGTATTTTGCTACGCGGTAAATAAATGCCTGGATTGCAATATCAGCCAAATGATTACCTTCTCCCTGTGCCTTCTGAACATCACGGAAATCGCTGGAAATACCGCCGGACATACCAAGGATACCGGATTTTTTATTTAAAATATCCAGGACCTCATTAACGCTCTTGCCTTCCTTGTTGCAGATAAACTGAACAACAGCAGGATCGATGTCACCACTTCTGGTTCCCATGATAAGACCCTCTAATGGAGTCAGTCCCATGCTGGTATCCACGCACTTGCCACCAATGGAAGCAGAAATGCTGGCTCCGTTTCCTAAATGGCATACGATTACCTTGCCATTTTTATGATCAAGATCACAATATGTTAAGGCTTCGTTGGATACAAATTTGTGGCTTGTCCCATGGAAACCGTAACGGCGAATACTGTATTTCTCATAATATTCATGAGGAATCGCGTACATACCGGCTTTGTCAGGCATACCCATACCGAAAGAAGTATCAAATACCGCTACATTAGGAACTCCCGGTACGGCCTCCTCACATGCTTCAATTCCCATCAGGTTTGCCGGATTATGCAAAGGTCCTAAATCAAAGCAGTCACGGATAACCTTTTTCACGTCTTCATTTACTACGATAGAATCGCTGTAAATCGTTCCTGCATGAAGAACCCTGTGTCCTACTGCAGAAATTTCACTGGTATCCTTGATTACACCGTATTTCGGGTCAACCAATGCATTTAAAACCAGCTTGATAGCAACGGTATGGTTCGGCATTTCTTTCTCTACTACCAGATCCTCATTGCCTTCTGACTTGTGTGTCAGCTTGGAACCGGCAATGCCGATTCTCTCGCATAAGCCTATTGCTAAGACTCCCTCATTCTCCATATCGATCAGCTGGTACTTTAAGGAAGAGCTTCCGCAGTTAATAACTAAAATTTTCATATTCTTTTGATTCTCCTTCATTTATTTTATAATTTCGCCGTACTGTTCTCTGCTACAGCTTGCTGCGTTGGATTCATCTGTGTCAATGTGCATAGCCAAAGCATAATTTTCATTTACACGCACAACTACATCTCCGAAAATAAGGCTTCTACCGTCTGTGCCTATTTTCACAGAAACAACTTCACCATCTTTAACACCAAGCTTTTCTGCTTCTGCAGGAGTTGCATGGATATGACGTTTTGCAACGATCACGCCCTCTGTTATCTCAATTTCACCAGCAGGTCCAATGATCTTGCATGCACCGCTGCCGGCAACGTCGCCAGATTCTCTTAAAGGCGCAGCAATTCCAACGGAACGGGCATCGGTTGCGGAAAGCTCTATCTGAGTTGCTTTTCTAACCGGACCTAAAATGGAAATTCCTTTAAACTCGCCCTTGGAACCAACAACGGTTACTCTCTCCTCACAGGCATACTGACCTGGCTGGGATAAAGATTTTTTCTTTGTTAACTCATAGCCGTTTCCAAATAAAATCTCAAGATGTTCCTGAGTTAGATGTACATGTCGAGCTGATGTTTCAACGATAAAATTCATACCTATCTATTCTCCTGTTCTTTTAATCGATGTTTTTCACCGATTCTCACTCTATTCTATGAGGATTCGCTAAAATTTTCAAGTGTTGTGTTAAAATAATTTGCATTTTTTGCGAAACAATCGCATAATAGAGGATAAGAAAATGAAAAAGGATATCTTTTAACATGAAAAACAAAAGTTCTCTAGCCGTTGGTATTATCGCTGAATACAATCCTTTCCACGATGGACATGCCTACCATATCAGGAAAGCCAAGGAAATCTCTCAGGCAGAATATTGCATCGTGGCTATGAGCGGGGATTTTGTCCAAAGAGGAGCTCCTGCCATCTATGATAAATATACAAGAACAGCAATGGCATTGTCTTGCGGAGCCGACTTGGTGATCGAGCTTCCGTCTGTCTTTGCTTCTAGCAGCGCAGAGGATTTTGCGGCCAGTGGGATCGCCCTTTTTAACAATCTGGGAGTAGTTGGCAGTGTCTGCTTTGGAAGCGAATGCGGTAATGTGGAAAAACTTACCGGTATTGCTTCTATTTTAGCCACAGAACCCCCTGTTTATACGAAAGAGCTGCGCAGAGAGCTGAAAAAAGGAGCCACCTTTCCCCAGGCCAGAAATCTGGCCCTTATTTCCTGCGGGATTTTAAACGAGGATGAGGCTTCCATTCTGGCCTCCCCAAATAACATCCTGGGAATCGAATATTGCAAGGCTCTTTACAGACAGAAAAGTTCAATGACTCCAGTTACAATATCCAGAAAAGGATACGGATATCATGATACCAGTCTTGCCTCCGAAGGTTTTAGTTCTGCAACGGGAATCCGGAAAGCCATTTATGAAAATCCGGATATCCTGAAGCAGGCGGAGTCTTCCCTGATACAGGTGCCGGATTCAGTAAAACAAATGATGTCCCAGGGTTTTCCTGTGTTTCCTGACGATATCAGCGCCTTATTAAATACTACCCTGCTTAAATTGGACTGCGAAGATATTCCCTATGAGAAGTATGCCGACGTTTCTGAAGAACTGGCAGCCAGACTCTTAAGGCAGCTTCCGGATTTCCTTCCTTTTGAGGAAAAAATCAACCTCTTAAAAACAAGGCAATATACTTATACTCGGATCAGCCGGGCGCTTCTCCATATCGCCCTTGGAATCACTACCCATCAGGTTGTTTTGGGCCGGAACGCCGGTTACGCCCCATATGCCCGGGTTCTAGGCTTTAAAAAAACTTCCGCAGTTCTTATGGGAGAAATAAAAAAGAGAGGGAGCATCCCTCTCATCACAAAAACTGCCGATGCAAGACTCATTCTTTCCGGAGCAGCCTTGTCCATGCTCCGCCAGGATTTTTACTGCTCCCATATTTATCAGACCATTGTGCAGGACAAATATCGCATAAAAATGAAAAATGAGTTCACTCATTCCGTCGTCATCCTATGATGGCGGCTGAATGTATTCCCTGATCCTGTCTTTATATAGAAGAAACCGGGATTTAGGAACTACGATTCCCTGTTTCCACATTTCATGGAGCTGTTCAAACGTAACAAACTTCGCATCCACCACTTCTTCTTGCTGAATGGTTATGTCATTTATGGTAACCTTTTGTCTGGTGATATAAGTGTCCACAAACCGCTCTTTCAGACGGATTGTATGAATCAGGATGAGCTGCTCTTTTTCCGCCCGGATCCCAACCTCTTCTGAAAGCTCCCGAAGGGCTCCTTCTATGCTGGTTTCACCCGCAAGGACAGAGCCCCCGGAGCATTCCCACATAAGGCCGTAAGGCTTATCCGGATGCCTTTTGGTGAGCAAAATTTCCTGATTTCCATTTACAAGCCAGATATCCGACACAAGGTGATAATCTCCTGTACCAAGCGGTACACCGCGGACATGGGTTTTTCCAGTGGCCACCCGGTTTTCATCATAAACATCCCAAAGCTCCATAAACCATTCCTCCCGAATAAGAATCAGCTGGTGCAGCTAAAAGTTTCCTCCGTTCCAACCCCAGTGATCCACTTCTTCATATTTCACATAAATTTTATCCTGGGCGATGGACAGCACATCTTTATAGATTTTACAGATCTCAGCGGTCAGCCTGTCGTAATCCCGTTCTGATGCATGACCAAAAATCTTTACTTCCACAAAAGCTAGCTTTGTATTATTATTCCCTTTAAAGTAAAGGGAACAGTTATCTTCAAAGCCAACCATGAGCCAGCTTTCCGATTTACCGGGAATGAGGCTGATGGCCTGTCCAAGCTTTGTTTTTAGTGCTGCTTTTTCTTCCTCTGATAATGCGACATTTACTTTCGAGTTGATGAAAGGCACTGATTTCTCCTCCTTAAATCGTTTTATATATCATACCACATATAATCAAAAATTACCATCCACTTTCTAATTCTTATCCTCTTCTATAAGCAGGTCAGCAAGAGTCAGCTTCCCATGGAGAAATTCCATAATTTCCTGGATCTCCCTGCGGTTATCTTTCTTTTCGCCCTGTTTTACTCCGCGGATCAAAATATTTTTCGGTGTATGCTC
>DEYX01000318.1 GCA_002365025.1 Hungatella sp. UBA3147 | reverse complement strand
TTTATAATAATCAAACGCAGGATATATAGTAAAACTAAGTGAGCGGGATAAAACCAATAAAAAAAGTATTTTAAATTCCTTTTCCCTCTTGCCCCGCTGTACATTCGGATGGGAATAAAGGCCAGGATGGCGGCCCCAAAACAGCTAAGACTTTCAAAGGCAGCCAGGATTCCTGCAAATATGGTCTGTCTTTTCTTATCTTTATAAAACACATAAAAAAGCAGGATTATGGTAATACCAATGATATCATAATCACATTTCAAAAAAACTGCAGCACCGCATCCCGCCAAAAATACCAGGGTCTGTCTGATTGGTTTACCCAAAGCCTTATCATACCAGTAAAGGACACATAGACCAATGAACAGGGTAACATATACATTCTGATAGCCTGGGTAAAACCATTTGTCAAAGAGAGCCAGATCAAACGGAATTTCGGAAATCAGAGCGAATAAAAGAAGCCTGGCGCCATATTTCTTAATATCCCTGGTGTGGAAGAATCCTTCTACCAGCAGAAAGCAAAAGATAGGGAAAGCTATTCTTCCAATGGTGCGGAGCACCAGGTCAGCGATATTCCACATGCTTCCGCCCGAAAGGCCAAACATCTCCCAGGCCGGAAGGTCGTCCTGATATTTTAATATACCGTTTTCAATGATTGCCACTCCAATATGATCTATGAGCATGGTAACAATGGCGATCATCTTTAAGGTGTTTCCTGTAATTCCTCTCGTTCGGGCGCTCATTGATTCCTTCATGGAATCCTCCTTCTTAAAACAATAAGGCCGGATCTGATTACCCGGCCTTTCGTTGTTTCTTTTAAGTGTCTTCAGACATTCCCCTGTATCAGCAGATTTCTGCTCCTGCCGGCATTGTTTTCTCCGGTATCATAAGGGATAGATTGCCTTCTGCATCCTCCGCGCAGAGAAGCATGCCTTCAGACATGACTCCAGCCAGTTTTGCTGGTTTTAAGTTTACCACAACCATCACCTTTTTGCCAACCATTTCTTCAGGTGAATAGTGGGCTTTGATTCCGCTGACAATCTGTTTAACCTGGCTTCCGATCCTTACCTTGGAACACAGAAGCTTCTTTGACTTTGGAACCGCCTCGCAGGCAATGATCTCGCCTACCTGGAACTGCAGCTTGGCAAAATCGTCGTATTCGATCTCTGCTTTAGCTTCTATATCAATCACTGCAGAAGAATCTTCTTTGGCAGTCTCTTTCAATTCTTCCTCTTTCGAACCAAACATGGCTTCCACTTTCTCCATGACTTCCTTGATATCCATACGGGCAAACAGGATCTCTGGCTTATCCGTCACCTTATTTCCAGAGGGATATAAACCGAATTCATTCATCTGGAACAAATCTCTTTTTTCTGAATTAAGCTGGTTAAGAATCTTTTTGGATGTATCAGGCATAAAGGAATCAAGGAGGGAGGCTCCGATAGTAATGGCTTCTGTCAGATTATAAAGCACGGTTTCCAGCCGGCTCTTTGATGTCTCATCCTTAGCAAGGGTCCATGGAGCAGTTTCATCAATGTATTTGTTGCTCCTTCTGAAAATATTAAAGATTGCTGTCATGGCATCAGCAACACGAAGCTTCTCCATCTTCTCCTGGACCTTTTTCACTTCTTCCAGCACCACTGCCTTTAAATCCTCATCAACAGCCTCTGCTGCCTTCCCGTCTGATACGATTCCGCCAAAGTACTTATTGGACATGGAAATGGTACGGTTTACCAGATTGCCCAGGATGTTGGCTAGATCAGAGTTCATGCGCTCCACCATAAGCTCCCAGGAGATAACTCCGTCATTGTCAAAGGGCATTTCATGAAGTACGAAATAGCGGACTGCATCCACGCCAAAGAAATCCACCAGAGTATCCGCATAGAGGACATTTCCCTTGGATTTGCTCATCTTGCCGTCCCCCTGAAGCAGCCAGGGATGACCAAATACCTGCTTTGGCAGGGGAATATCAAGGGCCATCAGGAAAATAGGCCAATAGATTGTGTGGAAGCGGATAATATCCTTTCCGATGAGGTGAAGGTCTGCCGGCCATAATCTGGCAAACTGCTCACTGCTATTGCCGTCACAATCGTAGCCGATGCCGGTAATATAATTGGTCAGCGCATCAAGCCAGACATAGGTGACATGCTTCGGGTCAAAGGACACCGGAATTCCCCATTTAAAAGTAGTCCTGGATACACAAAGATCCTGAAGCCCCGGAAGGAGGAAATTGTTCATCATCTCATTTTTTCTGGACACAGGCTGGATAAAGTCCGGGTTCTCATTGATGTGGTTTATCAAACGGTCCGCATATTTGCTCATACGGAAGAAATATGCCTCTTCTTTCGCCGGCTTTACCTCACGTCCGCAGTCCGGACATTTGCCGTCTACAAGCTGGGATTCTGTGAAAAAGGATTCACATGGGGTACAGTATAAGCCTTCGTAATGTCCCTTATAGATATCACCCTGATCATAGAGTTTCTTAAAGATCTTCTGAACCTGTTCTTCGTGGTCTTTATCCGTGGTGCGGATGAATTTATCATAAGAGGTGTTCATTAAATCCCAGATCGTTTTAATTTCACCGGCTGCCCTGTCTACGAATTCCTTCGGTGTGATTCCTGCAGCCTCTGCCTTTTCCTCAATCTTTTGGCCGTGTTCATCGGTTCCTGTCTGGAAAAATACGTCATAGCCTTCTGCTCTTTTATAGCGGGCAATGGAATCCGCTAATACTGCCTCATAGGTATTGCCGATATGAGGCTTTCCTGATGCATAGGCAATGGCTGTGGTGATATAGTATGGTTTTTTGTTAGAATCTTTACACATTCTGTTTTCCTCCTGTTTATGAAATGGGATAGGTTGAAGGGACTTTTTCCCTTCCCCCAAAGAAAAACCCGCCTAAAAAAATCCTTTCGGAAATTTAAAGACGGGGAACTGTCCCGTGTTACCACTTTAATTTATCTGTACTTTGCAGTACAGACCTTACCGGCTGCGTTTGTTCCATAAAATCTCCTTAAGATCTTTGGTTACTTAATAACAGTCTGACACGATAACGGGTGTAACCGTCGAAATTTAAAGGCGCGTTTTCGCCAATTCAATTCCGCTGCTCCAAGGCCATGTTGGGAAATACGCTCAAGCTTCCTTTTCAGCTTCCGGAAGTCTCTGCACATGAGGTTGATTTCTTACTCTTCTTTTCTCAGCATTCTTATATAAATAGATTGTTAGTAACCCTAGTTTAATAGTTTCAGTAAGGTTTGTCAAGCGGGTATGTAGGTACATCATTGCTTTTGTCATGACTTTTTTAATATCATCATATAAATAATAATAGTGAATCACGGAGGAAGCAAATATGAAAAACATCATTTTGAAACAGGGCCGCCGTTTTCTATCTTTCATCCTGGCTGTTTCCCTGCTTTGTGCTTGTGCACCCCCCGATAAATCCCCTGCCACACCTTCAGGGGCCGGGTATGAACAATTCCATGCAAAAGATTTGTCCGCACAAAACAAGTTTGATCAATTTACAAATGACCTGTTTCGTGAGGAAATCAGCGATTCCGGAATCAGTTTTCACTTTAGTATCGCAGATCCTGCTTCCCGGGGATTTGATACAGTTCCTTTGACCTTGGGGGAATTTTCTCTGGATAAAATGAAACAGGGATCGAATGATCTTAGGGAGTTAAAAAGAAAGCTTGAAGGCTTTAATCCCCGCCAGCTATCCGACGAGCAGCGGCTTACCTGGCAGATTCTCCGTTCTTACATAAATACAGAATTAGAATCTGACGGTCTAGAGCTTTACGCCCAGCCCTTAACAACCACCATAGGAATCCAGGCACAGCTTCCTATCTTGTTTTCAGAATACGCCTTTTATACCCGGGATGATGTGGATCATTATCTTGCGCTTCTTTCTACCATTGATGATTATTATGGACAGATTATGGAGTTTGAAAAGAAAAAATCAGAAGCCGGCCTGTTTATGTCTGACGCTACCGCAGATCATGTATTAAAATCCTGTGAGGCATATCTAATCCAGCCAGACCATAGTTTCCTTGCCGACACATTCAACACCCGTGTGGATGCCCTTACGGACCTAACCGATGAAGAAAAAGCTTCTTATAAAGAGAAGAATTTAAAAGTCCTGGAAGAACATTTCATACCTGCTTATAAAAATCTAATAAATGGTATCACCGCCCTTATGGGGACCGGGACCAATGATAAAGGCCTATCCTTCTATCCAAAGGGTAAAGAATATTTTGAATACCTGGTCAATTCCAACACCGGAACCTCTTATGATTCCATCCGAAGCCTGACAAAGGCAATCGAAAAACAGTTAAGCGCCGATATCCAGGCCATAGGAGCGATCACAAAGGAACATCCAGAAGTGCTGGACCACCTTGACAACTATTCCTTCCATTATACCAAGCCGGAAGATATCCTGGATTCTCTAAAATCCCAGATATCCACAGATTTTCCTGAGCTTCCGCCCTGCAGCTATACCGTAAAATACGTTCCAAGTTCTCTGGAGGCATCTTTAAGCCCTGCCTTTTACTTAGTTCCTCCTCTGGACCGTTACGAGGATAATGTCATTTACATCAACGGCAACCCGCGGTTTCAAAATGATGATCTTTTCACCACCCTGGCTCATGAGGGTTATCCCGGGCATTTATATCAGAACGTATATTTTTTAAGCAGTAAACCAAACGACTTAAGAAGCATCCTATCCTTCCCCAGCTATTCGGAAGGCTGGGCCACCTATGTGGAATTTTACTCCTACACAATGGATAACGGGCTGCCTCCCGGGCTTGGAGAGCTTCTGGCACATAACACTGCTGTTACCTTGGGCATCTATGCCTATCTGGATATCTGCATCAATTATGAGGGCTGGGATAAAGAACAGACAGCCAAATATCTTGGCACGTTTTATAACATTGAGAAAACAGATATTGTAGATTCCATTTACTCCAGCCTGATCGAAAATCCCACCAATTACATGGAATACTACGTGGGATATATGGAGATTATGGAAATGCTGGGCACAGCCAAAAGGATCTTAAAGGATGATTTTAATTTAAAGGATTTCCACGCTTTTATGCTTGATACAGGTCCTGCTCCGTTTTCAGTTATACAGCCTGCGTTCCGCACCTGGCTTTCCAAACAGTTAAGAAGCCAATAAATCAAAAAAGGCAGAAGCTTGTGATATGCAGCTTCTGCCCTACTTTTTTATCTTATTTTATTTTCTTATAATTCTTAACGTATTCCAGGTAATCACTATCTCCCTGCTTGATCTGATCATTGGAATAATTCTTACCATTAACAAGAATTTTTAATTTGTCCAATTCAAAATTTTCGATAAAGGTATTGCCAACCGCGGTCAGGGTAAGTAAATCTTCTGTTGTACCTTTTTCCGGCATCTGGGATAAATCAAGAGTGGCCGTTCCATCATCTTTCTTATCAAACTGCAGAACCTTTGTACCATCCTCTAATACGCCGTATTCAATCAGCTTGTCCACCATAGCGTCTGCCGTCAGATCAGATACTGCATCCATCGCCTGATTTAAACCGGTGGAATCATCATTCTTACTATATACGGAAATAATCTCCATTGGTTCTGCGTTAGGATCAGGAACTTTATCACTGGCGCCTCCCGTTGAAGCCATTACCTGAGGGTCAGGCGCTGTGGTCTCCACTTTAGGTTGTGTTGGTGCACATGCCACCACGGACATCATCATCAAAGCGCTCATTAAAAACACGATGAATTTTTTCATAATTGAGTATTGCCTCCTTAAATTCTCTTAAAGGCTCCGAAACCACTGATTTAACTTGGTCAGAGCTTTGATCAAAACTTCTATTTCATTCTCATTTAAACCTGCAACTACGCCGGCGATCATCTCCTGATGAAATCTGGCATGATGTTCATAGGCTTCTTTCCCTTTTTCTGAAAGAGAGATGTATACAACACGCCGGTCCTCTTTTCCTCTCTGACGGGTCACATACCCCTTCTTTACAAGACTGTTCATGGCTATGGTCAACGTACCGACCGTAACAGACAATTCCCTGGCTATGGCCGACATGTTTTTGGGTTCTCCAATGCCAATGGCCTCGATCACATGCATATCATTATTTGTAATATTGGTAAATTCCTGTGTAATGATAGCCTGTTGCTCTATATCCATAATATCTCGAAACAGTCTTACCAAAACTTCGTTAAGAGTCCCGTAAGTATCCACGTTTATCCCCTTCACTTATGACAATAAAAGCTTCTTCGTAATTATACATGATTATGTATCCCAAGACAACCACCTGAATTCTTATGAAATTCTTAAAATCGAATCAAATAAATACCTTTTATACCAGAAAACGGGATATGACGACACTTGCGGCTACGCCCGCCGCCGTGGCAGCCAATGCTCCGCCAAGGGTATACCGGGTTTTTTTTATTTTTACGGTTCCAAAATAAATGCTCAGGCAATAGAAAACGGTTTCCGTACAGCTCATGATCACTGACGTCAGCATACCGATATAGGAATCTGTTCCATATTTCTTAAAAATATCGAGCACAAGTCCTGTGGCAGCTGAGTTTGAAATCAGACGCACTAAAATCACCGGCACGACCGGTGCGGGAAGAAACAGGAGGGCAGCCGGCTTTGTCAGGCATTTTGCCAGAAAGTCTAAAAAACCGGAAGCACGGAGCACCCCCACTGCGGTCATAAGTCCGATGAGCGTAGGCATGATCCCTGCCACTGTTTTCATCCCTTCCTTGGCCCCGTCTATAAAATCATCAAAAACCGGACGTTTGGACAATATGCCAAAGCCTACCATGTAAAAAATGATAAGCGGCACTGCCGCCTCAGACAGAAATAATAGAAATTTCATACCTTCACCTAAAAAACCTTAATTGTTATAGTTTATTCCAATTCTTCCCTTTTCATTCAAAGCGTTTTGAGGTAAACTATCCACGAAAGCAATGAGCACTGCGGGCTCACCCGCTGCACTGCGGACTTACGCTATTAACCGAAAGGAGATGTACCGATATGAGTATTTTATTTTTACAGTATCCCCCCTGCAGTACCTGCAAAAATGCAAAAAAGTGGCTAGATGCCCATGATGTAGCATATGACGCCAGAAATATCAAAGAAGAAAACCCAAACTCTGTAGAGCTTGCAGACTGGATCCAAAAAAGCGGTCTTCCCATAAAACGTTTTTTTAATACCAGCGGAATTATCTACAAGGAAAAAAATTTAAAGGAGCTTTTGCCCGGCATGAGCGAAAAAGAACAGATCGATCTCCTGGCGACCGATGGAATGTTAGTTAAGCGTCCCTTAATCATTGGCGATGATTTCGTCCTGGCCGGCTTTAAGGAAAAGGAATGGGAGTCGTCCCTACTCCGGTAAATCCTTATCTAAAAACAATGCTTTCCCATAGAAATACCCGGCGGACTTACTTCTCCCTTCCGCCGGGTATTCTGCCATAAACTTTACTACTCTATTTTATGGGGCATCATTAATAGTTCGATCCCCAGATGCTCTTTTATTTCTTCATACGCATTGGACACCTTGTCCGCTTTGAGTACCTCATTTCTGCTCTTACCGGCCCCCTGCTCTTTCAAACGATAAGCATGAGCCTTCTTTGCCGATGCCCCGATTGCTGAAGCAGCCAGTATAATCAGGACCACCATTACGATGAGGAATGGCTTTTGTATGGAATTTACTAATCTGTGGCCGTAATACAATACCCTCAGCTGCTTTCCTACTACGGTTTCTGTTCCTCTCCGGTTAAGCTCCGCCATAATCGATTGAAATTCGCCGGGAGGAGGGGAGGGGGGTTCCGGTGTTAATTCCGGATGCTCCTGCATATAATCAAGCAAATGGGCTTCTAATTTTTCCTGAGACGACAAATGATATTTTATCCGTTTTAAAATTGAATATTTTTTTCCATGGTTTCTCTCCTTCTCCACGTACACACCTCTTAAATACAAGTTATCCTTAAGTTCCCACAAGCTTTGGGGTTGACTTTTTATCGCTAACGTTTACTATAATAGTATATCGAATTTGGGAGGCAACGTTTTATGAAAAAAATCATCTTAACCGGCGGTGGTACTGCCGGTCATGTTACCCCGAACCTGGCTTTAGTTCCCTCGTTAAAAGAGAGGAATTACGATATTCACTATATAGGATCATACCAGGGAATCGAACGCAAGCTCATCGAGGGAGCCGACATCCCCTATGACGGCATTTCTTCCGGTAAATTCCGTCGGTATTTTGACTTTAAAAACTTCTCTGATCCCTTCCGGGTATTAAAAGGATATTGGGAAGCATTGAGATTGATAAAAAATTTTAAGCCGGATGTGGTTTTCTCAAAAGGAGGCTTTGTAGCTGTTCCCGTAGTGTTGGCTGCAAAACACTGCAAGGTGCCTGTTATCATTCACGAATCAGATATGACTCCAGGGCTTGCCAACAGGCTTAGTATTACGTCTGCAACAAAAATCTGCTGCAATTTTCCGGAAACCCTACCTTATCTTCCAAAGGAAAAAGCCGTACTCACTGGCTCTCCTATAAGGAAAGAGCTTTTAATGGGAGATCGGCAGACAGGTTTAAAATATGCACGTTTGTCTGCAAACCGGCCTGTTATCCTGATCATCGGCGGAAGTCTTGGTTCCGTAACAGTCAATACCGCCTTACGGGGCATTCTCCCAAAACTGCTTAAAAATTACCAGGTGATACATATCTGTGGAAAAGGCAATCTGGACGAAAGCCTGATCGGAATGGAAGGATATGTACAATACGAATATGTTGACGCCCCTTTAAAACATCTATTTGCTGCTGCAGACCTAATGATCTCAAGAGCCGGGGCAAATTCCATCTGTGAAATTCTCGCACTTAGAAAGCCGAATATCCTGATTCCTCTTTCCGCTGCCGCCAGCAGGGGGGATCAGATTTTAAATGCAAGATCCTTTGCAAAGCAAGGCTTCAGCTCTCTTCTGGAAGAAGAAAACCTAACCGGAGATTCCCTTATGAAGGCAATCAGCGAAACATTTGCCAACCGGCAGACTTTTATCTCTAAAATGGAGAAAAGTGAATTACACAATGCGGTTGATACCATTATTGATATGATTGAATCCCTGGTTCAAAATTAATATTTATATATGAAAATTAGGACCGAGGATCTTTTTTAAGCAAACTCTGGTACGATATATCCGGGAACGGCAAACCGTTCCCGGAATTTTTAGGATTTCGCAAATTTCAGGAATAGTAAGCTGTTCCAGAAAATAAAGAATGGCCATTTCCTTCCATTCCTCTCTCATATTGGAAATCTCCCAGGTTATCTTTAAAAGAGCTTCCTCTCCAAGGATCACATCCAGGGGATCAGTGACTACATATCTCGTAAGCATCGCCACCTCATTAACTGCGTCTCCCTCATCCAGGCTCACTTTTTCATAATGTCCGTTCTTTCGGAGGCAGTCAATGGATTTACGTTTCAGGATCTTAATCAACATGCCTTTCTTTCGAGTATCTGACCATGATAATGAATAATTCTCAAAATATGCAATAAAAGTTTCCTGCACCACATCATCCAGTTCCATGTCCGGCACATTGAGTGTTTTCGCTATCCTGCGGAGCAATCCCTGATATTCCCCATATATAGACTGCAGTAACAGATTTTCATCTTCATGTATGCTCATTGATTGTGTCCCTCTGATTGTAGGGCGCTCCTTATAGCGTCTCCTGTCTGTGTTAATTCTTCTGGATCTGCCTCGCCCGGCACCCATGAAACCATTACAGGGCCTTCCTCATAACGAGGAATCAAATGCACATGAAAATGAAAAACCGTCTGGCCTGCTTCTTTCCCATTATTCTGCACAACATTAAATCCGGCACAGCCTAATGAGTTTTTCATGGCGTTTCCTATTTTAGCCGCTAACGGGAGAACCTTTTTTGCTGTTTCCTCTTCCAGCTCACAGATATCTTTGTAATGCTGTTTAGGAAGTATCAGGGCATGTCCCCTAGAAGCTGGTCCTAAATCCAGGATCACACGAAACATGTCATCCTCGTAGATCGTTTCAGAAGGTATCACGCCATTTGCAATTTTGCAGAAAATGCAATTATCGTCCCTCACTTGCTCACCTCCTTCCAAATAGATTATTCCCATATCTCCATATCCTGGCGCCTTCTTGGCTTGCGGTACAGGAGAATCCCCATAACAATACCAACAATCAGCCCACCAATATGGGCAGCATTATCTACGCCTGTGCTGGTAAAGCCAAAATACAGGGAACACGCAATCACAACTGCCAGCTGTCTGACACTTAAGTCCTCCAGCCGGCCACGGTTGACTAATACCGCATATAAAAGGCCTCCGATTACGCCAAAAATTGCACCTGACGCCCCTGCCGAGACTACGGTTCTGTATTCTCCAAGGTTCACTACCATAGACACCACATTGGCGCCTACTCCGCAAAGCAAATAAAAGAGCAGGTATTTTATATGGCCCAAAGCCCTCTCCAGATTATCTCCCAATATAAATAAAATGAGCATGTTATTCATAATATGGTTAATACCAAAATGCATAAAAACAGAAGTGAGAAGCCGGAAATACTCTCCTCCCTCCAATACAAGCGGAGCGTACATCGCTCCATGTGCCACCATAAACTGCGTATTTTCCGTGGAGCCTGTCACCTCCAGATATAGGAAATAGATGACATTTATTGCAATCAAACCTACGTTTACAAATGCCTTCTTACGCCTGTATAAGTCCTTCATTACAGCTCTCCTTGATAAATATTATGCCTATTTTAACACAAGTTGACATATTATGTAAATATGAACGCAAAATTTGAGGTAAAAACATCACCATTTTAGCATAAACTGCAGCCTCACCTTACAAAATCCGGCCGGCTGTTTTAAAAGACATCCGTGAAACTTTTCCTGCCTGGCAAGGGGCCTGAAGGATATGATTTGCGAAACATTCGCAAATTACCTTGACAACATCTCAATTCCGCAGTACACTTATTTGCGAACAAATCGCAAATTAGGAAGTGAGCCCTTTTGGCCAATTATATGACAGCACAAAGAAAACAGCTTTTTGCCTTTTTGCAGGAAAACCCTGACAGACAATTTTCCGCAAAACAAATTGCAGACAGCCTTTCCGATTCTTCCGTCAGTTTAAGTGCAGTGTACCGTAATCTCACTTATCTGGAGGAAAAAGGGCTGATTAACCGCTTCACGAAAGAAGGAAGCCGGGAGCTTTTTTATCAGTATATTCATTCAGAGGATTGCCGTAATTGTATTCATATGAACTGCATAAAATGCGGAAGGACTTTTCATATGGATGTCAAGATTGCCGACAGGATGCTGGAGGACATATTAAGTGTGGACGGTTTCCAGATCAAAAAAGAGAAATCCGTACTTTACGGGATCTGCAAAAATTGTATCTGATGAGTCCACTGTTTTTAAAAAGGAGGAAGAGACATGGCAAAAAATAAAAAACTGCTTGCCGGGTTTATCACCCTGGCGATTCTTTTTATGCTGCTCTTTTCCGTATTTTATATCACTGCTGAGGCCCGCCATCAATGCATAGGCGAAAACTGCCCCATCTGTCTTGAAGTTCAGGCCTGTGTCCAGGCACTGAATACTCTGGGAACAGGCCTTGCGCCTGCCGTTGCCGTATTCGCGGCAGCCTACTTTTTTGTAATCTGCGTGATTCCGGTCTTTCACCGCACCCCTTCACACACTTTAGTTTCTCTTAAGGTAAAGCTTACGAATTGAATATTGATTATAACAAGGGAGAATTCTGCCCATTTTAGGCAGAAACCGATATCTGTCGATGCTCCCTTATATTCTTATGCCCATTTTTAATGATCTATATTTATTCGGAGGTTCTAAAATGAAAAAATTAATTTCCTGCCTGTTAGCAGGACTTATGATGATAGGAGCACTTACTGCTTGCTCCAATACAAATGCAACGACAACAGCCAGCAATAACAATAAACTAAGCGTAGTATGCACGATATTCCCGGAATACGATTGGGTCAGAGAAATCCTTGGCAGCCATGGGGATAATGGAGAGGTCACCTTACTTCTGGATAACGGTGTGGATCTGCACAGCTATCAGCCGACAGCGGATGATATCATCAAAATCTCAAACAGTGATATGTTCATCTATGTGGGCGGTGAATCCGACCTATGGGTAGAGGATGCTTTAAAGGAAGCTAAAAACAAAGATATGGTCGTGATCAACCTCCTTGAAGTACTGGGCGACACCGTCAAAGAGGAAGAGGTCGTTGAAGGAATGGAGTCAGAGGAAGAAGAAGCCGGGGATGGCAGTGAGGATAGCCCGGAATATGACGAGCACGTTTGGCTGTCACTGAAAAATGCCAAAACCTATTGCAATTACATTGCTTCAAAGCTTGGCGAGATCGACAGTGCAAATGCCGCGGACTATTCTGCAAACGCGGATGCCTATGGAAAAAAGCTGGAACAATTAGATGAAAGCTACCAGCAGGCAGTGGACTCTGCAAAACAGAATACCGTGCTGTTTGGGGACCGTTTTCCCTTCCGCTACTTAGCAGATGATTACGGCCTTACCTATTATGCCGCATTTGTGGGCTGCTCAGCAGAAACGGAGGCCAGCTTTGAAACCATCGCCTTTCTTTCAAAAAAAGTTGATGAATTAGGGCTTGGCACTGTGCTGACTATTGAAGGCGCCAAGCATAAAATCGCCGAAACCATCGTTCAAAACACGAAGGATAAAAATCAGGCAGTCCATACCATGGATTCCATGCAGTCTACCACTTCCAAGGATGCTGAAAGTGGTACCACCTATCTTTCCATTATGCAGACGAATCTGGAAGTACTGAAAGATGCATTAAATTAAGAGGAGGAATCAAAGTGGCACAGCTAACATGTAACAACCTCACCATCGGGTATGACGGCAAAACGGTCCTTAAGGGACTTAACTTTTCCGTAAACAGCGGTGATTATCTCTGTATCGTAGGAGAAAACGGTTCCGGGAAAAGTACTCTCATGAAAACTATTCTGCACCTTCTGGCGCCGCTTGAAGGAAGCTTTATTATAGAAAACAAGCAGCAGCAAGGAGGAATCGGATATCTGCCTCAGCAGACAGTGGTACAAAAGGATTTTCCGGCATCTGTTCGGGAAATTGTCTTATCGGGCTGTCTGAACCGCTGTGGACTGCGTCCCTATTACAGCCGTGAAGAAAAGCAGCTTTCCCGTGAAAATATGGAGAAAATGGGAATCTCCCATTTGTCCAAACGGTGTTACAGAGAATTGTCCGGAGGCCAGCAGCAGCGAGTTCTGCTGGCACGGGCGCTGTGCGCTGCCGGAAAAATGCTTCTGCTTGACGAACCTGTTTCAGGGCTTGATCCAAAGGCCACTGCTGAGATGTA
>DEYX01000317.1 GCA_002365025.1 Hungatella sp. UBA3147 | reverse complement strand
TTATTGATGCAGGGATTCAGTTGTTAGTTGCACTTGTAGATGCCATGCCGGATATTATCAAGGCGATTGTAGCGGCCCTGCCTCAAATTATCAACGGAATAACAACGGCTTTAATCGGATCGATTCCACAACTCATTGACGCAGGGGTTAAGCTATTCATTGCCTTAATAGAAAACCTTCCTACCATTATCGTGGAGATTGTGAAAGCAGTGCCTCAGATCATAAGTGCTTTGGTCAAGGGATTTTCTGGGTCGATCGGGCAGATCGAGCAGGTTGGCGGTAATCTTATCAAGGGATTATGGAAAGGAATATCTGATACCGGAGCATGGCTAAGGGATAAAATATCGGGATTTTTTGGCGGAGTGGTAGATAATATCAAAGATTTTTTCGGAATCCATTCCCCGTCTACACTGTTTGCAGGGCTTGGAACCTATATGGCGCAGGGGTTAGGGATCGGATTTGAAAAGACAATGGCCCAGGTCGGGAAAGATATGCAAAATGCAATCCCGAATGAATTTGATCTTGCAGAGCAGGAACTTGCAAAGCTAAATGCAAATAGTAACTTTAATGTCATGGCGAATGGTAATACAGCGGCTTTTATGCAGCTCCTTGATAAAATCGGTGATATGAAAGTACTGCTGGATACAGGAAAAACGGTTGGAAGCTTAACACCAGCTTTTAATACCTCATTAGGTGGATATACAAATTCAGTAGGGAGGTATTCTGTATGATGTCAAATAATGGCGTAAGCTTAAACGGAAAACATACATTATATGACTATGGGCTTTATGTGACAAATACAAATCCAGTTGCACCACCAGAGGCAAAAATACAGCATATTGAAGTACCAGGAAGAAATGGGAACATAGACATAACGGAAGCACTGACCGGGTATACCATTTACGGGAACCGGGAAATCACCTTACAGATGGGCGGTAAGAAACTGGAAAACGCATGGCAGTCCTTCATGAGTGATTTTTTAAATGAAATCCATGGAAAACAGGTGAAAGTGATTTTTGACGATAACCCGGACTATTACTATATAGGCCGGGCAATCATTGAAAGTGATTACACTAGAGGAAACCGGATCGCCACTTTTACGGTAACAATTGATGCGGAGCCATACAAATATGATTTGTTAAGCACAATAGAGCCGTGGAAATGGGATCCGTTTAATTTTGTGAATGGTGTAATAAGACAGTATAGTAATATTACGGTAAGCGGCAGCAGGGAATTTATTATCACAGGCAGTGAAATGCCTGTGATTCCGATTTTCATTGCTTCCGCCAACATGACCGTAATGTTTGAAGGGAAAATATATCAGTTAAAAGCAGGAGAAAACAAGCTATATGACATTGTGATATTGAACAGACAATACCAGCTTACATTTACCGGAAATGGGACAGTAAGCATTGTTTACAGAGCAGGGAGGTTGTAAGAATGTATAGGGTTACGGTGCTGACAGATGGTGTGGAATACATGCTGCATGACATTCATTCAGAAAATGAACAGATTTATGATGATGAACTATCAGAAACTATGGGAAGAACAGAAACATTTAATTTTACAATTGACCCCACACACCCAAACATTGATAAGATCAAAACACTTACATCAGAGATAAGAATATATAAAGATGGAACTATAATATTTTTTGGAAGGTCAATCACCCCAAGCTGGGATATGTATAATGCAAATACGGTTTACTGTGTTGGTGGGCTGTCATATCTTGCAGATAGCATAATAGCCCCATTTGAATTGACCGGAAGCGTTGATGATTTAATGACCCAATTGCTTGCGGTCCATAACAGTATGGTGGCAGCAGATAAACAATTTCGAAAGGGAATTGTGAATGTTGCCGGGACATTTATCACAAGGACGCTGGAAGAGTATACGCCAACTCTTGATGTCCTGCATAACCTTCTTGACGTTTATAATGGTTACTTAAGGGCAAGAAAAAATAATGGAATCAACTATCTTGACTTTGTATCGGATTACGGAGGCATAAACAGTCAGGTCATCCGGTTCGGACAAAACATTTTAGATGTGCAAAAAGGGGCTGATGCGGCGGAATTAATTACTTGTCTGATCCCGGAAGGGGATTCTGTTGATATAACAAATCCAGATGGAACAACCGGAAGTCAAACGGTTGATATCACATCAGTAAACGGCGGGAAAAATTACATAGAAAGTGCAATAGGAGTGGCGAAATGGGGCCGGATTTTCGGATATGTAAAATTTGAGGGAATCACAGACCCAGCCACTCTTTTACAGGAAGCGACCACATACTTAGCTAATAAGATTTTGCTGCCGGAAACAATTGAATTAACCGCTCTTGATTTGTCCTATATGGATACAACAGTAGACGCTTTTAAAATAGGGCTTTGGACGCAGTGCGAATCAAAACCACATAGCCTATCAGGAACCTATTTGTTAAAAAAGATGGTGAGGCATTTAACTGCACCGCAGAATGATAAAATCATCTTAGGAGAAACCCAAAAGACCTTAACGGGTACAGTGGCAGATACAGCTAAAAATCTAACCATACAGATCGGCAAGGTAAAGCAGAGTACCAGTAAAGAAATAGAACAGAAGGTTAATAATGCCACAAGCCTTATTACCGGAGGGCTAGGCGGTTATGTGGTGCTTGATGTGTATGATCCCAATACAGGGGAGAAAATCCACCCATGGCGAATCTTGATTATGGATTCACCAGATAAAAACACGGCAAACAGTGTAATACAGATCAACAGAAACGGGATTGGGTTTTCGACAACCGGAATCAACGGACCATATCGGAATGCCTGGACGATTGATGGAAATCTTGTGGCAGATTTCATCACAACCGGAACAATGCTTGCGGATCGGATCAGAGGCGGAATGCTGGAGCTTGGCGGCACTGGATTAGGAAAAGATGGTTCAATAACCGTAAAGAATGCAGCAGGGGCCGTCATAGGAACCTGGGATAAAACCGGATTGCATGTGCTTCTGGGAGTGATAGAGGGTAGTACGATTAGAGGATCATCGATCATCGGTGGCGCTATCAATATTGGATCAGGGACATTTACCGTAGATAGTGATGGAGAAGTTACTATCAATGCCGGAGTGCTTAACTTAGGGCCTGTAAGCATTAACTCAAACTATTCAGATTTGGGAGCATTTAGAGTATCAAATGCCCAATACGGAATGTTATACAGTACAAATGGAGAGGTGGTACTTTCTACAAGCTCACTTGATGATTCTGGACCATCACTTGAATTGAAGAGAAATGGAATAACTACAAGAGTTGGATACGGAGGAATTAATACTGTAGATATTTTTTTGAAAGCTTTGTATGATAGATATGGGGGTTCATGGGGGTTCGTATCGGACAATATAATTGAGTTATGGAATAGAATAGAATCTATTGAAAATTCGTTATAGAGGAGGGTTGATTTAAAGGAAAATAACGGGTATAATACAAACATGGAGGTGAAGCAATGAATAAAAAGAAAGCAATATCTTTACTGACAGTATTATTTATTACATTATTTTCTTTTAATATTTTTGCAATGGAAAATAAAGACATAGCTAGTGAAAATTCAATAAGACCTACGCCGCTTAATGAGAATGAATTGAGCGGATCAAAATGGACATGGATTAATGATAAAACATGTGTGCGATTTTCCACAAAGGAAGACACAAACACAGCAATACTCATAAGACTATACGAATATGGATTGTTGTCTCAATGGGCAAAAAATGGCACTGAGGCGGGGGCGAATGTAGTGTTGCGTGATACCTATTCTGGCAAATGGACCCAGGCAGCAGACGGAATCTGGTCCTTTACCTTTGATGATTGTACAATTCCGGTAGGAGTAACAAAGATTGACGGTGTATTATATGCTTTTAATGGATACGGGGAATTAAAAGCCGATTATGAGTATTATACAGGTTTTAAAACAGAAGCTGACGGACTTGTAAAAGCTGACAGTGCAGAATTTACACAGTGGCTTGGAACGCAGTATTTACCGGAATGCACCAGCCACGAATAAAATAATATGATTCAAAGAGCAGAGCGGAAGCCCTGCTCTTTTTGCGTACAGAATATGTTAGAAAGGAGTGAGTTAATGGCAGATATCAGCCAAGAAATTCAGGCATTTAGGGATGCCGTTTATGGTGAAGAAGTTAGAGGAAGCATGATATCCCTGGCAATAAAAGTAAATACAGATGGTGAAAATGCTCTTGCACAAGTGGCGCAGCAAGTCACCAGAATAGACGAAATAGCCGCAGATGCAACACAGACGCTAAATAATGCTAATGCAGCCATACAGGTCGCCAACACGGCGATAAACACAGCAGAAGAAGCGATACATGAAGCGGAAAATACCCTTGCGGAAGGTGCGCAGCAGGTGCAGCAGGCAGCAGGCAGCGCAGACCTTGCGGAAAGCTGGGCCAGAGGAAATAAAGGAATTCGCCCAGGCGAAAATAGCAATAACAGCCAATATTTCAGTGAACAATCAGAAGCTGAAGCAGATCGCGCAAAACAGGAAGCGGACCGGGCGGCGCAATATTCCGCAGTGGTTGCCCCTACTTTCCATATTGATTGGAATACAATGGAACTTATCCAGGATACGCAAGGAACCGGAATTATATTTACACTTGATGAAAATAAGGTTCTTTCATTTGAATTCGCGAGTTAGAAAGGAGTGATATAATGGCAACGTTAGGAACCGTTGGAATAGCAGATAAAGGTACATATAATGCCAGTGCAACATATGTCAAGGGAAATTTTGTTTTATATGAGGGGTCGACATGGCTTGCGCTTAAAGATAACCTTACAGGGATACCACCGGAGGAAGGGGAAAACTGGAAGTACCTGGCTCGTGGTTTTGGGTCTGACAATCTGTCACAAATCTTGGGTACGGATACCAGTGGAGTGCTTGGGGCAGCAGGGGCGAGCGTGAACAGTCAGGCCCTTATTGATGCAATAGCGGATAAGGTAATGACAAAGTTATTGTTAAAGACAGATGTAATCAATCAGTTTTTGAATGATTCAAGTAAGGCAGCTAGCGCAGCCTTGGCCTACTCTCTTAACCAAAGTGTTACTACACTAAATAGCAATTTAAATAATA
>DEYX01000337.1 GCA_002365025.1 Hungatella sp. UBA3147 | reverse complement strand
GAAGCAGGGGCAGAAAAATCCGTTTCCGGCTGCAGCGTCCGGTTAGCAGGAAATGGCGCATCCGCTGATTTAGACGGCGCTTATGCCGTAAACCGCGAAAGGGCGCTTGATTTCAATTACCGTATTGAATACAAGGCAAAAAATACGCAGGGTAATATCAACGTCCGTGGCGCTCTGTTTGACAAGGCACGCAAAACGGCAAAAAGCACGCTTGATTTTCTTCCCGGTGCGGCAGGAGCAAAGGGACGGGAAGAAGAAAGCGTAATGGTACTCGGTTCTGATACGATCAATCTTTCCGCACCGTTACTCTTGTGCGGTGAAGATGATGTGGAAGGACAGCACGCCACCACAACCGGAAAAATCGATGAAAATAAGCTCTTTTACCTGATGAGCCGCGGTATAGAAAAAAGAGAGGCACGTAAACTGATTGCAATGGCGTCATTCAATTCTGTTTTGGAAAACATAGTGCCAGACAGCTTGCGGGAAGATATTTCCTTATTCATTCAGGAGGTGCTGGACAATGCGAACTAACTACTCAGAGGATTTTCCTCTGCTTAAAAACAGTACGGTAAACGGAAAAAGACTGGTCTATCTTGACAACGCTGCTACCACTCAAAAACCCACTCAGGTGATTGAATCCTTGAGAAAATATTATGAACAGTACAACGCCAACCCCCATCGCGGGGCATATCCCTTAAGTGAGAAGGCAACGGAGCTTTACGAAACCGCACGTGAAAAGGTGGCGGGCTTCATAGGCGCGGGTAGTACAGAGGAAGTCGTGTTTACGAAAGGAACCACCGAATCCCTCAATCTCGTGGCTGGCATCTATGGTATGGATGTCCTCCAGGAAAACGATGAGATTTTGATCTCCATCGCGGAACATCACAGCAATTTAATCCCGTGGCAGACTGTGGCAAAAGCAAAAGGCGCACGGCTTAGGTATCTTTACACCGATGAAAACGGGAAGCTGAAACCGGAAGAAATTGCCGCAAACATCACTTCCCGGACCAGGATCGTCGCTGTCGCGCAGGTTTCTAACGTATTGGGAATCGTCAATCCGATTGGAGAAATCACCAAAAAGGCCCATGAAGCCGGTGCAGTTGTCGTACTGGACGCAGCGCAGAGCATACCCCATATGACGGTCAACGCGCTGGCACTGGATGTAGATTTTCTGACTTTTTCTGGTCATAAGCTGTATGCTCCCATGGGGATCGGTGTCTTATACGCAAAAAAAGAGCATTGGAGCAAAATGCAGCCGCTGCTCTTTGGCGGCGGGATGGTGGACGATGTGAGCGAGCAGACTGCTACCTTCATGGACGGCCCCGCGAAATTTGAGGGCGGTACACAAAACGTGGAGGGTGCAGTTGGCCTGCACTCTGCAATTGATTACTTGGAAACTATCGGTTATAAGCAGATTGAAGAGGTTGAAAATGAGCTGACTGGGTATGCGCTTGCACAGCTTAATTCCATGCCCCATGTTACCGTTTACGGCAGGGAAAGCGGCCCTAACCGCACGGGCGTCATTTCCTTTAATATTGACGGAGCGCATCCCCATGATGTATCGACAATACTCAGTGCGGATGGTGTGGCGATACGTTCAGGGCATCATTGCGCTCATCCGCTGATGCGGCATATGGGCGTGAATGCCACTTGCCGGGCCAGCCTGTGCTTTTACAATACCAAAGAGGATATCGACGTTTTGATAGAATCCTTATGCAAGGTCAGGGAGGTGTTGAAACTTGGAACTTAATGAGATTTATACAGAAATAATCACCGAACACAGCACATCCTCAAGAAACCGCCGCCATCTGGAACAGGCCAGCGTTAGTCTGGCTGGGAAAAATCCAAGCTGCGGGGATGAAATAGAACTTGAGCTGCTGATCGACCATGGCCGGATCACGGACGCCTCCTATACCGGCACAGGCTGCGCGATTTCCCAGGCATCAGCTTCCATGATGGTTGACTTGATAAAAGGGAAGTCTCTCTCTGAGGCAAAATACCTCGCGGAGTTGTTTACCGCGATGATACAGCGTAAAACAACAAATGACAAGGACTTAGAGCCGCTTGAAGAAGCAGCCGCATTGAAAAGCATTTCTAATCTGCCCGCGCGGGTAAAGTGTGCAGCCATGCCATGGCACACTCTTGAAACAGCCTTTAAGTCTACTTCATTTCAGACTGCAGACAAAGTCCGCGGCTAGTGCCCGGATTTTTGTCATATGCAGGCCAGACGGATAACCTTTCGCATCTGCCAAAATATTATCCGTCTGCATAATTTTTTAAATTATAGTATCCCCTTCTGCTATTCTTTTTTACCGCCGCCTGCAACAACCTCTCCATCTTTAAGAACATATCGCATATTTCTTATCTCTGATATATTTCCTAAAGGGTTTCCCTGAATAATCAGAATATCTGCATTATATCCCTCTGCTATCTTTCCGACGTTAGGAAGGTTTAATAAATCTGCTGCATTGGATGTTGCACTTTTTAACGTTTCAAAATTGCTTAACCCTTCTTCATTCATTATTTCCATTTCCTTTAACAAACTAAAACCAAGGGGGAACCAATCCTGTCCGGAATCTGTACCGGCAACAATATTAACACCTGCCTTTAAAGCAAAGTGAAATGCCTGTGTATGCTGCTCCACCACAGCCATGGATTTTTTATACATATAATCGGGCACCAACCCTTTTTCTCCGCGATCAACCAAGCGGCGGTACACCCCTAATGTCGGAACTAAGGTTGTATTCATTTCCGCCATATGATAAGCAGTTGGCTCATCCATCAATATCCCGTGTTCTACCGAGTCGATTCCCGCATCTACGGCTTCATTTATAGCTTTAGAAATTGTTAAATGAGCAAAGCATTTTCTGCCACGTGCATGGGCCTCATCTATGGCTGCCTCTATTTCCTCTTTGCACATCTGCTGATCCTCCATGCGCTCTGTAGATGTTCCAGCACCTCCCGTAATCATCAGCTTTATCCAATCTGCCCCGGCCATGATTTCCTCACGAACTGCTTTTCTGATTTCCCATGGCCCATCTGCAATATGATTTCCAAAGTTCCAGCCATGTCCACATGTAGTGCATATGGCACGCCCCGGCATTATCATATGAGGTCCAATGAAACTTCCTGCATCAAATGCATCCCGCAGTGCATAAGTACCATGATGTCCTGCAGTATCCACCCGAATTGTAGTAACACCATTTATAATACAATTTTTTCCTTCCATTACTCCCCTTAACGTAGATGAGGCTATTGTCTTTGGTGTTATCCCATAACGCTGTTCTGCTGTGATCAATCCCACAATATTCGCATGAGAATCAATTAACCCCGGCATCATAGTAAGCCCATTACAGTCATATACTAAACCATCAATAGGATCTTCCTTCTCACATGCATCCTTAATTACAATTATTTTTCCCTCATCCACCAATACTGTCTTGTTTTTTTTCCATTCATTATTGATTCCATCAAATATATTGATATTTTTAAAAATCAACCTTGCCATTGCTCTCCTCCTGTTCATCTGATAAACCTTTATATTTCCTTACAGGCCTCAACTGCCTTTTTAATTTGCTCCATGCTAACCGTATTTGAAAGAGTACAATCTGCTCCGACGATCAGCCGCTCCCTTCCGACTTCTTCTGCCATCTCCTTCATTTCCTGCATGATTTCCTGTTTGCTTCCTGTTAATAATGTACCAAATCTATTCTCAAATCCTCCCATAATTATTTTATCTGAGAATATGTCTGCTCCCTCTCTTAAACCATAGGCTCCATTATTTACCGCCCAGTTAACAACATGAGCCGGATATTCTTTCAGCATGGGCAGTCTTGGATTATCCTTGCATATATGTAAAAATACAATCCCCTCCTTTTTTACATCTTGAAGCAGCTCTATTTCCACAGGCTTTATATATGTTTCAAAAAACTCTTGTGTAAACCGCTGCTCCTCTGCGCCAAGCAAAGCATAATAGATACCATCCGCTCCGGCTTCCATACATTCCAGGCATAATTTTTTTAAGATCATTGCAATCTGCTTTAAGCCTTCAATGACCGACTCCGGATCTTCTTTCAAATGCCGGGTCACAGTATTGTCTGGATTCGTAAAGATTCCTAAACCATCGGTTGCATGACAAGCTGACACTAATACACCATGTATCGTTGCCAATATTAAACTCTCGTTTCCCATTCGTTCTCTTATGCCGCGGATTTCGCTTAAATATTCCTGATAATTTATTTCATTCTTTTCTTCTGCCTGGATATCCCTCCAGTCTTCAGTTTTTTCAATTGTTTTCCCTAACTGGAAATAATGCTCATTCATTACTTTTATTAACGGAACCCCTGTCCGGCTATAATATCTTATATGAGCATCGATTGCTTTGGGCCCGCATTGTTCCTCTTCATTAAAGTGCATCCAAAAGCCGCAGGGCACTTCACCAAGATTACTTCCTGTTTCCAGAAACTCCATAAGCTCTTTTTTATTCATATTCCTTCTCCTTACTATATCGTTCCAATCAAATGACATGCTACAAAACTATCACCCCGGTATTGCAGCTTCGGTTCTGTCTCAAAGCAGATCTCTGCTGCATGTATACAGCGGTTACAGAAGCGGCAGCCCTTTGGCGGATTAACAGGACTCGGAACATCCCCCTTAAGAATTATTTTGTTCGCATTACACCCTAATTTTGCTCTTGGAACTGAAGCGATCAAAGCATTGGTGTATGGGTGAAGCGGGTTCTTAAATAATGTTTCATAGTTCGCAATTTCAACGATCTTTCCAAGATACATGACCGCAATTTTATCACTTATATGTTTCACCACGCTTAAATTGTGAGAGATAAATAAATAAGTATAACCATATTTTTCTCTCAATTCCATTAACAAGTTCAATATCTGTGCCTGTATACTCACATCCAGTGCCGAAACAGGCTCATCCATAACAATAAACTTAGGGTTTAATATTAAAGCCCGTGCGATACCGATTCTCTGGCGCCGCCCCCCATCAAGTTCATGAGGGTATAAATCTAATAATCTCTGCTCCAGGCCGATAACATTCATAGTATCTTTTACACGCTCAAGTCTTTCAGCTGCATGAAAGTCACCAATTACTTTAAGCGGATACTCAATTAACTGCTGTACCGTCATTCTTGGATTTAATGAAGTATAAGGATCCTGAAAAACGATCTGCATCTCTTTTCGCAGATTTTTCATATCATATCTGGAATATTTCACGATATCTTTTCCCTTATAGATAATCTCGCCGGCAGTGGGTTCGTTCAAACGCAGAATGGAACGTCCGGTTGTTGACTTTCCGCATCCGGATTCTCCGACCAGCCCCAGTGTTTTTCCGCTGTCCACGGTAAAGCTGATATCATCAACCGCATAAAGAATTCCATCTTTTGTTTTAAAGTGTTTTTTTAGATTCCGGACTTCTAATAATGGCTGATTCATTTGCATCCCTCCTCTTCAGTTTCGAGAAAGCACTTTACCAGATGTCTTCCGCCAACATTGCGGTAATCCGGTTCTTCCTTTGAACATCGTCCTATCGCAAACGGACATCGCGGATGAAACGCACAGCCGTCCGGAATGTTCGTAGGATCCGGTGTAAGGCCATCAATAACTTTTAATTTATTTTGTTCCATGTCAATATCCGGGATCGAATGAAAGAGACCATCTGTGTATGGGTGTTTATGATTACTATAAATTTCCTCAACCGTTCCATATTCCACGATCTGCCCGGCATACATAATGGAGACCGTATCACAAATATCAGCAACCACTCCCAAATCATGAGTTATCATAATCATCGCTGTTCCATATTTCTTCTTTAAGCCCCGCATCAGCTCTAAAATTTGCGCCTGTATCGTTACATCCAATGCCGTAGTCGGTTCATCTGCAATCAATAATCTGGGATTGCAGGATAGAGCGATCGCTATCACAACTCTCTGTTTCATTCCTCCGCTAAACTGATGCGGATAGTCATCAAAACGCTCCTTCCTGATTCCAACGGTCTCAAACATCTGCTCTGCTGCTTTTCGAATTTCTTTTTTAGATAAATTGGAATGTAGTTGTATCATCTCTTCAATTTGTGAGCCAACGGTATTTACAGGATCCAGGGAAGTCATAGGATCCTGAAAAATCATTGCGATATCTTTTCCACGTATTTTTCGCATTTCTTTTCTGGATTTTTTTAATAAATCACTTCCATTAAATTCAATTTGTCCTGTAACCAACTTTACAGATATTTCAGGCAATATACGCAGTATGCTTAAAGCTGTTGTAGTCTTTCCTGCTCCTGTCTCTCCTACTAATCCAAAAGTTTCTCCTTCATTGATTGACAAATTCAAATCCCGGACTGCGTGTACCACTTTACCTGCCGATTTATAATCAATTAATAAATTTTTGATTTTCATTAATTCCTTATTGTTTTCTATCTCAACCACCCCCTAATCTCTCAGTTTTGGATCAAGTGCATCTCTCAGTCCATCCCCAAGAGCGTTTAAACAAAATACTGTTAATGCGATTGCAAATGCCGGGGATATCAACATATAGGAATAATCCCGTAAGTAGTTGCGTGCTTCTGAGAGCATAGAACCCCACTCTGATATTGGCGGCTGTAATCCAAGACCAACAAAGCTAAGTCCAGCAACTGTAAGTATTGCTGTAGCTACTCCAAATGTTGCCTGAACCAGAATCGGAGCCAGGCAATTTGGCAGTATATGTTTTATAATAATCTCAAAATCACCGGCTCCAACTGCTCTGGCAGCTTCAACATATTCTTGATCTTTATTCGATAATATAGATGCCCTGATAAGGCGTGCATAGCTGGGAACCGTTGAAACCCCTGTCGCAATCATCAAATTAGGCAGGCTGGTCCCAAACGTAGCAACAATAGCAAGGGCAAGCAGAACCGATGGGATTGATAACATGATATCCATACACCGCATAATAAGATTATCGATGCGTTTTCCATAAAATCCGGCAACCGCTCCTAAAATCCCTCCTGCAAGCAATGCCAATCCCACTGCAATCAGGCCTACACTCAAAGAAATTCTCGTGCCATAAATCAAACGGCTTAAAATATCCCGTCCATATTGATCGGTTCCAAGCCAGTGCTGCTTTGACGGAGACTGTAATAAATCGCTTAAATTTTGTTCAAAATAAGGATATGGTGCAATAAAATCTGCAAATATCCCCAATATAATCAAAGCGCTCAGGATGAGTAAACTGACAAAAGCAATTTTATTCTTCATCAGTCTTCTCCTTGTTTCATTGGTGCGGCCATGTTTTTTTAATTTTCTTTTGGGTGTGTCATTTGCCTTTTTAATATCTTCAGCCATGAAAAGCCACCTCCTCCGGTACTCTTAAATTGGGCCTGCACTCTGGGATCTACCAGAGAATAAGCCATATCAATCAGTAAATTTGTTATAGCTACTACTGTAGCTACACATACCACACCACCAAGTACTAATGGATAATCGCGATTTGTCACTGCAGTAACAAGCAGCCTTCCCAGGCCAGGAATTAAAAAGATAGTTTCAGTTACGAAGGCACCCCCGATAAGAGCCCCAAATTGCAAGCCGATTGTTGTCAATATTGGCATGAGAGCATTTTTAAATGCATGAAATACTACCACCTTAAACTCACTCTGACCTTTTGCACGTATTGTACGGATATAATCTTGACGGATTACTTCCAGCATACTGGATCTTGTCATTCGGGCACATATAGCCATAGGCTGCATTCCCAGTGCCAGAATCGGAAGCAGTTTCTCACTCACCGTTGAAAATCCAGACGGAGGAAGCCACCTCAGCTTTACAGAAAATATCAATATCATGATCAAAGCTAGAACAAATGCAGGAACCGACATACCTATCATAGCAAATGACATCACAAAATTATCAAACCATGACGATTGCTTTACTGATGCCAGGATTCCAACAGGAATACCTATCAACGCTCCAAAAAAAACAGACAGACCAGCTAATTTTAAAGTATTAGGAAAATAACTCTTTATCTGATATGCCACACCGATATCTGATCGGTATGATTTTCCAAAATCAAAATGAAAGACCACATTTTTCAGCCAAGCAAAATATTGATAAATAAACGGCTTGTCTAAACCCAGTTCAATACGTTTCGCTTCAATAGCCGTTTCCGTAGCCCCTTCTCCCAAGGCAAGCTGGGCAGGGTCGCCAGGTGCGGCATTTAGTATCCCATAAACAAAAAACGATACCAGTAATAAGGTGGGAACTAAAAATAATATTCTTCGCAATGCATATTTTAACATTCTCCCCAGCTCCTTTGTCCTCCTGGACTATGAATATTAATTAAAGTTACATAAAAATAGAGCCGGCTGAACTTATAGAATACCAATACATCAATGTTCAATTCTATTTATTCAGCCAGCTCTTCTTACGTACCGTTTATCCGCCTATTCCCGCCTAATTTTGGGCAGTTGCTTTCCACCACTTATGCGTTCCGGCCGGATCCAGACATTCACTTATATTTACATAGGACGAAACTCCCCAATTATCAACATAATATGAGATTGGGACCCACCACTTATTGGTAAATATAAATTCCTGAAGTTCTGAATATATTTTTTGTCTTTCGGCAGCATCTGTAGACTCTCTGCCCTTCTCAATCAGTGCATCAATTTCATCATCATGCATCCAGACGTATCCGCCAGTTGCCCCGTTATTGGATGAATGAAATGTAGTAAATATTTGAGAATTGACATCCGGTGTAGCGCAATACCATGTCCCAACAAATATGTCATAATTGGTACCGTTAGCATAATAAGATCCGGACATGCTTGTCTTATCACCTGTGATAACATCACAATCAATACCTACATTATTTAGAAAGGATTTGATCATCGTTCCTACCGAAGTAACATCTGTCCTTGTGTCAATAACAAGAGTGAGCTTAAGTTTTTTATTACCATAACCGGCCTCTGATAACAACCCTTTCGCTTTTTCCGGATTATATTCATTTACTGCAATCTTATCTGCATCACTATATGTTAAATTAGGACTTAAGATTGATGTAGCAGTATTTGAATAACCAAAATATGCTGCTTTTGTTATTGCTTCCGTATCGATTGCATATGCGATCGCCCGCCGGACATTTAAGTCAGCTAATTTTTCAGAATTATAATTCATGCCAAAATAAATCAATCCATATGAATCGGCCGACGTGATATGATAGTTCGTATTGCCCTGAAAGCGTGAGATGTCTGTTGATGCTAAAATTGCTGCATTTACTTTGTTTACTTCCAGCTGATTGGCCCGTGTTGTATCATCGGCAATTTCATAGAACACAATTTTATTAAAGTCAGGAGATGAGCCATGATAATCATCATTTAGAACCAAAGTTACCGAAACTCCCTGTTCCCATGTATCAAACTTATATGGCCCTGTCCCGATTGGATGCATCTGATAAGATTCTCCTCCTTCCTTCACTGCTTTTTCA
>DEYX01000281.1 GCA_002365025.1 Hungatella sp. UBA3147 | reverse complement strand
AGGAATTTGGGGGAATCAATGCGATCCCGATCTGTCTGGATACCCAGGACACTGAAGAGATCATTAAGACCGTTGTGAATATTGCGCCCGCTTTCGGCGGAATCAATCTGGAGGATATCTCTGCCCCCCGCTGTTTTGAAATCGAAGAACGGTTAAAAGAGCTTCTTGACATCCCCGTATTCCATGATGACCAGCACGGAACGGCGATCGTCGTTCTTGCCGGCATTATAAACGCCTTAAAAGTGACAGGAAAGAAAAAAGAGGAATGCAAAATTGTTGTAAACGGTGCAGGCTCCGCCGGAATCGCCATTACAAAACTTCTTCTGTCCTACGGCTTTCTTCATATCACCATGTGTGACCGTGCAGGAATTCTGGCAAAGGGCATGGAAGGCTTAAACTGGATGCAGGAAAAGATGATGGATGTAACGAATCTGGAAGAAACCCATGGTTCTTTGGCAGATGCCATGAAAGGCAGTGATATTTTCGTAGGAGTATCCGCTCCTGGAATCGTAACGGAAGAAATGGTTGCTTCCATGAATCCTGATGCCATCCTGTTTGCTATGGCAAACCCGGTTCCTGAGATCATGCCTGATCTTGCCAAAGCAGCCGGCGCAAAAGTAGTCGGAACCGGAAGGTCTGATTTCCCCAACCAGGTCAATAATGTAGTTGTGTTCCCCGGCATCTTTAAAGGCGCATTGGAGGGAAGGGCAACCGCTATTACGGAAGATATGAAGCTTGCTGCCGCAACCGCTATTGCCGGCCTTGTAGCGCCTTCAGAACTGAACGAAAACAATATCCTGCCTGAGGCCTTTGACCCTCGTGTTGCATCTGTCGTGAGCCAGGCGGTCAAAGAGTATATCCGGCAGTAAAAAATATGAAGGATCTGGTTGAAAGCGGCTTTCACAATCCTAGAATTTACGGCGCAGCAAGCGCGACAATGGAGGTATCCCCTTACAGGGATACCAAAATGCCCAAAAAGCGCGGGCAGGAAAGAGGTAACTATGCTGTCAGAACCTATGACCCTGTACAAACTAATGATTTTATACATGCTTAAACAGGTTAATTTCCCCCTGACAAGCGCACAACTGTCAAACTTTTTTCTGGAGCATGAATATACCACATATTTTACGCTCAATCAGGCATTGAATGAACTGCTGGAGGCCAGACTGCTTCATGTGGAAACCAACCATAACAGCAGCCGGTACGAGATCACCAGGGAAGGGGAAGAAACCCTTTCCTTTTTCGGCAGCAAGATTTCACCGGCTATCATCAATGATATGGATGAATATTTAAAAGAGAACAAGTTCCGTCTCCGCAACGAGGTGGGTGTAACCGCTGATTTCTATAAATCCACCAGCCATGACTACATCGTCCACTGTCAGGTCCGGGAAGGAAAAAACTGCCTGATAAATCTGGAACTGTCTGTCCCGGATAAGGACCAGGCGGAAATCATGTGTGACCACTGGAAATCTAAGAGTCAGGAAATATATGCATTTGCCATGAAAGCACTGATGAGCGGCTCTTAACATTTCATCTGGCAGAAACATAAGGGGGATTCATTTTGAGTAAAATTCAGACAAAGAAAACATTATTTCCGAAGATAAATGAACAATATCAGTTCCATTTAAAACAATTAGAGAAAAAAAAGTTCCATTTCAAGGTAAGGTTGATTTTAACCGTCATCCTGCCCGTTTTTATTTTTGTAGTTTTTATCAAAGCAGCAAATACCTTTATAAGGATCAAAATACGAAATCTTTTTTCCAAGCCGGTTCATAAATGTATACCTGAAAAACAGGAAATGCCGGTCCCCATCCAGGGAGATCCGGTAAAAAAGGAAACGATTCAACCACAGCGGGTTTCCGATGAGCCCAAGTAAAATTTGCTCATTACCCATAAACGAAAAGAGGAGTAATGAAACGATGATTATAGTCGATTTTGCCAGGGAGCATATCAGCAAGGCAAACGCACTGGCACTGGCCTGCTACAAAGAAGAACTTTCTCAGGTGCCAGCTCTGCCATCTGTTGATGCCTTCCCTGATTTGACCTGCTTTGCCGATAACGGTATGGGTGTTGCAGCGTTTGAAGATGATGAAATGATTGGATTTTTATGCGGCATCAAGCCTTTTGACAATGCGTTTCACTCTACTGACGTTAAGGGTGTGTTTTCACCTATGTGGGCCAATGCGGCGACCCTTAAGTGCAGAGCAAATATTTATGCGGCCATGTATCAGGATGCTGCCCGCAAATGGGTACGTGCAGGCGCAGTCAGTCATGGTATTTGCTTATATGCACATGACGAAATTGCTCAAAACCAGTTTTTTAAATACGGTTTTGGTCTTCGCTGCATTGATTCAATCCGCCCTATGGAGCCATTTGACTGCAGGACTTGTGAAGAATACGAGTTCATAGAACTTCAATCAAGCGAGTACGCTTTGGCATATCCGCTTGAACTCATGCTAAACAAACATTTTAACAATAGTCCGACTTTCATGAACCGTGAACTGGAAACATTGGATGCCTTTTGTGAAACGTGTATAAATAATCATGAACGGTGTTTTGTGTCTCTATACCAGGGTAAAATATGCGCTTATTTAAAAAATTCAGAATCTGGCGAAACCTTTATAACTGAACATCCGAATTACCGCCATATTAACAGTGCGTTCTGTCTTAAAGAGCATCGAGGAAAAGGCTTATATCAAAGCCTGCTGAACGAGGTGATAAAAACCTTGAAGGCAGAGGGTTACACCCACCTGGGTGTAGACTTTGAGAGCATAAATCCATCGGCATATAGTTTCTGGTCAAAATATTTTACAGCTTATACCCATGGTGTTGTGCGCCGTATCGATGAAAGGATTTTGTCAGAGAATTCTCACCTAAATTAAGAAAAAGCTGATTCAGATTTATTATCCTGAATCAGCTTTTTCTTATCCCTGCATGAACCGGTTTAAAAACTCTTTTGTTGAATTTTTCTTTGGATTCCCAAAAATATCAGCCGGAGCGCCTTCTTCTTCAATGACGCCGCCTGCCATATAAACCACACGGCTTGACACATCCCTGGCAAATGCCATTTCATGAGTCACGATGATCATGGTAAGGCCTTCCTTTGCCAAAGTTCTCATAACTGCCAGTACTTCCCCTACCATCTGGGGATCCAGAGCAGAGGTTGGCTCGTCAAACAGCAGGATCTCCGGTTCCATTGCCAAGGCCCTTGCAATGGCCACTCTCTGCTTCTGCCCGCCGGAAAGCTGCTTTGGCTTTGCATTAATGTAAGGAGCCATACCTACCTTCTCCAGATACATCATCGCCTTCTTTCTGGCTTCTTCCTTATCCTTTTTCAGCACCTTTATCTGGCCTACCAAACAGTTTTCTAAAACAGTCATGTTATTGAATAAATTAAAGCTCTGGAACACCATACCTACTTTTGTACGGTAGGAAGGGACGTTCATCTTCCGGTCCGTAATGTCTACATCATGATAAAGGATTTCGCCGGTAGTAGGAGTTTCCAACAGATTGATGCAGCGAAGCAGCGTAGACTTTCCGGAACCGGAGGCTCCGATAATACAGGTCACATCTCCGGCATTAACAGAAAAATCAATGTCCCGCAGCACTACATTCGTTCCAAAGGTTTTACTCAAATGATGAATCTCTAAAACTTTTCCGTCTGTCATTTATTTATCCTCCTTCTTTTTAGGATCTGGAAATTTAACCATGCCGCTGGTATAAGCCAGCGTATCCGTGGTCGCCAGATCGTAGCTGTCCGGACCATCCATCTTCTTCTCCCAGTAACGAAGGATTCTGGAACAGGTAAAGGTCAGGATGAAATAAATGATCATGGTGATGCCAAATGCTTCAAAATAGGTATAATACGCGCCTGCAACGCCCTTTGTGGCATAAAACAGCTCCACCACGCCGATAACCGAAAGCACGCAGGTATCCTTAATGTTGATGATTAAGTTATTGCCGATCTGAGGCATGATATTGCGCAGCGCCTGGGGCATGATGACATTGACCATCGTCTGAAAATGGGTCATGCCAATGGCCTTGGCGCCCTCGGTCTGTCCCTGATCAATGGAAAGGATTCCTCCTCTCACGGTCTCAGCCATATAAGCTCCTGTATTAATGGATACAATGAAATAGGCAGCAAAAACGTTGGACATATTAATGCCAAACAGTACGGAAGAACCGTAAAATATAAACATAGCCTGAACCATCATAGGAGTTCCGCGGAATACCTCTACATAAACATTTAAAATGAACTTTACTAATTTTAATAAAAACCGTATTATCGGATTGTCACTTTTTGAAACCGGAATCGTCTGGATAATTCCTACGGCAAAGCCAATGATGCAGCCGATGAATGTGCCGACAATGGCGATTGCCATAGTCTTTCCCGCCCCATTTAAAAAGGAAGGGCCATAATGCTGCAGTATAAATACAATTCTTCCAAAAAAATCTGATGGCAAAGACATATACTACCTTCTCCTTCTCGTACTTCGTCAAAACAGAACAAGCGGCACGAAATAAGAACACTCTTGTTCCGTGCCTGCAAGCCCTGATTCTATTTTTATTCCTGCAAGCAGTGAGCCAGGCACAGGAATGCCTGCATTCCTGCATCCGACCTACGCTTTCAGGTATGTTACATGGATTACTTAGATAATGGCTGAACGGAA
>DEYX01000280.1 GCA_002365025.1 Hungatella sp. UBA3147 | reverse complement strand
CGTCCCCGCCGAATTCGCTGATGACAACTGGTTTCTCGGGCCTGGACCCCTCTAAAATATCAGCCAGCTTTTCGTAATCCGGATCATACCAGCCATAGTATTCATTAAATCCAATGACATCCAAATGCTTTTCCAGTCTGTCGGAGATTCTTAAATTCACCGCATCCACCAGACAAGCGGCGGATACCAGGCGGCTGGAATCAAATTCCTTTGCTGCTTCTGCTAATTCCTTCATAAAGTGGTAGCGCTCATCGGTATCAGGATTTTCATTTCCTACGGACCAGATAATCACACTGGCACGGTTATAATCCCGGTTCATCATCTCGGTCAGCTGGTTTTTCCCATCCTCTAAGGTCCGGGGGTTTGCAAAATCGATCCACCAGTAAACCGGAATCTCTTCCCATAGAAGAAAGCCCGCCTCATCTGCCAGTTCCGAAACCCACTCCGTATGAGGATAATGAGCAAGACGGAGGAAATTGCAGTTCATCTTTTTTGCCCAGTCAAATGCCTCGCGGATGTCCTCCTTTGTAACCGCCTTTCCATGTTCCTCTGTCTCCTCATGAAGGCAGACACCCCGAAGGAAAACCGGCGTTCCATTTAAAAGAATTTCTCTGCCTCTGGTTTCCACGGTACGAAAACCTACCCGGTCTTTCACCTGATCCAGCGTTTTATTGTTAGATCTAAGATGCAGAAAAGCCTCATACAGCTTGGGATTTTCCGGGCTCCACAGAGAAAGTTCGCCGACTTTTAAAGTCAGCTGTCCCCGTCCGTCTGCTCCCAGGGGTACTACCTCTGCCACTTTAAGCTCCGGTATGGAGAAAACTACCTCCCCTTCCTCAAAGTCCTCAAAACCTCCAAGAGTCACGGATACGCTGATTTCCTTTTTCTCCCGATCTGCAAGAGATACCTTCATATCCTTAATGTAGGTCTGAGGTACGCAAAGAAGAGATACACTCCGGTATATGCCGCCGTATAAAAACCAGTCCGTATTCTCACTTGGTATCTGATCCTGCCTTCTGGTGTTGTCAGCAACCACGATCAGCCTGTTATCCTCTTTTAAGTCTTCCGTAACTTCAACACAAAATGGGGTTGAACCCCCTTTATGGACACCAAGGAATTTTCCGTTTAAAAAGATCCTGGTCTCATAGGATACTGCCCCGAACCGCAAGAACACGTGCCCTTTGGAAGAATCATTAAAAGAGAACCGGCGGCTGTATACCGCCGGTCCCTCATAATAAAAATATTCCGGCTTTGCAAGGTTCCATACTCCCGGTACCTGGATCTCCTCCCAGTCGTCAAAGCCATAATCCAGAGGAACCCTAAGCCCCTCCGAATTCACTTCCTGCTCCAGAAACCATTTGGCCCTTAAGCAGTTATCATACATATCGACGGAAAAGTTCCAGGCTCCGTCCAGTGACTGCTCTGTCCTGCCGCCTGGGAACACATAGGAATCGGTCCCCAGGCAGGGGGAGGCGTAGCTGTCCTTATAAACCTCGTTATGGATGTTATCCACGAAATTTTTTATTGTTTCCATTTCTTTATCCTTTCACTCCGGTTGCTGCAATGCCTTCGACGAAATACTTCTGCAGGGACAGGAACACAATTAGGACCGGGATCAGGGAAAGTACCGATGCAGCCATGATCAGGCCATATTCGGAACTGTACTGGCTGATAAACATCTTAAGCCCTAACTGCAGGGTCTTTTTCGCTTCTGTTTTCAGATAGATCAGGGGCCCTAAAAAGTCGTTCCAGGTACTTACAAAGGTAAAGATGGTCAAGGTTGACAGCGCCGGTTTTGACAATGGGAGCATGATCCTTCCATAAATCTGATACTCGCTCATGCCGTCGATCCTGGCAGCCTCGCACAGTTCATCGGGAATCCCCTGATAGAACTGGCGCATCATGAATACGCCGAAGGCAGAGAACGCCTGAAGGAAAATGATCGCAAGATGGGAATCATTCAGCCCGAATTTTCTCATCATCATGAACTGGGGAACCATGTATACCTGCCATGGAACCGCAATGGTTGCAATGTAAGCCATGAATAAGAGATTGCTGTATTTGAATTTCAGCTTTGCAAATGCATAGGCAGCAAAGCTGCTGGTCAAAAGCTGTAAAAAGGTAACGATCAATGTGATCTTCACCGTGTTTAATACAAAGGTCATAAGCGGGATCTTTGTCCAGATATCCAGATAATTCTGCCATCTTGGATTTTCCGGTATCCACTGGATCGGGAAAATAAATACGTCCTTATCCAGCTTTAAAGAAGCCGAGAACATCCATGCAAATGGAATCAGCATAACAGCTGTCAGAATGATCAAAACCACATAGAGGAGGCATCTGCTGATTTTATAATTTGTACTTTTTACTTTCATTTCGTTTCCTCCTTATTTTAGTTTGCATATTTCTTCTCGCCGCGGAACTGAACCAGCGTGATGGCAAGAACCATTAAGAACAGCACCATTGCTACCGCACTTGCATAACCTAAATTCCAGTTGCGGAACGCCTCTTCGTAAATGTGGTAAACCAGAACCATTGCCTGGGAACTTACAATTCCGTTAGAACCGCCTGCCAGCATGTAAACGATGTCGTAAACCTTAAAGCAGTTGATGGTCAGAATGATGGTAACAAAGAAGGTGGTGGGCTGAAGCTGGGGCCATGTGATATACCGGAACCTTTGCCAGGAATTGCAGCCGTCAAGGCCTGCCGCCTCATAAAGCTCTCCATTGATCCCCTGCAGTCCGGCCAGATAGATAACCATGTAGTAGCCCATATTTTTCCAGACACTGAACAGTACAATGGTGAACATCACCCAGTGAGGATCCGCAGACCACTTCGGAAGACTTTTTGCATTGACGCCCAGATGATAAAGGATCATGTTAATGGGACCGCTTTTCTGGGGGCTGAACAGCATATTCCATACAGCTGCCACCGCCACTAAAGACGCCACATAGGGAAAGAATCCCACCGTACGGAAGAAATTTCTTCCCATTACTTTCTGGTTTAAGACCACGGCCAGTCCTAAGGCACAGGCCAGTGTCAGAGGAACCGTTGCAATACAGTATACAATGGTATTGATAAAGGACGAATGGAATCTGGCACTTCCAAGCATATCAATGAAGTTCTTAAGTCCGGCAAATTCCAAGGGGCTGTTGCCATCCCATTTCATAAATGCCAGTATAAAAGCAAAAATAATGGGGCCAAGTGTAAATACTGCAAATCCGATAAAGTTGGGGGCGATGAAGGAGTATGCAACCATATCCCTCTTTTCCTGACGTGTGAACCGTTCCCCTGTCCGCACCTTTTTTATTTTCTCATCTATTGTCTCGATTTTCGCAATCAGGACATCCCGCTTACGGGTTCCTTCAGTCTCTCTCAATAAAAGGCTTAAAGCATCCCGTTTCTTATTTAACTCCGCGATTTTTTCCTGTTTTTGCGCTTCTGTTATTGTCTTCGCCATATTGCTTTTCCTCCTTTTCCCGTTTTTATCGTCTATAGAATCAAGCGGATATGTTTTCATATCCGTTGACGCCCGATGAAGCGGGGCACGCTGTTATTTCAATCGTCAAATCAAATCAGAAGTTTCTTTAAATGAGGCGGGCTTTTTGCTGCCCGCCTCTGTGATATCGTTTTTGTTTACCTGTTACTGAGCCAGAATTGCACTTACCTTTTCATTCATCTGGGCAATGCCTTCATCTACGGACATGCCGCCTGTCATGATCGCATCATGGGCTTCGTTTAATACAGTCTCTATTTCGGAGTTCTTTGCATTTACAGGCATCTCCAAGTATAAGTTAGAGGTGTTAAGAGCTTCTACGCTGGTTCCGTCATCCTTAGGGAATCCATCTGCACTGGATACCAGATCAGCAACCGTGTTGTTCATAACGGCTGGGATCGTACCGGTAGATGCAAGAATTTCCGCACCTTCTTTACCGCTTACGAAGTTTATAAATTCCCAGGCAAGATCCTTATGAGGAGCTTTGGCCGGAATTCCTAAAGAGGTAATGGTCGCAAGGGTAGAGCCTGGTTCTACTCCATCTGCATGTGGATACTTAGCAATGCCCCAATTGGTGCAGTCTGTGTATTCGCCGGTGCGTACCTTATCCATCAAGGTAGAGATAAACCATGTACCCATGTTCATCATTGCAACATTTCCCTGGGCAAATGCGCCGGAATAATGTAAGCCGCTGGTCTTTAAAGTAGCATAGTCCTGGCATACTCCGTCTTCCTGCTCTCCAAGAACCATTTCATAGTACGGTTTTAAGAATTCATATTTTCCATCAAGAATGGTGTTCTTTCCATCCAGAACGCCGAAAAGCTGTACAGCTGATCTCCATGTATGGTAATGAGCGCCATAAACCTCCTGTCCGGGAGTGTCTACGGTCAGGCTTCTTGCCAGAGCGTCATACTGTTCAAATGTCATATCATTGGTTGGATAAGCAACGCCTGCTTTGTCAAAGATATCTTTATTATAGAATATCACCCAGAAATCATTGCGGAACGGAAGCTGATATAATTTTCCGTCAACCGTAATCTGATCGGTAAGGCCTTTGTACTGTGTCAGATCAACATCTGAAGACTGGATATAGCTGTCCAGGGGTTCTAAAACACCTTTGTTCACAAGCGTCATATAGCCAGGAACATCCTTTATGGTAACTACGTCAAAGTCAGAACCGCTTCCGGTAAGCTCTGTTGCCAGAACCGTCTGATAATCGGTGGACCCTAAATCAACCATTTCTATCTTCACATCCGGATGCTCCTTTTCAAAAGCATCGATGAGAGGCTGGTAATAGGTTGTTAAGCCGATATCCCATACGGACCATTTTAATGTAGTCTGCCCTCCTGCCGCCTCTGAGGCTTTCGTAGCATCCGCTGCAGCACCTTCTGTGGAAGCTGCCGTGGTTTCCTTGGAACCGCCGCCGCATCCGGCCAGACTGGCTGCTGCCATAGCACAGGCCAGAAAAATACTCAGTGTTCTTTTTTTCATTGTAATCCCTCCTGATTTGATTGTTTTTCAGTAAACCCAGCATAATTCCCGTGGTTTACCATGGATCTTATTATAACGCTGGATTGCGGTTTTAAAAATGGAATTTATCTTTCATAATATTCACTTTTTATTCACACTCCTTTTACACTTTGTTAAAACATGCACTTTTTTATGATAAGCAGTAATATTTCTCTTTTGTATACAAATTAACACGTTTGTATATAAAAAGCAGCCGATTTTTCATTGACATTTTACATTAAATAGGCTACCTTTGTAGATGTTAAAACCATATCGCAAGCTATCCATTGAAAGAAGGGACTTTATTTTATCATGTGGAAAAAGCTCATCCCAAAGACCATAAGAGGAAAAATCATGGTACTGACGGCAGCCATTACGCTGCTCATCACCATTCTGACTACAACTGTCTGTTTCTCAGTTTTCCAGTCCTTCTTAAGAAAAAACCAGATCCAGTCTGCGGAATTCAGCCTTCAGGTCGTAAGCAACAACATTAGTGCTGATATGAAGGATATTATCTATTTCAGCAAATGGTGCTGTTCCAACAGTGCCGTACTGGATTATCTGGAAGCGTTTAAAGACCAGCCAAAGCTTCCTACCGCCACCAGGGACTTTGATAATCTGCGCCCTATGGCCCTTTCTTCCCACAGCCGTTTAAAGGAAGAATATTACAATACCAGGTCCAATGAATACATGTCCCGGGTCATTGTTTCTTCTTCCAATGAAAACAATTACCTTCAAATAGCGGCTTTGGCAAACTACTCCTCCTCCTATGCAGCCAGGATCATTAAAAACGAACCATTCTTTGAAACGCTTTACAGATCCGACGATTTTCTCTGGCTCGGCCTGGTAAAAGATCCATTTTCCAATATAAGCATGGACCAATTTATTCCCATCGTACGTCCGGTTTCCAACAAATTTAATTCTGAAGTCATTGGCTGGGCTTATGTGGAAATTTCCTCCCGGATCTTCACCGATTATCTGGCCTCCTATCCTCTTCCAGAGGACAGTATACTATTTATTACCATTGGAGATAAAATCTATGGTTTTAATTCAAACGGCTTAAAGGAAATGGAAATGCCCTACACCAATCCGGAAAAGCTGGCCGGAAATGACTCTCTCTCCAAAGGAACCAGGGTTCTCTCCGTTACCATGAACGATGGAAAAAAACGCACCCTGGTGGAACGTCCCATTGAGGGTATGGCCGGCTGGAGTTTATCCCAGGTACTTTCTGAGCAGCAGCTTGGCCAGCAGAAAAACTTATACACCCTTTTAATCCTGGCAATCTGCCTTACCATTGTCTCTTTGGGCATACTCCTCGCCTTCCTGTTAAACAAGATTATCATGGACCCGATTCACAGGCTCAGCAGTAAAATTCATGATATCTCAACGGGAGATTTTTCCAGGGATTCGGCCATTGAGTGGAATCATGAGCTGGGAGAAGTCGGCAAGGGAATCAATAATATGTCAGAAAATATTAATACCCTGATGGAAAAACGGGTAACGGATGAAAAACAGAAAAAGGATTTGGAATACCAGATTCTGCAAAGTCAGATCAATCCCCACTTCCTATATAATACATTAAATTCCATCAAGTGGATGGCAACCATTCAGAATGCAGACGGAATTGCAGATATGACCACAGCCCTGGCCAGGCTCCTTAAAAATGTTTCAAAAGGTACCACTTCCATGATTCCCTTAAGGGAAGAGCTGGATCTGGTAAAGGATTATTTCCTGATCCAGAAATATCGCTACGGCGGAAGTGTCACCATCGAATATTTTATTGAGACAGAGGATCTATACAATTGTGAAATTCACCGTTTTACCCTCCAACCCATCATTGAAAATGCTCTGTTCCACGGAATAGAGCCTGCGAAAACAGCTGGAAAGATCACGGTTTCAGCCCGTAGCATAAATCTGAGTCTCAAAAAAGCGCTTAAAATAGATATAACCGATAACGGCATAGGAATGTCCAAAGATACCATTGATAAGGTTCTCCGTGAGAAGACCGACAGCCAGAACAAAAAAGAATTTTTCCGGCAAGTTGGGATCAGCAACGTAAACAGGCGCATCCAATATGATTTTGGCCCGGAATATGGAATCACCATTGACAGCTGTCCTGGCAGCTTCACTACCATGACCATTTTAATACCTTATGCCCTTTATACAGAAAATCAAACAGCCGAAAGGTAATATATATGATAAAATTATTGATTGCAGATGATGAGCCATTGGTTCAGATCGGATTAAAATCCATGATAAACTGGGCGGATTACGGCATTGAGATCTGCGGCACTGCTATGAACGGGCAGGATGCCCTTGAGATGATCGCAGAATATTCACCGGAAATTGTCATTACCGACATCCGCATGCCAATTATGAACGGGCTTACCCTGGCAAAGACCTGCCGGGAAACCTACGGAAAGATCCCCCTGTTTATTTTTCTAACAAGCTACGAAGAATTCCAGCTCATCAAGGAGGCTATGACCTATGAGGCCGTAGACTACTTAATCAAGCTGGAATTAAATGCAAAGGCCCTGGAGGAAGCCGTAAAAAAGACCCTCTCCCGTCTGGAAACCATTCAGGTCTCCATGGGATATAAGGATTCAGGACGTCCCTTATTACAGAGCTATTATGAAAAATTTTTTATGCGGCTCCTGCATAACCTTTTTGACAGTGAGGAACAGTTTGAGCTTCAGTCCAGAGATTTAAGGCTGGACTTTACGGAAACCTGTTATTTTACCGCTCTTTGCCAGATCCAGGAAGAAACCAGCAGGGAAATGGATTATGGAAAACTCATGAACCTTTATAACAGCGCTTTGCAAATGGCAAAGGAAATTATCAGCAGGCATCTTCCCGCCTATGTGGTAAGTCTTGATATGAAGCACTTTACAGTGGTATTTCACCTCTCCGATTTGGCAGATTATAAAACAGAAGCTGTTTTTGATGCATTTCGCAACGTGGCAGATATGATCCGGAATTATTTTAACGTTTCGGTTCTCACAGGAATCGGTACTCCGGTCAGCCAGCCCTTAAAAATCAGCGAATCCTACCAGGAAGCCCGCCAGGCATTTGGACGGGCCGGTACCGCACAGCCCATCGTGATGTTCACCGGAAATGATACAGCCACGATCCGCAATGCTTTTAATATCTCCGTATTTAAAGGCGAGATTACTAAGGCCTTTAATGAATTTGATACGGATGTTTTATTCCGTACTCTGACCGAAATCATCCAGCTGTTTGAAACACATCCCCTTCGGTTTTCCCAGGCCGCAGACGGAGCCTGCAACATTCTTTACTTAGCGCTTTCCCTTCTTCCCGACGGAGAAGAAAATATGTCAGAGATTTTTTCTTCCTACAGTGACGGGTACCGCTCCATCTATCGTTTTACCAATGTGAAGCAGATTGCTGAGTGGATGACGATTTTCAGGGACGGCCTTTGTGAAGTGCTGAAATCCAAACGAAAAACCTACAAAGCTCATGTTATAACCAATGTTCAAAAGTACATCAATAACCATGTATCAGAAAAACTCACCTTAAACGAAGTGGCCGGAGTATTCGGCTTAAGTCCCAATTATTTAAGCATCCTGTTTAAGAAAAACTGCGGGACAGGCTTTTCAGAATACATTGCCCAGGCTAAGATCAACCGGGCCAAGGCCCTCCTTATGGAACAGGATATGAAAATCTATGAGGCCGCTGATCAGCTTGGCTTTGAGAGCGCCTTTTATTTCAGTAAAGTTTTTAAAAAAGTCACCGGGCTTTCTCCCCGTGAATTTATACAGCAAAATACCGTCAACCCTGACGAAAACAAATAAGGAGTGTACATGCCATGATTACAGAACTTGCAAATGCGTTAAAGAAACCTTTGTCCTGCTTTTCTCCCTTTCCCCAGGCCTCTGACCGGGATACCTGGAATTCTCTGCCTGAGGATCTCATAAGCCGCCTCATTAAAAATGGAGAAGCGTTTTTAAACTTTGATTATCCTTCACTGACTGCTGTGGATTACATGGAGTTTACCAGAAACGGAAACAGAAGCCGTTTTCAGGATAAGCTGTTCTTAAGAAGGACCGCTCTTGATGCCCTGGTCCTGGCTGAATGCGCAGAATATAAGGGACGCTTTCTTGATGATATCATCAACGGGCTTTCTTTGATCTGCGAAGAAAACGCATGGCAGCTTCCTGCCCATAACTCCTACATCCGCGACACACCACCCTCTATCCTTCCTGATGTTACCCGCCCTGTCATTGATCTGTTTGCAGCGGAAACGGCCTCCGTACTGGCCGTGGCAGAGTATCTTTTAAGGCAGGAGTTTAATTCCGTCACTCCATTCCTCTCAAAGATGATCAATAAAAATCTTGAGGAGAGGATTTTCACTCCTTACCTTAATGAACACTTCTGGTGGATGGGAGACGGGGCCAGCCACATGAATAACTGGACAGTCTGGTGTACCCAGAACGTGCTTCTCTCCGCCTTTACAAGAGAGCTCCCAAAAGTCCAAAAAGAGAATATATTTAAAAAGGCATGCAAAAGTATTGATTATTTTCTGGATGAATATGGAGAAGACGGCTGCTGCGATGAAGGCGCCCAATACTACCGTCACGCAGGATTATGCCTGTTTAACTGCCTTGAAGTTTTAAATGGAATTTCAGATAGTGCCTTTATACCTGCGTACGAAACCGAAAAAATCAGGAACATTGCCTCCTACATACTGACCGCTCACATTCATGATGTTTATTACGTGAATTTCGCCGACTGCTCTCCCATTGCCGGACGGTGCGGAGCCAGGGAATACCTCTTTGGCAAGCGGACGAAAAATGAGGAGCTTATGTCTTTTGCCGCAGAGGATTACCAAAGCAGTGAAGATCCCTTAACGGTTGAGGAACATAACCTGTTCTACCGTTTACAGACTGTATTTACCCATAAGGAAATGATTTCCTTTGCCAAATCTCTCATTGCCCGCCGGGATTTCTGGTATGAAAGCGTTGGGCTTTTCATCGCCAGAGATGAGCATCTTTATCTGGCCGTAAAAGCCGGGGATAATGACGACAGCCATAATCACAACGACACAGGAAGCTTTACCATTTATAAGGATGGGAAACCTATGTTTATAGACGTTGGGGTAGAGACCTATACGAAAAAAACCTTTTCAAAAGACCGGTATGACATCTGGACCATGCAGTCCCGGTATCACAATCTGCCTACCTTTTTTGACGGCGGGACCCAGATCATGCAAAGGGCTGGATCCGATTACCGGGCCAAAAACGTGACCCATCAATTAGGAACCTCTGTCTGCCATATTTTCATGGATTTAGAAGCTGCCTACCCGGATGAACGGATTAAATCCTACACCCGGAACGCTGTACTGGAAAAAGGTAAAGAAATCACTATATCCGATCATTACGAAGGAGATCTTCCATTCCCTGTTCTGTCCCTTATGTTCTATGAAGAACCCACTGTATGTGAAAATACCGTACAGATCGGAGATTTGGGCAGCCTTCTTATCGATGGTGCATCAAATATACAAAAAGAAGTGATCCCAATTACGGATGAACGTTTGAAAACTTCATGGAAGCATGATGTTTACCGGTTACTGGTTACTATGGATCATAAGGATCTGACCTTAAGGATCCGCTAATTGCAGGAAATGGCAGCTAAATTATGGTATCATAATATATATTGTCTATTGAGTTGTAGCATATTTTCTTCTTTATAATATAATGTAGTATACCATGATGGTATAACGAAACATTCCTAATTATTAAGCAAAATGGAGGTCACATCATGAATGATCTTGATATGAGAATATGTGAATGCGATTGTGATGAATGTGAGGACTGCACATGTAATTTAACATGTGAACGGTCAAGAAAACACTTAAAACCAAACAGGACAATTTTAAAATGCGGTAGCCAAGGCGGCGTAACCCTGCCAGTAGGAACTGTAGCAGGCGCAGCATTTACTTTGGCTACGGTAAACGTAGATACAAAAGGTTTAAAGAACCCTTGCATTAAATTTGAATTTGCAAGTAATATCGTAACGACAGCTGCTGTTTTAACTCTGAATTTCCAGGTATTCAAACAGTGCCGAGGCATACTGACTCCTATTCCGGTAGGACCTATCTGGACTTTTTCGCGGCTTGTTGCTGTTACTGAAGCTAATACCTTCTCCTTCTTCGTTTGTGACTGTGATATGTGCGACGATGACTGCTGCACTTACAGCGTTGTTGCTACGGTTGCCGGCGTTGCTACAGCTGGTGTTACTTCAATTCAAAATACAATCCTTGCTGCGATCATTGTAGATAACGACTGCTTCTAATTTCGGGTTCAAATGGTGGGTACAAGGGCTGTATGTCCAATAGCTGCATAAAATAACTTTCTATCATAGATAGGGTATTTGGCCAAACCCGGCTGAATGCTCTATCTATGAGCATTCATATAAGGAGCTGTGGCCAATATGTATAACCGCTTATTTAGTATGTCATGCCGACCCAATTATTCATATCGCAGTGCAGCCAGTAGGAATCCCCAGCCTATCCAGCCTACCCAACCAAAAAACCTCAGCCACAGTCAGAATGTACAAGATAAACAGAATATTTCCTGTGATTTACCTCCCGCAAATCAGATTTTAATAAAGAGTTCTGCTATGGGAGGAATTGTTTTACCTGAACATACAGACAAAAACGCTACATATAACGTAGCATCTCTAAATATGGATACCTGCAGCTACAGGAAATTTTTAATTCAATTTAATTTTTCCTGTAATATCGTTACCTCCGTCGCCCGTATGCATCTTAGGTTCCAGTTGTTTAAACAAGAAAAAGATTCGGCAGTTCAAACTCCTGTCAGTTCAAGCCAGGTTTACAGCAGAAATGAGGTCAGCGGGGAAACAAATACCTTTTCTTTCATAGCCTATGATCGTGACTCCATGGGATGCAGATGCTGCAATTACAGTGTATTTGTAGAAATTATGGGCTTTGAAACCATGGGCAATATTATGATTACAAATCCAGTTCTCATTGCATCCATCATAGAAAATAATAGAGGAATTGTTTAAAGGAGAATTTCATGACAAATCAAACGAATATAAGATTTATAGACTCTACCATAACTATTGAAAAAAATACGATCAGATGGGAAAATCATTTGATCAAAACCGCAAGTATTTCTCAAATATGGATGGGAAGCTGCACTAATAAACCATTTCCTGTCCATTTCGTTCTTATTTTATTACTCATAGCTTTGTCCGGTACCATACCTGGAAATATCATCGGTATACTGATGGCTCTGGTCCTGTACCCCATCGCCTGGTTTTATTGGAATCGGAAACAGGAAAATTCCAAAGGTATCAATTTTGAAATCAGCTCTGGTAAAATTTACTCTTTTGTTTGTAACAACGAAGAATTCACCCGTCAGGCCTACGACCTGATCAGCGACCTGATTTCAAAAAACAGTGCGGCTTCAAAATTTCAAATCAACTTTCTTGGGGATGGAAAGATCATTGATAACTCCGAAACAGAAAAGGAACTTTCTTCCGACAGTCAAATGGTGAACGTCATGGCAAGCAGGTTAAATGAACCAATCATCAGAGAATTGCAAAATTTATTTACGCATTATACACAAAATAATGAAATCAATAAAGAAATATTAAGTTTGATCGAAAAAACGATACAATCATTAAATGCAAACGATAAAATAGAGGTGGCAAAATCCTTTAGTAGTTTTATAACCATGGGACTTATTAAGGATTGCAATGAATTAGGGCTGAATGCTCTGATTAATGAAATTAAAGCTAATATCTATTGACCTATGAAAGTTCTTTTGATTCTATACCATCAGAATAAAACGGTTTGTCCGCTTATTATAGA
>DEYX01000212.1 GCA_002365025.1 Hungatella sp. UBA3147 | reverse complement strand
TTGCGAACACGTATCCGGCCATGGTCGTTGTCAGGATGGACAATACCATGACACCAAGGCTTATCATAAGGCTGTTCACAGTATAGACCGCGAAATTGGCCTTTTCCCATGCCTGCTTGTAGTTGTCAAAGATAAATGTTTTGGGCAGAATGTCAGTGCCCCCTAAAAGCAGTTCATTATTTGCTTTAAAAGATCCCAGTATAATATAGATAACCGGGTAAAGGGTGATCAGCGAAATAACCAGGAGAAGCAGGAACAGAAGGCTTCGCATTGCTTTTGTCTTTTTTGAATATACTGTATGTGTCTTTTCCATATCTGCCTCCTTAAACCACATCATCCAGTTTTCTTGCAAGGTACATGTAAACGGCTGTAATCACGCCGATAATAAGAGCCGCCATAATGCTGAGTACGGTTGCATAACCGATCTGGGGCGTTGTCTGCGAACCAAATATCAGCTTATAAATATAGGTAAACATTACCTCAGATCTGCTGTTTGGTCCTCCATTGGTAAGTACAAGGATCGATTCATAATCCTTCAGCGCCGTAGTAATAGCCAGCATTAGGATAACCTTTAAGACAGGACTCAGCATGGGAAGGGTAATATAAAAGAATGACTGTACCCCATTAGCCCCGTCCATCTTGCAGCTTTCGTATATTTCTTCCGGGATGCTGGAGAGACCTGACATGAACAGAATCATATAGTTTCCGAATCCGCCCCATACCGCCACGATAATAATAGAAATCATTACGATGGAGGCGCTTCCCAGCCAGTCAATGGGGGAATGGATCATTCCAAGCTTCTGCAGATAAGCATTCAACACGCCGTTGTATACGGCAAAGATAAAGCCGAATATAAGGCTGTAAACGGCGGAGCTTATGACCGTAGGCATGAAATAAATCCCACGGAAGATTCCGCTTCCCTTGATCTTCTGATTCAGCAAAACAGCAAGAAGCAGGGATAAGGGTATGATGATGATTAACTTCATCACAGCATATTCAAAGGTATGAAGGACGCTGCGCCAGAAAACGGCATCCTGAAACATTCTGGTAAAGTTTTTAAATCCTATATAGTAGGCTGTAAATCCGTTGTAATCATAGAAAATATATCGGAAAAGCCAGCAGAAAGGATAGATGGATATCACCACCAGCAAAAACACTGCCGGAAGCAGCATGAAAACAGAAGCAAAATCCCCCCTTCTGCCTGCCCGTTTCAATCGCTCCGCAAAGCTTAATTTTTCTTTCATGAGTCGTATCACCTTTCTTTAAAACAGGGGCTGCTTTTAGTTTGTCTAAAAACAGCCCCTCTGCTCTCTGCACTTATTTGTCTAAGTACTCAATAGTTCCTGCATTTGGATGCATCGGGTCAAAGTCCTTGATGATAAGTCTCTTAATCTTGCCCATGCTTACATCATTGTCAAGCGCCTCATTGTATCTCTTGTTTAAATCTTTGATTGCATCATCAGCACTGACATTGCCTAAGATCGCATTCCAAAGAGTTGCTATATAATCATCACCCTGGATAGCGACAGCCGGTACTGCCGGATATACGCTTTCGTAATCCTGTAATTTGAAATCTGCAAGTCTGCCGGTCTTAGAGGAATCGATCGCATCGCTCATATAGCTGGAGATCGGAAGGCAATAGCCGCCCTCTAAGTAGCCCTTTAAGAAATCTTCGCTGGAAAAGAACTTAATAACTTCCCATGCAGCATCTTTATTCTTGGAAGAAGAAAGCATCATGTACCCCTTCTGAGGCTGAATGGTTAAAGCACCCTTTACTTCTCCGTCAAGAGTCGGAACGGTGGATACCCCCCAGTCAAATTTAGTAACCGGGAATTGGTCGGTAAACACGCCTGCTTCCTGAGATGCATTGCCCCAGAGAGCAAATGCACCCTCTGCAAACTGTGCTCTCATGGCATCAACGCCCTGGGATACGGATCCTGGAAGAACGCTGTTATCTTTAAAGAACTGGTTACTCTTTTCAATCACCGGTTTGTAACCATCAAAATTAAATTCACCATTCTTATAGTCATAACGGTAGATACCGCTTGTCTCAGAAGTTCCTTCAATCCATCTGATGAAGGGAACACTTGAGGTAAAGGCAACACCGTAGTTTTTTCCACCGCCGTTTTCCGTTACCTTCTTAGCCAGATCAATGACACCATCTAAGGTATCCGGAAACTCTGTAACGCCTGCTGCTTCCACCAGAGCCTTGTTGTACTCCATTCTTACACCGCTTCTCATGCCTGTTGGAATCCAGTATACATTGCCGTCGATCATGTCGATTCCTTCATACTGAAGCTTGCTGGCCTCGGTCACCTTCTCATAATCAGCATCTGTAATTCTATCATTTAAGGGTTCCAGGATTTTTGCATCTGCAAAGGTCTTTAAATCAAAACCGCTCTGGCCTGCACTGATCCCTGCAATATCAGGTGCCGTGCCGGAGGAATATGCCATAGAAAGCATATTTGCATAATCGTCTGTTACCACAGTCATCTCGATCTTGATGCCCTTGTCATTGGTCTCATTGAATTCGCTGATCTTCTGATCCACGTACTCGGAGTCATGGCGGTCATTGGTCCATACCTTAATCACGGTTTCCCCTGCTGAAGCGGCTTTTGTGCCCTCCCCTTCTGCCTGATTCTGCGCTGCAGTTGTGCCGGCCGTACCTCCTCCGCCGGAACAGCCGGTCAGTGTCACAGCAGCCAGGACTCCTGCCATCATAAAACTCAAAGCTCTTTTTTTCATAACTTTCTCCTTTCCAAACTTATCATAACGTATTTGCCTTGATGCTATTATTTTAACCATTTCAGCTTAATTATGACATGGCATTTTTCATGTTTAATGTAACATTTTTAAACATTGTACCGCTGCAGACAGCTAAATGAAAATAAAAGGAGGCATCCCGCAGGCCATTAACCGGCATTTGGAATACCTCTCTTATGCTTCTTATTTTCCTGGAATGCGGATCACCACACTGTTCCTGTAATATGGAATCGTCTGAAAATCCATCTCCGCTTCTCCGTAATAGATCTTCAATCTTGTATAAACATTATGAAGGCCGATATGATGGCCTCCCGCCGGTTCATTCCGGTAAATAGTATCACGGGCTTTATCTATATCAATGCCGCAGCCATTATCAGTAACTTCAATGTAAATCCAGTCATCTTTCCGGTAAAAACGAACATCAATGGAAGGAATGCACACCGCCTCCCCCCACTTCTCATCCCGAAAGCCATGCTTGATGGAGTTTTCCACCAGGGGCTGTAATATCAATTTGAGAATCCGGTACTCATTAAGCTCCTCCTCTACACAGGACTGGAAGGAAATAGACTTATTGGTCCTGTGGTTCATGATATTGATGTAAGCTTCCACATGGGCGATTTCATTCCTGACCATGATAAGCTCATCCCCATAATTCAAACCAATCCGCATAAAGGTCCCAAGGTTATTGATCATGGATGATGCCACCAGAGTATGGTTATTCAACACTTCAAGGTTGATGCCTTCCAGTGTATTGTAAAGCAGATGGGGATTAATCTGTTCTGCCAGAAGCTGTATCTCCAGCTGGTATTTCTCATGCTCATCTTCCTTGATCTGGCTGATTTGGGACTGAATGGTACTGTGCATGGAATTGACCGCTGCATTCAGTTGTCCGATTTCATCATCGTATTTTGTTTCATATGGCTCTTCATATTGATTCTCCTTGATCTGCCGGATGCTCTCCATAAGCCGTTCCAGGGGCGAGGTGATAAACTTAGACAAAAGAGCGGAAAATATCACGGAAAATATCAGACCGGCGCCGCCCATTAAGACGATGAATTGATTCATGGCAGCGATCTTCCTGTTTAAAGATTCTTTTGAAAGAACACTGATCAGCTGAAGGTCCGAAAAGGGAAGCATCTGGGAATAAACCACATTGTCCGTCAAATCCGCAATCTGGCGGATCTGGGTATCCTTATTATTTTCCTTTACTCCCCGGATAAAATCCTGGCTTTCTAACACCATTCTCATGGACTGGGGATTTTTAATGCTGATGTTATTCCCCCTGGAATCCACCACAAAATAAGAGCGTTCAAAATAATTGGCATTGGATAAGGACAGCCTGCTCTGAAATTTCTGCAGATTTAACAGGACCACCAGTCTGGTGGCAACTTCTTCGCCCTTAGTGGTAATCACCACATTATCACCGGGAATCAGCGTTGATAGGGGAATCACAATGGGAATCACGTCCTGCTGCTGCAAAAAAGGGCTCTGGCAGTTAGGAAGCCAGGTAATCTCATCAATGGTTCCATAATCAGCAAGGAAATCGGATAAGTTTTTCTCCGGTCTCACCCCATATGCATATACCGTATTGCAGGTTCCATCCTTATTGACCATAAACACCGACTCAATCATGCTGTTGCTGCTTATAAGATTGATGAGCCGGACCTGAACCCCTTCCTGGTTTAAATAGTTGTTCTGATCCCGGCCGCTTACTACCACCCTTTGTATGGCAGGGGTGGAAGCAAAGCTGATTACATTGGTAAGCAAAGTATCATACATGTTATTTAAGGATTCCGAAATTACATTCATGGTATCCTGCATCTGCATTTCTACTTCTTCATAATAGAGTTTATTAAAATAACCCCTTGCAAAAATGCAAATAAAAATTGTCAGCATGATGTCGATGCTGAACATGCAAATCCGGATTTTGGAAGCGATCTTCCTGTCTCCAATAAATTTAAAAACCGTTTCTTTTAACCGTTTTATCATATCTGCCTTTCCAAATTACGGTGTTTTTCCACTGTTTCTGTTATAATCCGAAGGAGAGACACCCGTGTTCTGTTTGAATACCCGGTAGAAGGAACGGTAATCGTCGTAGCCGGTTGCAGCGGCCACTTCCGCCACCGGCATATCCGGCATCCGCTCCATAAGTCCCTTGGCATGATCCATTTTGATCCGGATCACATAATCCCTGAAATTAATACCCGTCTTTAATTTAAAATAGCTGGTAAAATAAACATCACTGAGATTTACGTGCCTTGCCACGTCCTTAGCCAGAATCTTTTCTCCCATATGGGATTTGATATAATACTCCGCCGCCTGAATGATCTGGTTCTTCGGCCCGTTCTCTCCGGATCCCTGCTTTCCCGCACACGCTTCCAGAAAATCCTCCATATAAGCCTTCAGTTCTTCAAAGGTACGTATGGTATTAATGGGGAGGATGACTTCCGCCTGAGAAAATTCTTTGCCGCTTCCCAGTTCCTTCTGAATGTCCGTAATCAGATAAATACACATCCCGCGGATATAATTGGGCGGAGGCATCGGCACATAAAGAAGCTGGGAAAAATATTCCCGGCAGAATTCCCGTATTTGCTCCGTCCGGTTTATGGCAATTGAATACATCAGATTGTTATAATCCATCTGGTTTGCTGCTGCAGGCGGCGGTGCAGTGCACAAGATGCTCTCATCAAAGATCCTATGATCTGTCTCATAAAAACTGTAGGACAGGCACATAAGGGCTGTTTTATAGGAATTGGAGCAGTCCGTAAGCGAGGCCCCTTCCTTACCGATTCCGATCGTTAAGTCCATAGTCGAATCCCGGTTCACCCGTTTTAAGCACCGGACCGCAAGGAAACGGTAATTCACAGGCAAATCTCCCGGCTGCATGGTATGGATGATCGTTAAAAGCTCGCTGGAGCTTGAGATAAGAAATTCATATCTGGTTTCCTGAAGTTCTTCGCTCACAATATCCATCAGATAATTGATCTGCTGAAACTCATCCTCTTGTTCCCCGTCTTCTTTCCCCTGAATGGAAAAAACCATGACCCGGAAAGGACTGTCATTTATCTTAAGTTCCAGCCGTCTGATTTCATCCTTAATTTCATCATAGGAATAAAATTCGTTCTTTAACAGTCTCTTTAAGAACTTTTCTTTTGGCTCAGACTTGACATTTAAATAGGCAGAATAAGAATGGATATGGTTAGACTGGAGGATCTCCTCTTTCTGCTGCCTGATCTCCGTCACCAGTTCATCGATTTTAATGGGCTTTAGAAAATAATTCTTAGCCCCCAGCTGAATTGCCTTCTGCGCATATTTAAAATCCCCATATCCGCTTAAAATAATAAAATTGGTCTGCAGCTTTTCATTTTTTACCCGTTCCATCAGCTGCAGCCCATCCATGCCCGGCATGCGGATATCGGTAATGACAATGTCCGGATTGCAGGACTTAATAATCTCATAAGCCTCCCTGCCCTCTTCTGCAGTGCCCACGATGGTAATGCCAAACTGCTCCCAGGGAACAACCGTAGACAGCCCATTGCGGATCGTCGCTTCATCGTCCGCAATCAATAGGGTTATATTTTTATTTGCATCCATTATTCTGATTTCCTCCCAAGCACAGTTAAAAGCTTCTCCTCCGCCTCCTGAAACCACCGGTCTTCAGGATTCACCAAAAGGATATACTGTATTCTTCCCAAAAGAGAAATAAGATACTGATTCTCTGAAATTCCCGCAGCACTTTTGTTCCTCTCCAGATGGGACTTTGCCCCGTATTTCTGGCAGTAAAAAATCTCCTGCCTCAGTTTCCTTCTGTAATCCCGGGAAACCTGCAGTTTCTCATTGACCACAATTCCCGTGACCGCCTGTCTCCCGTTGCGGTATAAAATCCTGGTCTTAGTTTCATTCAGTTCAAACCCCATGAAATTTAAAAAACCGGATATCTTCCGGATGACCAGGTCTGGATTAAAATCACCGGAAAACGTCATATCATCACAGTACCTGGTATAAGATATTCCTTTATTTTCGCACCATTTATTTATGGATTCATCAAAATGCTTCATAACCAGGTTGGAAACTGCAGGCGAAGTGGGAGCCCCCTGAGGCAGAAAATCGTTGCAGCAGCATAAGGCAGTCAGCATGGTTCCTACGGCAGGAGGAAAATACCGGACGGGAAAAACACTATTTAAAATCATTGGAAATGAAATACTGCCGAAAAAGTCTTTGATATCCAGCTTCACCACCACATGTTTTCCTTTATGTACCCTGGCATTGGACACCACTCCTGCACCTTTGTGGTAGGCTGTGGCACAGCTGGAGACCTCATACCCATCCAGGATATGATGCAGGATATTCCTCTGTATTCTCATCAGCATATAATCCGGTACCATGAGACTCCGCTGTTTTCCGTCTCTCTTTGGAATACGGACGGTGCGGTAATGGCGTTCTGTATGGTTGCTGAACGCATAAAGACATGCCATTACCTTCTGGTCCGGCCAGCTGGTATTCCCCAGAAGCCGGAAAGATAATAGCATGTCCCTGCAATACTCCTTCGTGCAGTATTTCCATAAATCTGTCTGATACATCGGCTCCTCCATCGTAGTTATATACTAAAATTCTTGCTTATCTCTGAGTAAACAACAGAAGCAATACAAACATGATGCCGTAAGATGTGAAGATGTACAAGCCACAGGCGCAGGCACATGCAATGTGCGGTAGTACTTCGCAGCAGATTACGGCCTTTTCCTATCCCATGAAAATCCCGGCAGCGACTCGCTGCCCGGCCGCAGGCTCATTACATGCGGAAAAACTATTGCTTCTGCTGTTATGGTATTTATTCTAACACAACTCTTCAATATTTACGAGATATGTTTTTTACGATTTTACGGACTATTAAGCCTGTTTTTTACGGCAAATGACGCGCACCCCCAAAGCGGGCGGTTTATATTTCGAACACTATGCGGGCCCAAAAGAGTCACGACCCATAAAAAATGCGCGGATCAGGACTTTTATACATCCTGATCCGCGCATTCGATTATTGAATATTATGACCGTCAGCGGTTCGGGAGATTATGATTACCTTAGGCTTCACAATCCCCCTTCTCTCGCTTCATTTATAAAAATCCTGGCCCGTTCCGGATCAATAGGATTTTTCATATCCCCGTTCTTAATCCAGGTGGCAACGGAGACGCCGTCAAAATATTTCATCAGTTCACGGATATTTTCTCCGGTGGCTCCCCCTCCGAGAAAAATCGGGGTGTCTTTCACGCGGGGTCTTGCTTCTTTTATCATCTCGATGCTCTCCGCGGCATCCTTTCCGGCCATGAACAGGCCATCCGCAAATGCCTCATTCACACACTCCCAGGCAGCGTCCCCAATGGGTTTCCTGCCAAGAGGTATTCCGTGCACCTCGTAGACATCCGCATACACAGGCACCGTAGATCCGGTGCGTTTTCTCAGTGCGGCAATATCCACACATTGAGCCTTAAGAATTCCTGCGCTGGTTATGCTTGCTCCTGTATACAAATGCTCCACCCGCACAAAGTCAGCTCCCACTGCGTCGGCCACCGAAAGTCCTGCCACCCCATCCCAGTTCATCAAAATTCCCATGATCAGCTCCGGAAAGCGCTTCCGGATTTCATATGAGATTCTTGTCATATACGCAATTGCCTCAGGATTTGATTCCTGTCTGACAGGCATATCGTTCATATTCTGCACGATAATACCGTCAAAATGATTCTTTACAACCATTTCCGTTTCTCTGAGAGCTCTGTCCACAATCTCTCCAATTGCCATATCCCTGTGGCGGTAACTGCCCGGAAGCGGCGCCGGCTGTATCATGGACAATATGATCTTATCCGTACGGCCAAAACAATTCATCTGATCCTCATCCCTTCTTGACTTATTATAGTTCTCCCCTTAAATTTTTGCTGTATTCCATGCTGATCCCATACATTTGCCCCGAGGGAATAACACCTAACTCCGTAATAAACCCGTGAATCGCCCCGGGTTCCACACCTACGAGCTCCGGTGTCACAAAATCAATGCCTTCCTTATCAATATCATCGTCCCAGCCAGCCGTGAGCTTATCTTTTAAGTCATTGTATACCAAGCACTTTCTCCTGCCGGTCACAGGTCTGATATCGAGCTTGATAAAAGGTGTCAGAAAATAGAGAGGAACCTTATAATAGCCGCATATAAGTCCCACAATATCGGAGCCGGTAGTATTAAATCCTGTCCCATCAGGATAAAATGTCTCCGCCCCCATGAATACTCCGTCACAATCCCTCAGATAATACATCATAGCGGCTTCCGGTATGAATTTAATCTTATGCCCCGCTTCCTGGCAAGCTCTCACAAAGGGCCTTCCACCGTCGATCACTCTGCTCTCCGCTATATAGATTTCGTATTGTTTTCCATTTTCCTTCAAGCCGCGAAGGAATTTCTCAACCGTGCTGGAATAATCATAGACAAATATTTTCTGCATCGGCTCCGCCAGTTTGACACCATAGGCGACACACTGCCTGACCGCATCGGCCGCCGTGGCCGCATAACTGTTCTTATCCTCAATCATGTGTTCAGCGGCCGACTCTACATCCATACCCGCATATTCCCGCACATTGTGTATCATCAAAAGGATGGCATTGCTCACCGCCTGACTGGCCTCTCCTCTCGTGGCGATGAAGAATTCCGACACCGTCAATATCTCATGGATCACCTGGCTTACAGGCCGTTTCTCTTCCTTTCCCCGCAACGCTATGGCCTCTATCATATCGCCAACCATCGCGATGTGATTGCTGGCCCCGAGAACCTTCTGCTCCACAATCGAATCAAACGCTTCTCTCATATTATCAGGGAGTATCTCCCTAACTTCATTCATCATTAAATTCATTCGATAGATCTCCCCTCTTCCCATCTTGAATTTTTCCGGACACACTTCCTGGCGAAACCGCTTTTAGACATCGCCCAGAAGTCCGGCCGCATTCCCGCCAAATAGAAGCCTCCTGTACTCGTCATCCAGATGGAACATATCGAATACATCCAGGGAGCACTTAGTCAGGCGTTCCGGATAGGAGGAGCCGAATACCAGCTTTTTTGCGGGCAGTGATCCGACGGCCTTTTTTAAAATCTGAACCTCATACTGATTGGAGGTTTCCAGTAAAATATTGGAATAATGCGCCGCCAGATCCACGCAGCCGTAGCCGTAGTCAAAGCAGCCCATATGGAGGAAAATAAAGGTAATATCCGGATGTCTCTTTACGTGCCCAAGCCATTGCTGAGGCATGGATCTGGCGCCAATCCCTGTAAATACCTTCACCGGGACCCCTTTTTTCTCCGCAACCTGAAGCACCCTTTCTATACCGTCACACGTATCAGGATAGTAGCCGTGCTCCACCGACTGAAATTCCAGCATCGCCATCCCCGGAAGCGTCAGAACTTCTGCCGCTTTTTTATCACAGTCCTCCTCCTTGGGATTGATCACCCCACACCCAACCAGACGTCCGGGATGGGCGGATACAAAGCCGGAAATATATCTGCTGCCCTCCTCCACAGTCCAGCCGTCCATCGCCGATACCACCCGGACGTCCACCTTGTTTTTTTCCATATCAAGGAGAAGTTTCTTTTCCTCTTCCTCCTGACAGGCCAGATTCCGTTTTATATGAGAATGGATATCCACTATCATGAAAAGACACCTCCTGTTTATCGTTATCCCAGAATTCCGCAGTAAGCACCGACGATTCCCACGATCATCGTGATGAGAATCAGTCTGATTGCAGATATTTTCTTCTTTGATATCAGAAAATACATCAGTCCGGTATAAAGCATCCCAAGAATGCCTGGCATCAGCCCGTCCAGGGTTTCCTGAATGCTCAAAACAGTATCTCCGCTCTGATATACAATGGGAATCGAAATGACTACCAGGGCCGGTATAAAGCCCCCGACAATCACATAGGCCGCAATCGCCGCCAGCTCAGAGATCCTGCTGATAAGCCCGCTGGACTGAATCTTCTCCACGAATTTTACACCCTGCTTATAGCCCTGGAATACTCCAAGATAGCGCACACCCAGCGAGACAATGGACATGCCGATAATAAAGAATATAGGACCCGCCCATCCAAGGCCCGCTGTGATCAGGGATATGGCGATACCGGCAAGTATAGGTCTGGCAGTACCATTTAACAGAGAATCGCCCAATCCCGCCAGGGGTCCCATCAGCGCCGTCTTCACAGCATTGATGGAATCGGCATCAATGTCCCCCTCCGTTGCGTACCGCTCCTCCATCGCGGCGGCAACACCCACGGGTATTGCCGATGTAATATCGTTGGTTAGAAAGTATTCCATATGCCGCGCATATGCCTCTTTCTTCTCATCGGGATCATCATGGTATTTTTCAATCACAGGCATCATGGCTTCTGTAAAGCCTGCGTTCTGCTGACGTTCATAGTTGTTGGCTCCTCTAATCGTAAGCTGATGTAAAAATACCTTCCATAAATCACGGTTTGTAAGCTTTGCATTATTGTGCTCTGCATTCATATCATTTTCCTCCCTGTCATGCTTTTTCATCTGCAATCTTAAAATAATAGTACATCGCCACACAGATTACGGCCAGCAGCGCCACCCCGATCATATTGATACCCAGATAGGAGGCTACAAAAAATCCCAGAAGAAAGAATGGCCATAATTTCTTCACCTTGATGGAATTAAGCAGCAGCGCAAATCCAACCGCTCCGATCATGCTCCCTCCCACGGAGAGGCCCGTGATCACCTTCTCAGGTATTGCATTGATCATTCCCTGAACATAGCCAGCTCCAAAGTAGATGGCCAGAAATGTGGGGACTCCGTAGAGAACCCCGTTAACCGCCATGGGATAGACCAGATTATTCGCGACAATCCCTCTCGGATCCAGCCTCTCTGCCGCTTTCTCAACCCGGTGCATAAAGAAAACATTGATCACTGAATTCTGAAAGGTCTCCGCCATCTGTCCGATAAAGGAAACAGGAAGGGCGGTGGCCACAGCCAGATCGGTTCCGCCGCCGCCCAGGATCGCAATTCCGGTGGCAATAGCCGTACTGATGGTTGGGTTGGGGGGTACCGCAGTTCCCACAAAGATAACCGCCAGGAACATCAGCTCCACCGTAACCCCCACATCAAATCCCGTCTTCACATCCCCCATGATAAGTCCAACCACCGGGCCGACTACGATCGGACGAAAAATATGTGTCTGCGTTGTATGGGAATCAATAAATGCAATCGTCACAAATAATGCCACTAAAAATGCCTGCGTAATTAAGCTCATGTTTTTCTCCCCCTTATTAAGCCAGTTTGTTTTTCTTCAAAAGCTCCAAGACATCCTGGCTGCGGTCGCTGGGAATTGCACGCACTTCCAGGGTCACTTTGCGGTCATAAATCTTCTTAATCATTTCCACATCCTCCGGGAATACCCAAAGGTTACCCAGCACCTTTGTCTTGCCCTTCTTCATATTCAGATTACCTACATTAATACTCTCTTTCACAACTCCCGACTCAACCAGTTTAAGAGCCTGCTCCGGTCCGCGCACTAGCAGCAGAACCTTTCCCTTGTCCTCTCCGGACCGGAGATATCCAGCCGCATCATCAAGGCTCAATATCTTCAGGGTGACGGAATCAGGCGTCGCCATCTTAAGCAGGCTCAGCTGAAACTCATCCTTCGCTGCCTTGTCATCTGCCACAACAATCGTCTTTGCATCAGCGTAAGCAATCCACGCCGTAATAATCTGCCCATGAATCAATCTGTCGTCAATACGAAATACACTTACGTCCATTTGTCTTCCTCCTACTATAATTTACTCAAACCGATAGTCGAACCACTCTGCTCCTCAAGATAGGATGTCAACTCCTGTAAACTTACCTCACTACTCTGACTCCTAATAATCGCCTCAACCAATATAGGAAGATTCATTCCATATACTACAGCTACATTGTCATTCTTAAATGAATATCTGGAAACCACATTGAAGGGTGTTCCACCTTTGATATCGCACAGAATCAGGTACTGGTTGTCCAGCGAAGTATCAGTAATCTTTTCCCCAATCAGCTCGTCCAGCTCATCTGCCCCCATCTCCTCGCCAAAGGTGACAAAGTCTAAGTTATCCTGTTCTCCCATCAGCATCTTTACCGACTGCATCATTCCCTGGGCCATGCCTCCGTGTGAGGTTATCACAATTTTTATCATGCTCCCGTCTCCAATCTCCACAAATGTTCCGCGTTCTTATGGAAGATGTATTCCAGCTTTTCCTCCGGAATATTTAACTCATAGAACTTCTCCACCTCAATATTTACCGGTTTGTAGGGCCAGTCTGTTCCGAAACACACTCTCTGCGGACCCAGCACTTCAATTGCCCGAAGCAGAACCTCCACATCCATCTGCCCGGAAGTCTCTACCCACACATTCTTCAAATCCTTGACGGCCTCTATGGTAGAAAGACCGAATTCATAATATCCGATATGGGTGAACAAAAAATCAATCCCAGGAAACCTTCTGGCATATTCCGCCCATGTATATGGGGTGGAAAATGGCGCCGTACCCACATGTGTCTGAACGTGGACCCCATATTTCTCAACCTCAGCCAGAATGTCATTTAAAGCCGGCGTATTATCCGGATAGTATCCATGTTTCCATGAATGGAACTTAATCCCGTCCATCTTATAATCTCCCAGACAGCGGTTAACCTCGTCAATGGCATCGGGCGCCTTGGGATTGATAAAGGCATAGCCCTTAATAATATCCGGAAATGCTTTCATAGCTCTGTAAACCAGATCATTCTGCTCCCTCGTGGAGATACCCGATAAGCTGCTGATCCCCACTTTCTCAATACCGTAAGCTTTCAGATCATTCACCAGTTCTTCCGGAGAGTTTTCATCTCCTGAGCTCGTCTTGCCCAGATGAGAATGAATATCATAGATAAGCATGCAACCATCCTCCTGATCCTTTTAACATATTAAGATTATAACGTTATGATGTTAGTGTAATGAATTTATGGCAGTTTGTCAATAGTTTTTCCAAAATAAAATAAAAAAGAAGATCTCGACCAGAAAATTGACCAAAACAGATCAAAATAATGACGAAATCTTCTTACCAAACCAATAAAGCCCAGGCCAGCCTGTCTCAACCATTCTCAATCCAGCTGCAGCTCTACCTTATATTTATAATATTCAGGATTATAAAACATCTCTACATACTCAAAAGGTATCCTGTCACCCGAATAAGTTACACGTTCCTTATAAAAGACAGCCGTCCGGGCCACAAGTCCCAGTACCTCCAAGGTCCGCGAAGATGGAACCTTTACCTCGAGCAGTTCCGTGGCCGTGGTGGGAATGATACCGCCTGACTTAAGAATTGCGTAGAGGGAAACATCCGGGCCAAACTGCCCGGCCTTAAGCTCCAGGCTCGGAAGTCTTTTGATATATGATTTGTGAAGACCCACCACCACTCCCTCACGGTACCGTTTTCTCTCAACATAATACACCGTCTCTCCGGCCTTAAGCTCCAATGACTGTGCCACCTTCTGATCCGGTACTATCTCCTTAAAATCCAGGAGCTCTGAACTGGCATTTTCCCCATACAGCTTTACATCATCCGTAAAGCTGGTCAGCTTTTTCATATCGTAGGCATGCTTTGACTTACAGACAATCGTTCCTTTTTTTCCCCTGTTTTTTTCAACCAGCCCTTCCTGGGCCAGCATCTCGACCGCTCCCCTTACAGTAACTCTGCTAACCCCATATATGCGCTCAAGCTCCGGTTCCGAGGGGATTTTGTCGCCTGTTTTCAGAACGCCACTCTGAATTTTTTTGAGCAGATCCAGATATATCTGATAATGCAGAGGTACCTTTATTTTTTTATCTATCACCGAATCCATGTTGCCATTTGACCTCCTGTACCATTCTCATACGCTCTGTCCGCCTGGCGGACAGAGCGTATGAGAAT
>DEYX01000120.1 GCA_002365025.1 Hungatella sp. UBA3147 | reverse complement strand
TCCATATTGTCTCGGATGATCTTATGGGCCGCTCCGTCAAATACGGGATTCTCGGTATAACTGCAAAGAAACAGGTACTGGTAAAAATATTTATCCGCATATTCAAGCTTTCCCTTGTCCTGTCTGGTGGAATTCTGGGTAAATATGGTATCGTCCGGGTCTATATAAGTCAACATCATGGCCAGATTCCGCTCCATATAGCCTAAGTAGCTCTCATCTTTGCTCTCCTCATACATAACCATCATTGCGCTATTCACCACCGCATTATAATTGCCAGTGGAACGTTCTGCATATTCACCGTCTTCATCCCCATCAATCCCCTCAGACAGATACTGCCGGGCCCGTGCCTTAAGCCTCCCGGTGAATTCCTTCTCTTCAGCAAACAGATTGGCGCCCTGAAGCAAGGCCGCCACTATGGCCCAGCGGTGGTTTGGCGTATGGAAGCCTCCTGTCAGGATTGCCTCCAGCGCACGGTGCATGATGGTCAGATACTTTTTCCGAAGGGTTAGGAGCTTCGAATCCCTCTCCACATCATATTTTACCAGCAGCCGGTAAGCTGCAATCAGCCGCTTAAAACAGAAAGATGTATCTGCAGCGGATTTGAAATTACAAGATGGATAGTCAAAGCTCCCATCCTCTCTCTGGGTTCTTTCCGTAAAATCCAGCGCCAAATCAATGGAATCATAAAGGGCCTCATGACGGTAAAAGCTGCTATTTTCGTTTAGATATACAGCCACTGCCGTGGTCAATGCATAAATTGTTGGCTTTGCCTCCCAGATATCTCCCCGGATTCCTCCGTACTGCAGGTTTTCCGGATCTTTCACCTGCCCGTTTATAAACTGCCTCGTCCTATATTCTGCACCCTTTAGCAGATGTGCTATATATCGTTTCATAGTCTTCCTCCATCATATCTTGCTAACTAATTACTTGTTTATTCTATATTAACCACTTCGGGAACACCGGCATAATTATGCCATCGGATCACCATTATTTATAATTGATAAAAGTAAGCTTTTATCACAGCGATCTGCCGATTGACCCGCTCAGGGATGGATTCCTTCAGTTCCTCCCAGGTCATCAGCTTGTCATCTGCCATGACAAACGGTTCAAATTCCATGGACGGGCGGAAGCCAAATGTTTCCTTTATATAAACTTCCGTCATTTGCTGAAGGTTCTCATCTGTATGGATTTGACTTTTGAACATATTCTGAACCAGAACACCGTCAATCCCCGCTTTTTCCAGACAGCTTTCCAACCAGTCAGGGATCACCCGGATCATTCTGGGATCAGGAACCAGCGCATGCTTTCCAGGCTGGGCATAAACCACCGGATGAGTATCCCCGCATAGCACCGGATCCCCGCTTTCCAGACTGACCATATTTAAGAATCTGCCATGAAAGCTCGCTTCCACCTTTTTCACGCCTCCGCCATGCCTTATGTAAACCCATACATGCTCCAGCTCATATAGATGCTGGATATCATAGTCATACCAGATTGCGTACTCAATGACATAATCAATCTCTTTCTTATTAATAACAATCTCTCGTTTTGGAAAGGAACTGCTTCTCGTTGTCTCATGAAATATAGTACAGCCCATTGCGGTAATGGTAAAAGGCTCATTCTTATCCATCATGACAACCGGTTTATAGGCTCTAAGGATATCCGATTCTCTGTTCATAATCTTTGCCCTTTCTTTATCATTCCCGGTGCAGGGTTTAATATCGGTTATTTTGACGCCTCTAACAGGAACAGGATTGCCATTGCCTGTCCATATGGCATTGGGCGAAGTTCAACATCCTTATAAAACTGTACACTTTCTCTACCCATGGGCGTTCCATAAGATACCTGATGCACAACACCTTCTGCATCAATGCATTGAAGAACCGGTAAAAGAGCCCTTCTGGCGCTCGCTTCATATGACGGATCAATAAGTCCCAGATGAACCGCTTTCAATATTCCATAAGCAACCCCGCAAGTTGCACTTGCCTCCACGTAAGAGGTACTGTCATTGATTACCGTATGCCACATACCGCTTTCATTCTGGTAGGTAACCAGCGCCTCAATCTGATTTTTCAGCGCTTCTGTCAAGTAACGCTTCACAGCTCCGCTGCAAGGAATGATGCCGAATAATTCCGGAATCGCCATAGTGATCCAGCTGTTTCCTCTTCCCCAGAATGCACTTGAGAAATTATGGCGGCCATGAAATGTCCAGCCATGATACCAGAGACCGCTTTTTCTGTCAGCCAGATATTTCGCATGAAGGAGAAATTGGTATTCCGCTTCATTAATCCATTTTTTATTATCAAGCAGAACTCCCATATGGGCCAAAAATAAAACAGCCATAAACAACGTGTCATCCCACAGCTCCTGCTCGTTTAAAGTATCGGAGGTCAGATGTTGGAATCCGCCTTCCTCTGTCATGGGCAGCTCTTCCACAAGCCACTGCGCCCAGTCCCTGCAGATTTCCATATAGGTCTTATTTCCACTTTTTTCTGCCAGATAGGATAAGGCAAGAAGAGGAGCTGTTGTATTAATGTTGCGTGAAGGCAAACCAATGGAAAGCTGTCTATCATAATACTTTTCCAGTTTCTCTAAAAGCTCTTCCTCACCGGTTTCTTCATATATTTTCCATAAACCATACAGTCCTACTCCCTGCGTCCATTCCCAATACCGGTAGAGCTCTGTATTGTCCCCGGATAAATTATTTTTTTCCATATTTTTTAAGAAGATATCATCTTCATCATAAAGAATCTTTTCAAAGCTTGAAACCAGTAAATCTATCTTTTCTTTTAATTTTTCCATTCCTTTGTCAATCCCTTTCTGCTGCCAGCCAACTTATCGGTCGGTGCACTTTGCAATCTCTACAATATTTTTCCTTTTTTTCAGCTAATGCATTGCATATCTTGTGACCTCTCTGTTATAATACATATCCGAAACATGACCATTTCCCAGAAAGAATAAAGGCGGCTCCTATGACAAATCAAGGTGATACACTGCTTTATAAGAAAAAACATAATATTACCATCAACGATATCCAGCATTCCCTTTACTATTACTTTGACTATGATGAACGTTCCTTCGATATCAACATGCCATTCCAACATTTTCATTCCTTTTATGAAATCATGATATTAATCAGTCCTCAGGCATGCCATCTGATAGAGGGTCTCCCTTATTCTATCCGTGCAGGTGACCTGGTTCTTTTGCGCCCATCGGTTCTTCACCAGACGGAATATCTAAAAGGAGCCCCCAGCAAACGGCTTATCATCGGATTTTTGTACCCTCCCGAACTCTGGGGAATGCCGGAAACTTATCAAAAGCTATTCGAACCATTTTATTCTCCCCTTCCCATATACCGCTTCCCCTCCAAACAACAGCAGCTGATCAACGAAAAGCTAAACCGGATTTACCGCTACTCCTTTCAGGACGAGGAACCGGAATTAAAATCCCTAATTATTCACGGAATGTTTGTAGAGTTTCTCTATACGATTAGGCAGCTGGCACCTTCTAACATCTACATCAACGAACCATTGAAGAATGAAGCCTCAAAAAAAATATATACCATTGCCAATTACATTCATAATCATTATTTGGAAGAATTGACTCTGGACTCTCTTTCCAGGGAGTTTTATATCAGTCCTTACTATTTGTCCCATCAGTTTAAAGATGTAACAGGGTACACCCTCACCCAGTACATACAAATGACACGGATCCGAAATGTACAATACCTGCTGTTAAACACCAAAAAGAAAATTTCTGAACTGGCGGAAGAGTGCGGCTTTACAAGCTTCTCTCAATTTAACCGTATCTTTCAAAAATATTGCAGCCAGTCTCCATCTGAATTTCGAAAAGATGGAGGCGGAAACAGTCTTCCAACCATTCTTTAAAATACCATATGGACAGAAAAAGCCCGTTACAGCTTCCCGGCATCATCATTATTCCGATGAAAAAGAGCTGTAACGAGCTTCTTATAGCCTTCCGCCCCGTAAAAGGAATTACTTTATGCTGTCATAATATTCTGCTCTTGCATCAAGAATCTTCTGCAGCCCTGCATTTACAAGGTTGTTGTATTCTGCCTGCTGCATACTGTCGAACTGATCCGGTGAGCAGCTTATCAGTTTGTAAACATATTCAATCATCATGTTTACCACATTCTGTCCGTAATCCGCCTCTGCCTGTGAGATATTAGAGTATACAGGGAAACGGAATTTGCCTTCAGAGCGTACATCGTAGAAATTGGAGAACCAATCCGCAGTTTCCCAATCAACGGACTGATCTTTTGCCCATTTGGATACGATAGCATCTTTACTCTTCGTCCATTCCATAGCAAGATTTACAATATTTAAGTCATCACAGGTTCCCGGATATCCTTTGCTGGAAAGTTCTTCGCTGGATAATTTAATCGGTACTCCATTTTCGTCTCTCTTATGCTCTATCGTGTATACAATATTCTCGGCAACTTCCGGATCTGCCTGCCAGTTTAGATACTTCATGCAGGCATCAACCTTTTTCTCACTTGACTTTGGAACCATTACAAACATACCGTATCTCGGTTCAAACGGAGTTCGGTAGGAACCGTCGGCCAGTTCAAAGCACTGTACCGGTACAAACGTTCTTCCGCCTGTACTCTGGTTTAAGATCGTGATGTAATCCCATGGGCGCTCTGTGTCATCTAAGAAGAATCCTGCATTCCCTGCAGTTACCTGGGCTTTGTAGATATCTTCCGCTGTATCAGTAGCAAAATCCTTTGTGATAAGTCCCTTGTTGTACAGTTCATTTAATTTCTTTAAGCCTGCTACAGCGCCTGGAGCAACTGTCATATAAGACTCACTGTAAACATAAGCATCCTTGTCGTTTTCAAGGTTTGCATAAGAGCCTATGAAATTTAAATAACCCTTCTCCGTATCGTTGCGGCCGCTCATTGACCACGGAACTACATTATCAACACCGCCTGGATTCTTATCCTTTACTGCCTGTAAATAAGCAGTCAATTCCTCTTTTGTCTTCGGCATTTCCATTCCCAGCTTATCCAGCCAGTCCTGACGGATATACGCAGTATGGCGGGGAGCTTCCACACCTCTTTGCTTCATAATTGCAAACTGTTTTCCGTCAATCTGTCCCATATTCTGAGCATCAGAAACAAACTTTTTAATATCTGAGCCATAAGTTTCATACGCCTGTGTTAAGTCAGCCAGACCTCCATTCTGTGCAAAGTTATAGTAAATGCTCTGATTGTATGTAAATACGATATCAGGAGCGCTTCCGCCGGACATCATGATGTTCAGCTTATCATCCGAAGATGATCTTGGAACGGAAACATATTCCACATTGATGTTATACGTTTCCTTCATCTGCTGTTTGATCCATTCCGTCTGGGTGTTGTTTTCTACAGTCGTACCAGGAGCTGCATCACCTCTGTCCCAAACCATGACTTTGATGGTTACTTCCTCTCCATTCTCTTTTGCTGTTGCCCCTGCCTTTGTTTCTGCAGCACCTGCTGCTTTCGCTGCGTCCTTGCCAGCATTAGAACCGCATCCGGTTGCCAGAACTGCTGCTGTAAAAACTGCCATACAGATTTTCAATAATCTTACTTTTCTCATGAAAAAACCTCCCTTTCTTCTATTCCTATATTTATTAGTCAATCGGATATATGCAATCCGCGACCCTGCTTGATGAGGTTAAATAATAATCAGCCTTTTACTGCACCAAGCATAATGCCCTTTGTAAAATATTTCTGTATAAACGGATATGCAATAATCATTGGTGTCATAGAAATCACGATGCTTGCCGATTTAATGTTATCAGCAACCAGCTGTGATGCAATTCCTTCTTCCTGGGATATCTTAACCGATTCAATCAGCTGTTTTAATACCATCTGAACTGTGTAAAGCTTAGAAGTATTTACATAGTAAAGAACATCACTCAACCGGTTCCATCTGCCTACTGCATAAAACAAAGCGAGTGTAGCTAATGTGGGATAAACCAAAGGAATCGCAACTCTGAATAAGGTCTGAATCTCATTGCAGCCATCAATTTTTGCCGCTTCATAAAGTGAGGAGTCTAATCCTTTGAAAGCGGTACACATAATGATCATATTATACGCGCTGAGTGCCTCCGGGATGATCAGAGCCCATACGGTATCAATCAACTTAAAATCCTTCACATTCAAATATTTGGGGATGATTCCCGGATCCAGATACATCGTCAATACAAACAAGGTCATAATGATTGTTCCGCCTTTTAAATTCTTCTTCGAAAGCGGGTATGCCGCCATGATTGTCATGATGATGCATACAGCCGTAGATCCCAGCATCAGAAAAACGGAATAAATAAAGGATGAGACGAAGCTTCCGCTTCGAAATGCCCTGACGTAAGCTTCCATTGTAAACTGTACCGGATACAAAAAAACCTTTCCACTCAGAATTGCATCTTTGGAACTGAAGGACATGGATATAACACGGAGGATCGGTATCAATGCAATAATACTGATTGCAACAAAAAAGGTATTCCAGAAAACCTGAAACCTGCGTTCTGTCTTGCTCTTTAATTCCCCCATTACATGATTCCCTCCTCTCCCATTTTTTTTGAAACTTTATTCACCGATAGAATCAGGATAATACCCACCACTGACTGGAACAATCCAACTGCAGTGGCAAAATCAAATCGCCCTGCCTGAAGGCCAACGTTATAAACATAGGTACTAATAACATCGGAAGCACTCTTTACCAAAGTATTTCCCATCATATAAGGACGGTCGAAATCAATCGATACGATTTTTCCAAGCTGCATAATGAGCATGATAGAAATCGTTGGCCTGATCTGAGGTATCGTAACATGGGCAATTCTCTGAAGCCTTGTTGCGCCGTCTATATATGCTGCTTCACCCAAAGACGGGTCCGTCGCTGTCAGTGCTGCCAGATAAATGATCAAAGAGTAACCCGCTGACTGCCAGACACCTGAAAACCAATACACAAAACGCCAGACAAAGGTCGAACTTAAGAAGTTCACTTCTGTAAATCCTGTTCTCCGGATCAGATCATTGACAAGACCACTTACGGAAAAGAGCTGTGTAATAATACCTGAAATAATAACCCAGGAAAGAAAGTTAGGCAGATACAAAATTGTCTGAGTCGCTTTCCTGATATGCATGTTTCTGATTTCAAACAGGAATACAGCAATGAACACCGGAATTGGAAATCCAATTATTAAATCACCTGCGTTTAATATCAGGGTATTTTTCAATGCATTCCAGAAATCCTTTGAACCGAAGGCTTCCTTAAAGTTCGCAAGTCCAACCCACGGACTGTTCCAGATGCCGGCAAATACATTAAATTTCTTAAATGCAATGATGCCTCCGATCATTGGCTTATAACGGAACAGAAGCATATAAATCACCGGGATCAGAAGCATTAAGTAAAGCTGCCAGGTATTGCGCAGATATACCTTAAACGGGATCTTGCGTTCCTTTTCCTTTGCTGTTTTTTCTTTCATAATACCCACACCCTCTTTCTATACGTTCCCCTTTTTTTTCAACTCTGCCTCCAGTCTTTCTACCAGAGCCAGAAGTTCTTTCGGTTCATGGATGGTATAGTCCGGTGTTTCCCATTCATCGGCCGGAATCATATCATAGCGGGGAGACCAGTCAATGAGAATAGAAGTGATTCCATAGCGGTTGGCTCCTGCAACATCCTTTCTCACATTGTTTCCGATCATAACCACCCTCTTTTTGTCTTCTTCTGTCAGGTGATTCTTCTCCATGGCATCCTGAAACATCCGCCCAGATGGTTTCTGTATCCCAACTATCTCGGAAATTGTCCTGGTATGGAAACAATAACCAAGGCCGTTTTTTTCATAAACATTAGTAAAGGACTGTTCTTCTCCATCTGCCACCATTGCAATGACATGACCTGCTTCGTAAAGTGCTTTTAGAGTCTCCCCTGCACCGGGTATCAGTTCTGCGTGAACTACAATACCATCTTCGTTGTGAATTTCGGTGCTTTCGTCAATAATTGTATCACCACTGTCTGTAAAAATGATTAGTTTTTTTGGCATTTTTGTTAACTCCATATCATGTTTTGGTGTTTTCTTATTAAATTTGATAAATTCATTATAATATTTTGGTTACATTGTTGCTATGCGTAATTTGTTTTTATCGAAACTGCCTTATTCGCATTTTTTGCGTTTATGGAATCAGCCGAAGGGTTTTAATCTCAAAAGGAGTAAAATGTAAGAGCATCTCACTGCTATTTTCAAACAGATGAACCGGAACCTCTTTTCCGCCTTCCAGATTCTCCTCCATGGTTGTTCCCCACGCTTTGCTGATTTTAAAGCCAGCTGTCACCAAACAGGAGGTATGTCTTCCGAAGGTTTCATAACATCTTATAACCATATGATTTTGGCCGTCTTCTGCCATCTTCACCGTCTCCAAGATAACATTTCCTGCTGAGATCCGGAAAAATTCTTTTTCTCCGGTACCTTTCCCCCAAAATGCCAGGGGGCAATTTAACTGCATCCCTTCCCGTACAACTCCGCTTTCTGTAAAATTCCTGCTTTCTATATAGAAAGAATAAGTAAATTCCTGTATACCTTTATCTGCATGCATATCCGGCCATACCGGAGATTTTAACAGTGTCAGTTCTATGGAATTTCCATTGGTACTGACTCCGTATTTGGAATCATTGAGTACTGCTGCGGTCCTTCCCGGTTCCGTCATAGCAGTATACCGGTGATTGCACACCTCATAACGGTCTGCATCGTAACGACGGTTTTGGTGGGTTGGGCGTTTAACATACCCAAACTGGATTTCTTCCAATGCTTCTTCCGTTCGTATATTAACCGGGAAAGCTGCCTTCAGCAGCTTATGTGTCTCCTGCCAGTCAATGACCGTAACAAAATCAATCCGCCTGCTGTTATAAGATAATGTAATTCTCTGCGTCAGAGAGGATTGGTGAATCATACGCTTTACCAGAAGCACCACCTTAAGCGGTCCTATCTCCTCGATGGTGAGTTCTGCCGTATTCCCCAACTCCACCGGTACATTCTTATAGAAGGAACTTATTTCCCAAGCATCATAATCCACATTAATATCCTGATACAGGAAAAACTTGTTTGCAATCCCATCGACATAGTTAGTTTTTGTTTCCTGATCTAAAACACTCCTCACCTGACCAAGACCGTCCACAATAGCCTTGACCAGACCATTTTCCAGAACAAACGAACCATCTTTTTCATAGATCCGGCATACCTCTTCTTCCGAAACTCCGGAATATCCACAGGCAGTTTGGTTCTGTCCGCCAAGATCGGTATAGCCACAGGAAGGAACCTTCACAGGGATCAGCATCCTGTCTCCGATTTTCTGGATCACAGGGAATCTTCCGCTCAGAACCAGACGCTCTCCATCTTTTGCCGGAATCTCCGCCAATTCCTCCCGCTCCCAGGATAAAGAATTGAATAGTAAGACACCTTCATCCTCTGATCCAGTCATCTGCTTTCTTGCTTCTCCGTAAAAACCAAGGGCTTTTTCTCCGATAGATTTTAATGCTTCCCTGGTCTCCTCATATACTCTGGTTATGGAGGTTCCGGGAATGATGTCATGGAACTGATGAAAGAGAAGTACTTTCCATAAAGATTCCAGCTCTTTCCTCCGGTTTTCTCCGTTTTCTGCAAAGCATGCGATGGAATTTAAAAGTTCTGCTTCTCGTAGCCTTCGTTCTGTCAGCCGGTTTTCTTTCTTGATCCACGCCTGGGATGTGTAGGTTCCCCTATGCCAGGGCAGGTAGAGTTCCCCTCTGTAAACCTCCGTTACTGAGCCTTCCTCCTCCAGCCTTTGAAAAAATTTAACAGGGCTTTCCATGCGGGTGCGGGGGGCTCCTTCTAAATCCTTTACACGCCCTGCTGCTTCTATCATTTCTCTGGTGGCACCGCCCCCGCCGTCTCCGAATCCGAAAGGATAGAGAAAGGAATCAATATTCTCCTGCTGAATACGATCCTCCCGCCATCTCGTGATTAAATCAAGCGGATCCAGCCTGGAATTATTCTCTTTATAAAAATGAGTTAGAATTCTGGTACCGTCAATTCCTTCCCACCAGAAATTATTATAAGGAAATACATCACAGCCTTTTAATGCTCTGGCTATCTTCTGAGTCGTAAAATAGCGGATTCCACATCCTTTCATGATCTGAGGCAGCTGTCCGTTAAAACCAAAGCAGTCCGGAAGCCAAACCAAGACACTTTCTTTTCCCAGCTCTTCCAAAAACCATCTTCTTCCGTATAGGCATTGACGGATCAGGCTCTCCCCGGATACCAGATTGGTATCCGACTCCACATACATCCCGCCTTCCGGTATAAAAGATCCATCTTCAACCTTCTGGAGGAGACGTCCGTACAGTTCCGGATAATTTTCTTTTACATTTTCCATAATGGGGGGGTCGCATAAAAGAAATTTGTAATCTTCATATTCATCAGACAAAGCAATTTGTGTAGACAGGGTTCTGGCGCATTTTCGTTTCGTTTCCTCCCAGGGCCAGAGCCAGGCAAGATCCAGATGGGATTGTCCAAATATAGTAAACTCCGGTGCAGTTGATCCATTGATACAGGAAAGCAGCGGCGCCAGTTCTTTTCTTGCTTTACGGAAGGATTCATCCCGTGCTTCCCGGTCCAACTCAAAATCTGCCAGAAAGGTAAATTCCAAAAGTCCCTGGTTTACTTTCATCGCTCTTAAAGACTTGGGATCAAGTCCTTCGGAAAGCTTGTAAAGGGTATGTACATCTATAAGAAGCTGAAATGCATCTTCATTCCAGATACCGAAATCCGAAGCACCTATCTTTACCTGAAACGACGGTGGTTCGGGAACTGCGATACGCCAAGGAGGGCATGGTCCGCCTTTTTCCAGTCTTGGCCCATGCCCTGCATAGCTTTCTACTACCACAAAAAAACGCTCACCCGCATTCCCACAGCGGGTCAGTGTAATTCCATCATGCTTTAAATCTTTCGAACCTGCTGCTCTTCCATTCACCCAGATCAACATCTCCCCACCTACCTCAGGATGAAGAAAAATCCGTTTTCCCTCCGCCTCTCTGGGCAATACAATCTCTGTCCGAAACCAGCCGTATTCCCATTTGGCCCCCCAGGAAGCCCCCTGGGGCATAGGATAAAACTCCTGCTTTATTGCTTCCTCATAAGTGAAATGCTGTTTCGTCGTAAAGCCAGTAAAAGTCACATCATCAAGCTTATGAAACAAGTGGTTTTTCAATTCCTCAATCCATATATTTATCCGTCCATTTCGTTCTGCTGCAAGCACCATCTACCTATCCCTCCCTTTTATACTTCAATCATTTTTCCTCATTATACGTTAACTCATTGGCGGGTGACTACGCAATGTTTGTCAAGTTGTCGCAGAACTTTTGCAATTCTTGCAATTTATCAGTACAAAAAAACAGGGCATGCATTTGTGCATGCCCTGTCAGACTGTCAAAAAAGTCGGC
>DEYX01000150.1 GCA_002365025.1 Hungatella sp. UBA3147 | reverse complement strand
CATCAGGAACCAGGTACAGATGGATGCTTTTTATGACCTGCGGGCCATGGATTTACTGGAAAGCCTGTCAAGCCGGGAAACGGTAGAGTCTTTGATTCTGGAAGGAGAGAAGGAAAAAATGACATTTAAGTCATATCCCTCCAGCAGCAATTATCTGTTTGAGCTGCGCCGGAAGATAAACCGGGAAATCATTAAGAGGATATAGTTATCTCTGGTTCTTTCTCAGAGTATTCGGCGTCTGCAGCTCGTAGCGTTTGAATACTCTGATGAAGGAGGCATCACTGGAAAATCCTACGGCTAATGCGATCTCCCGGATACTTAAATCTGTTTCGCAGATTAATTTTTTGGCCTGTTCAATCCGGAGGGAATTGATATACTGTACCACACCGATGCCAAAGGCGGTCTTAAAGGTAGTGGAAAGATAAGAATCACTGATATTCAGTTCTGCCGAAATCCGGTAAAGACCCAGCATCGGATCAGAAAAATCCCTTAAAATGATGGTTTTGGCGCGTTCAGCGATGCTGGATGTGCCATTTTTGGTACCTTGTAAAGGAGTTGATAGTTCTTTTAAAATACACTGCGTATACTCCCGCAGCTGCGCCGGGGAAGTGCAGGAGAGAATCTGAGCAGTATGAATGCTGCAGCCGGAAGTCTGAATCTCCTGTTTAACTTTCTGCTTGGCATTTAGTAAAAGATTTTGTATAGCTCTGAATTTTACTTTCGTAATTTCTGATGAATCCTCTTCCGAAAAATAATTGTCAAAAACAGCGGGTACCAGCACCAGTGCGGCGCTATAATCGTTCTGGATCATATTCTTTGAGAAATTTTCAAAAGTATCAATATAGGATAAACCTGGTGATGTAATATTTTCCATGTAGTTGTTATAACAGATGACAGAGGATTCCGGTTTTATCTGGTAATGCAGAGCCGTGACAGCCTGGGCATAGCTGTATTGTATATTGACAAGACCATCATAATCTAAACCAAGGGCAATGACCCATTTGTCTTCTCCGAACACCTCTGCCTTCATTTCTTTTATAAGCTTTGAAATCGTATTCTGTGAAATGGTTTCCTCAATATTAAAAAGAATCACAATATTCCCTTCATGGAAGGAAGATATCACATCAAAATGGTGTGTTTCCCAATATTTGTTGATTGTTATCAGTAGGTCTTCAGCCAACTGAGGCCTTGCAGAAACGGGTTCGGCTATGGCAATCAGATAACGTGGATTCTCAAATAAAATATTGCATCTTTTGGCAACATTAAAAATAGCATATTCACTATGCATGTCGCCGTAAAGTACTGTTTTTAAGAAGAAGTTATTAATCAGGGACTGCTGTTCCTGTACTTTCTCGGTATTGTCCGAGTAATCTTTGATTAACTGGTCGAATCGTTTATGTATGGTCGCATATTCATCATTTTCTTTATCCGGGGTGCCTCCGATTTTATCCAGCAGGTTGATGAGGGGCCTGATATTCTTCCGGCTGATGAGTACAGAAGCAAGGATGCCTGATATTCCGCATACGATAATGCCCAAGATGCAGATTCCCAGAGTGATATAAACCGGCTGTAAGTTTTTCTTATGAAAATATACGTTTAAATAACACAGATTCTTTAAAGAGGAGGGTCTGGCATACAGCAGGGAGGCGGGTTCCTCCAGAACAACAGGGGTATCCAGTGTGTCGGGCAGCAATGCGGCAAGCCGGGTCAATTCCTCGCTGTTTCCGGTGTAGGCAATCAGCTTTCCATCCAGTAAAATACCAAGAGATGAATGAGGATCCCCGGAGTTTTCCGTCATAAGGGAAGTATTTAGCAGCTCATCTGCATTCAACTCAAAAACAAGATAACCTGCAAGCTCCTCTGCGTTTTTTATTTTCCGGATATAACAGAACTGGTTCCGGCTGTCTGACTGCAGGTAGGCAAAGTCGCTGTCTGATTCCATGGTGAGAGTGTTCAGCCATTGTTCATAACCATTTAACAACAGGAGATTATCCAGGGCATAATAAGAGTCTGCATCATAGCAGCCTAAATTGCCCACAATTTTATGTAAATTTGGGTAATAGATGAATATACTGTCAATTAATTTATTGGAATAATTATAGTTTAACATCTGATCACTGAACTGATAGACTTTCGCTGGGATGGTTTTCGGAGCTGTTTTTAATTTCTTAAGATAAATGTTGGCAGGATGGAGTTCGAGAGAGGAGGAGTATTTATACAGATCAAACAGGCGGGAATCAATATTTGTCTGGATATACTGGGTCAGATTGCCGCTCATCTGGATGGTATTGTTCCGGAGCAGAACGAGCATGTAGCCGCACAGAATAGAACATAACAATAAAATCGCTGCCACAACCAGCAAGATTGATTTAAACCATTTAAAAAATATTGGATTGTTAAATTTCATATTCGGGTACTCTCCTAACCAAATATCATTTGTATTTTCTTTCCATGATACCATATGGAATGTGGGCGGGCAATGATAGTTTTTGGGTACATTGGGGCTGTTTGAGCAGAAGAATGAAAGCCTGGCTCCATAATTTTATTGTAAGAGACAGGGATTTTTGCTATAATATAAAGAAAGAGGCCTTGGGTTTTAAGAAAAACCCGTGAAAACGAAGATCAACGGCTGTCAAAATGGTGATAGCCGTTTCTTTTTGTCTGCTTTTATAAGATAAGGCCGGTACTTCATGGTTTTAGTCAAAAGAAGCAGAAAAAACAGGAGATGAGGCAGAATCAAATGATACTAATGAATGAAATACCGGACCGGTTCTGGGGATTGTTCCGTTCCATTAACCGGTCTACCTACATAGAAGCTTTGTTAAAAATCAATGAGGAATATGAATACAGCAACTACTTTTTAAGCCGGGAGGTGTGTATTCAGGTTCTGGAGGAATATTTTACGGCAAAACGGCTGGTCATCTGGCAGGACGAGCTGGAAGATGAGGCGGATGCCTTAGAGCCGACTGCGGTCAGGGTCTTAAACTGGCTGTTAAGGGCAGGCTGGCTTCGGAAAGTGGATGACTATGCCTCCATGACGGTCAATATCGTAATCCCTGATTATGCTGCCGTCATGATCGAGGCGTTTTTTAAGCTTGCAAGTGATGAAGAGGATGAGACCCGGATTTATATCCAGAACGTTTATGCTATCCTATTCTCTTTGAAAAATGATCCCAGGGCCGGCGTAAGCCTTTTGAATACGGCTTACATTAATACAAAGCGGCTGAACAAGACTTTGCAGGACATGCTTCACAATATGGACAAATTCTTTGCAAGCCTTTTGGAGAAGAGAGCATATGGGGAACTGTTAAAGGAACATCTGGAAGGATATGTGGAAGAAATCGTAAAAAAGAAGTACCATATGTTGAAAACTTCGGATAATTTCTATCTTTACAAAAATGATATTAAGCGGTGGATCAGCTCCATGTGGGAAGATACAGAATGGATCGAGCAGATGAGCCGCCGCAGCGGCCAGAATGTAACGGCAGGGGATATTGTAGAAAAGCTGGATCAGATCGAACGGGGATTTGACGATATCGAGCACCGCATTGCCAACATGGACAAGGAGCATTCCCGTTACATCCGCGCTACGGTTACAAGGCTTAATTATCTGTTAAATCAGGAAGACAGCATGAAGGGGCTTGTTATCAGGCTTTTAAATCATCTTTCTGAAACAGAGGATCCGGATGAGGCCATAAAGGAAGTGGGAGGCCTCATGAATTTATCCCAGGTATCCATTCTCTCTGAAAAATCCCTCTATAAAAAGAGAAGGACCAGGACAGGCTTTAAGGAAAATTTAATGCCGGAGGAAGAGCCTGCTGAGCTAACCATGGAAGAGGTCCTGAATCTAAACCGTTTAAAAAGCCGTTACAGCCGGAAGGAGATTGAAAGCTACATCGAAGCCCATCTGGAAAATGGCCGTATGGAGGTAATGGAAGATACGGTGAGCTCTCCTGAGGAATTTGAAAAGCTGATCCTGGCCTATGATTACTCTACCAGAAGGAAAAGTATGTATCAGGTGGAGGAGCAGGAGGCGGAGCTCATTGACAACGGCAGATACCGTTATCCAAAGCTGGTATTTGTGAGGAGGAAAGAATCATGACCTATGAAGAAAGTGCTGGCATTATCAGCCAGATTCCATATTTTGACGCTTTGGGACAGGGGGAAAAGGAAGAAGTAAGAGCAGGTTTAAAGCTTCTTCTGCAGCAGACCTTTGTTCTGGAGCATAAGTACGACAAGCGTACCAACCGGTTTGCCTATAATCCGGAATTTAAAATCTGCAACAAGCATCTGGAATTTATCAGGGCCTATCTGGCGGTCAGCGGAGTGTCTGTTCTGGAAAACAGCCAGCTTGGCATTATTTATATCCAGGGAGAGAGCACGGTAGGAGACAAGCTTCCCAGACTGGCCACCCTTTATTTACTGATCTTAAAACTGATCTATGATGAGCAGATGGCGGCAGTTTCCACCAGTGTCAACATCTACACCACATTAAGCGAGATTCATGAAAAGCTGGGAAACTACCGCTTATTTAAGAAACAGCCTTCACCGACGGAAATCCGCCGGGCTATTACAATGTTAAAAAAATATCAAATTTTAGAGCCTCTGGATATTTTGGAGGACTTGGATGGGGACAGCCGCATGATCATCTATCCCAGCATCAATGTGGTATTGTTCGGAGATGACGTGCGGGCCCTGTTAGAAGCACTTGGAGAAGGAGACGATGACGATGACGAACCAGAAATTTGAAGCCCTGTCCCGGATACTCCTTAATAACTGGCACTATATCAGCCGGAAAACCTTATCCTTTAACCATGGGATCAACTTCTTTACCGGTCATTCCGGCAGCGGAAAGTCTACGGTTATTGATGCCATGCAGATTCTCCTATACGCGAATACGGACGGCCGGGGATTCTTTAATAAAGCAGCGGCCGATGATTCCGACCGGAGTCTGATTGAATATTTGCGCGGTATGGTGAATATCGGTGAAAATAATGAATTTGCCTATTTGCGGAACCAGAATTTCTCCACTACCATTGTACTGGAACTGAAACGGACGGATACGGGCGAATGCCAGTGCGTTGGGATTGTCTTTGATGTGGAGACAACCACCAATGAAATATCCAGAAAATTCTTCTGGCATAAAGGCCCTCTTTGGGAAAACGGCTACCGCACCGGTTCCAGGACCATGACCATTCAGGAAGTGTCTGCTTATTTGCAGACCATTTACCCCAAAGACGATTATTTTGCAACTTCCCATAACGAGCGGTTCCGCAGGCAGCTGTATGACGTATACTTAGGGGGTCTTGATTCGGAAAAGTTCCCCCTTTTATTCAAACGTGCCATTCCGTTCCGCATGAACATCAAGCTGGAGGATTTTGTAAAGGAATACATCTGCATGGAGCAGGACATCCACATTGAGGACATGCAGGAAAGCGTCATGCAGTACGGGCGGATGCGAAAAAAGATTGAAGACACGGTTATTGAGATCGGTTATTTAAATGGAATGAGGGAAAAGTTCTCAGCAGTACGTGAAAAAGAAAAAGAGATAAGACAAAATACATATTTCTTCCGCAGGATGGAAATTCTGGATTATCAGGCAAGGATCCAGGCATTAACGGATAAGTCAAGGCTTGCCAGGGAGGATTTAGACCGTCAGGAAGGCCAGCGGACAGCATTAGAAGGGCAGATGGAAGATCTGACCAGACAGGGAAATGAGCTGCTTGGACGGATTTCCTCCTCTGGCTATGAGGATCTTAAGAATCAGCTGGAATCAGCGAAGGAACTATCGAACCACTTAAATAAGAGCTTAACCAAATGGTCTCAGACAGGGGAGCGGCTGAAGGAATGGATAGACGAAGAGGCTACCTCCAACCAGACCATATGGGACATAGAAGAATTTCTAAAGAATACCATTGATGAAGAGAAGTTAAACCGCCTGAAAAAATCCATTGCCGAGATGAGAAAGGAAACAGAAGAAGCTCAAAAAGAGGCAGAAGGAATTCTCCGGGATATCCGGAAAAAAGAGCGCCAGACAAGTGAAGAGCTGGCCCAGTTAAAGGCTGGAAATAAGGCCTATCCAAAATATTTGGAACGCGCCCGTTCCCTGATCCAGCAGCGGCTTTTAGAGGAAACTGGCAAGGCGGTGGAGGTCCATGTGCTTGCAGACCTTCTGGACATCAGGGATGAGACCTGGAGAAATGCGGTGGAAGGCTATCTGGGCAATAATAAGCTGTCCCTGGTCGTGGCTCCGGCCTATGCAGAAGCTGCCATGGCTGCTTATGGGGAACTGGACAGGGCTGAATATTTTAATGTGGCTGTTCTGGATACGGAAAAGGTAGGGCAGAACTCCTATGAAGTGGTGAAAGACGGCCTTGCCGAAGAGATTACGGTGAGGGAGGCTTATTTACAGCCGTACATTGACCTGCTTTTGGGCAGGGTCGTCAAGTGCAGGAACTTGGAAGAACTGCGCCGCAGCCGCATTGGAGTGACCCCTGACTGCATGCTTTACCATACGTTCCGCCTGCAGCATATGAATCCCGATAATTATACCAAATTTGCTTATATCGGCAAGGACAGCGTCAGGAGAAGGATCCGGCTTCTGGAAAAGAATCTGGTTTCCATGGAAGAGGAGAAAAAGCCCCAGGAACAGGTGTTAAAGGAATGCAAGCGTATCTTATCCATGGAGGGCTTAGGAGAAGAAACGGGCGTTTACCTGGAATGGCAGCAGGATATGGAGGCTTTTAAGGAAAAGGAAAGAGAAATCAGACGGCTGGAACAGAAGTTTGAAAAGCTGAAGGCCCAGGATGTAGAAGAATGGGTGAAGGAAAGGGAAGCCATCTTACAGCTCTGCGATAGAAAGAGGGCGGAGCAGAGCGCAGTCGCAGAACTGATTTTTGGCATCAACAGCGAGATCGAACGGTTCCGCAGAGAATCCCTGCAGCTGCAGGAAGAACTGGTTTCAAAAGAACGGGAATTTGAACCTGCTGAGGAGCTGGAAACCAAGGTGAAAGAAATTTTGGAAAGCAGAGAAAACTGCCGGTACGACCGCCTTAAGAATGAATTTTTCGGAGAATGCAGGAAGTCAGAAGAATCCCGTGACCAGGCATTCCAGGTTCTTGTAGGCTCCAGAGGTGAGTATGCCAGAAAATATCCCAACCGGAACTTTTCCCTCACAGCAAAGGAGAATGGGGAATATGACCGCCTTCTTGAGACCATGGAGTGCGGAAATCTGGAGGAATATAAAACGATGGCCGCCGAGCAGGCAAAGTCTGCCGTCCTTCATTTTAAGGATGACTTTATGTTCAAGATCCGAAGCTCCATAAGGGATGCCCTTTTACGAAAAGATGAGCTGAATAAGATCATCAGCAGGCTGGATTTCGGCAAGGATAAGTATCAGTTTGTCATTGGAAGGAATAAAGGGCCGGATGGGAGATATTACGACATGTTCATGGATAACTCTCTGGAGGTTAATCCCGCCTGTCTTACGGATTCCCTGGATAACCAGATGAACTTATTCACCATGGAGCATGAAAACCAGTACGGAGAAATCATCAATGACCTGATAAACATCTTCATCCCGCCGGAAAACGCCACACCGGAGGAGATGGAAGAGGCCAAGCGGAACATGGATAAGTATGCGGATTACCGGACGTACCTGTCCTTTGATATGCAGCAGATCATTCAGAACGAGGATGAGGTCATTAAGATCCGTTTAAGCAAGATGATCAAAAAGAATTCCGGCGGGGAGGGGCAGAACCCTCTTTACGTAGCCTTATTGGCCAGCTTTGCCCAGGCTTACCGGATCAGCATGTCTCCAAAGATACAGAGAAATCCCACCCTTCGCCTGGTGGTGCTTGATGAGGCATTTTCCAAGATGGATGCGGAGAAGGTGGCAAGCTGCATTGAGCTGATCCGGGGGCTGGGCTTCCAGGCCATTATCAGCGCAACCAATGATAAGATTCAGAATTATGTGGAGAATGTAGATAAGACCTTTGTATTCGCCAATCCTAATAAGAAGTCCATATCCATTCAGGAATTTGAGAGGGAAAGCTTTCCGGAGCTGATGCGGGAGCTTGATGAAGGGGAGATCGGCGAGGAGGAACTTGATGATAACCTTGATTTGCAGGATTCCTGATAAAATAACAGGGCGGCAGCATCGGTGATTTCATTATCGTAATTGTTTTTATATAAAAAGAGGGTTCCTGAAAGTCATTCTACGACTTTTGGGAACCCTCTTTGCTATTTCACCGATCATGGCAATCTAATGGCTTTCGTTCAGATAGTTATAGATGCTGTATCTGGATAATCCCAAAAAGTCAGCCAGCTTTTCAGCCGCTTTTTTGATCAGGAAAAATCCCTTGTCGTCTAAGGTGTGGACAACAGACACCTTCTCTTCTTTTGTCAAATTCCCCACGGATTTTCCGGTCATGTTTACAGCATCTTTCATCATGATTTCCAGCAGTTCATCAACATTTCCCACAAACAGTTCAGGAGTCTGGGTAAGGGCCTGGGTGCTGGAACAGGTAAAGGTCCGTAAAGTGTTTTCACATTTAATCATATCTGTAATATCTAAATTAATGCACAAGCTTCCGTTCACTTTTCCATATTCGTCACGGAAGTACTTGCTGGAAGAACGTAAGATCCGGCCGGTAGGTGTGGCGTTAACATAGCTGTACTGGTCATCCGGTGATGCGGATCCCTTTAAAATCTCTAATCCGGCATTGGTGCCTCCATCCCCGACTTTTCTTCCGGTCACATGTCCATTCCAGATTGCAACGATTGTCTGGTCATATGGCAGGGTAAGGTCATGTAAAACCACTTCACAGTTTTCTCCGAATTGCATCGCAATGCATTTTGCAATGTCAGACAACAGGTTCAGGTTATCAGAAACATATCCCATAGTAGTATTTTATCCTTTCAACAAAATGTCTAAGTAAATTATAAATGAAATGTGAGATAAAGTCCAGCAATAATCAAGTATTTGTTGAATAAAAAAACTAACATTATAAAAAACAGACAAAAAAATAAAAAGAATCCCATGATTATTGTTGACAAAACACATGAAGTATAGTATATATTGATTATGAATTAAACAAAATGTTGAAGGCTAATCAACAAAAAGTTCAAACCATATTTTTATAAGGAGGTATTTTATGAAAAGAGCAATTGGTATTATCATGGCTGCAGGTATGGCTGCAATGGCGGTCACAGGCTGCGGAAGCGGATCCCAGACACAGGCCACCACCGCACAGACGACTGCGGCCGGCGGGGAGACAACCAGCGGGGAAACATCTGCTCCGGCAGAAAACAAGGAAGCACAGGTGATCACTTTCTGGTACAACAACACAGGGGATGAAGCAGCTGTCTATGAGAAGGCGATCAGTGAGTACAATGCTTCCCAAAGCAATTATAAGGTGGAAGGGTTAAGCGTTACGGATGCCCAGAAGGTAATCGTAGCTATGAGCAGCAACGAATCACCTGATGTAATCAAAATAAGCAACCAGACCGTGGTGCAGTATCAGAAGAATGGCTTGCTGGAAAATCTGCAGCCATATGCAGACAAGGAATCCTTTGATTCCTCCATTTATTCAGAGCAGGCGATGAATGCAAATACCATTGACAGAAACATTTATGCCCTTCCCCTTGATGCATACACCATTCAGATGTATTACAACAAGGAACTGTTGAAGGAAGCCGGATATACCGAGCCGCCAAAAACCATGGAAGAGATGTATGAGATGGCAGTAAAGGCTACGAAGGTAGATGGCAGCGGAAATATTGAGGTACTTGGATATCCCTTATTCCCATATGCCTCTGCCAGACAGGAGCTGATCTACGGCTTTGGCGGAAGATGGTGGGATGAGGATTCTAATGTCACTCCTGATAACGCAGGCATTTTAGACAGTCTTAATATGAACGTAAAATACAGAAATCAGTTTGGCGGAAAAGCCCTTGATGGGTTTATCGGTACAGCAAATACAAACCGTTATACAGAACAGGATATGTTCTTCCAGGGCAAGCAGTTGTTCCGCCTTGACGGTTCCTGGCTGCCGACCATGATGAAGAATTTTAATTCCACCGTTGATTACGGCATTACCCTGATTCCCGGTACACAGGCAAATCCGGAGCTGAGAGGGACCAGCCGCTATGAGACTGACTCTGTAGCAGTACCGGCAATGGCTAAGAATAAAGATGGAGCCTGGGACTTTACAAGATGGCTCTGCAGTCAGGAAGGCGCCAAGATCATTGACCTTGGAACTGGAAATCTTCCCGCTGTAAAAGCATTATACGATGATGCTGATATTAAGGCAGTTCCTGGATTTACAGAATTTATTGACGCTCTGAAGCAGGAAAAAGGCATTCAGTATCCGGTAATGGCAGATTATGATGAATACATATCCATGATTAATGCAGCACTTGATACCGTCTACTCAGGGTCAAAGACTCCTGAAGAGGCACTGAAAGCTCTTGCAGCACAAAGCGCAAATTTAAAATAACAATTCACTAATAAAGGGCGCTGCAGGCAGAAATCTGCATAATGCAGTGCCCTGATCTTCATGTTTGAGAGGGGAAAAGGAATGAAGGGACGAAACGCGACACAGCGGGATTTTATAAATGGGCTGCTGTTTTCATCTCCGTGGATTCTGGGCTTTCTGGCTTTTAGTGTATATCCACTGATAAGCTCTCTGTATTACAGCCTTACAAAGTTCAATGCCGTAACAGCTCCGCAGTGGGTGGGACTTGATAATTTTAAAGACATCTTTAGTGATCCTCTTGTTTGGAAGAGCTTGGGAAATACCTTATTTATGGCCTTTGTATCTACGCCCATCAACCTGTTCGTAGCGCTGCTTCTGGCCAGCATCGTATGCGCCGATTTTAAGGGGCGGGGGTTTGTCAGGACAGCATTTTTCCTGCCTTCCGTAATCCCCATGGTTGCGGCAACTATGGTATGGATCTGGATGTTTGACCCTACCTACGGCTATATTAATAACGTATTAAGCTGGTTTGGAATCAGCGGGCCGGCATGGCTTATGGATGCCCATTATACCAAGTGGGCGCTGGTCCTCATGGGAACGTGGAATACCGGAACCATGATGCTGGTCTGCATGTCAGCTTTACAGTCTGTACCAAAAAGCTATTATGAATCTGCTGAAATTGACGGAGCCGGAAAGGTTTCCAGATTTTTCTATATTACGGTGCCATGCATTGCTCATGTTCTTGTGTATCAGGCCATACTAAGCACCATAAATGCATTCCAGTATTTCCAGCAGGTATACATCATTATTACTGCTAATGCCGGAGTTAAAGGCGGAAGTGCCGCCGGCGGCCCTGAGAATTCCATTCTCATGTATCCGCTGTATGTATTCCATAATGCATTTACCTATTTGAAGATGGGTAAGGCTTCGGCAATGGCTTGGCTGCTCTTTGTCGTTGTTGCGGTTCTGACGGTTATTATGACAAAGGTAACGAGAAAAGCAACAGAAAATGCCGGAGGTGAATAAGGATGAAGAAATATATAAGCAAAGTTTTATTTTTTGCTATGGTTGCTGTGCTGGCTTTGATTTTCATATCACCCTTTATGGTAATGCTGCTTACTTCGTTCAAAACCAACAACGATGCTTTTACCATTCCGGTAAGGCTGTTTCCCCGTGAATGGGTGAAAGAAAACTATCCGGCAGCCTTTGCAGCGATCCCATATTTTAAATACATGGGAAATACGGTGTTTATCACGGCCATTTCACTTATAGGGCAGCTTCTGGTCACGCCTATGGTTGCATATTCCCTGGTGAAAATCAGATGGAAAGGTGCAGATATTATCTCAGGCCTGGTCATGGCGACGATGATGATACCTATAACGGTTACCATGGTGCCTTTGTATAAGATTTATTCTAAGCTTGGGCTTACCAATACATACATTCCCCTGATCCTACCTGCATTTTTTGGAAAGGCATATTATATTGTTATTGTCCGGCAGTTTTTTGCAGGTATTCCAAACAGCTTGATCGAAGCGGGGAAAATCGACGGGGCTACAGAATTCCAGCGCTATCATAAAATTGCACTTCCTCTTTGCAAACCGGTTTTGACTACCATAGGGATATACGCCTTTTTGGATGCGTGGAGTGATTATTTGTATCCTTTGATTTTTATAACAAAGCCAGGTATGTATACCCTTTCTCTGGGACTCCAGCAGTATATGAGTGAGTATTCCATAGACTGGTCAAGGCTGATGGCGGCAGCGGTAGTATTTGTTCTTCCAGTCATTGTATGCTTTGCGGTTTTCCAGAAAAACTTTGTGGAAGGAATTGCAACCAGTGGCTTAAAGGCGTAATGAGCAGGTGAGACTATGCGAAAAACACAATCATTAAATGGAGTTTGGGAATGGCATTCCGAAGGAGCCTCCCGCGATGACGTATACACGGGAGAAGTGCCGGGAACTGTGATCAGCCATATGCTGGAACATAAGCTGATCGAGGATCCTTATTGGAGATGCAATGAATATGCTGTCCGGGAATTGATGGCAAATGATTATCTTTATAAAAGAAGCTTTACGGTGTCAGGAGAGGATCTGGAACTTTCCCATGCAGAACTTGTCTGCGCCGGAATTGATACCATTGCATCCTTCCGCATAAATGGCTGTCTGGTTGCAGAAACCAGGGATATGCACAGAACTTACCGTTTCCCGGTAAAGGAATTTTTGCAGGAAGGAGAAAACCGGATAGAGGTTTTATTTCACTCCCCGCTGAATTTTGTAAGGAAAGAGGATGAGGGAAATGATATCTTCTATGCCTCCACCGGATGTATCCACGGGAATGCGGCACTACGCAAGGCTCATTATATGTTTGGATGGGACTGGGGCCCGCAGCTTCCGGATATGGGAATCTTCCGGGATATAGCCATCGAATATTTCAGCGAAGTTAAAATCCAGGATGTCCATATCAGGCAGGAGCATGAAAGCAGTGGCAGAGTAGGGCTGAAATTTAAAATAAAAACAAAGCAGTTTTCCTCTTTTGAAGAAAGACAGGAAAACAGGCAGGCATGGCTTACCGAGACAGAAATAACAGATCCGGAAGGCAGGCTTGTATCCAGGACAGTCCGTAACAGCGAAGAATGGCAGTATAAAGAAACCATTCCAGAGCCCCGGATATGGTGGCCCAACGGTTTAGGAGAGCATCCCTTATACAGGGTGAATATCCGCCTGCTTGATGAAGCAGGGACCTGTCATGATGCCTATGAGTGCCGGATCGGCCTTCGGACCGTGACCGTCAGCACGGATAAAAATGAATATGGTAACGAGTTTGCCATTACGGTAAACGGAATAAAAATATTTACAATGGGAGCGAATTATATTCCGGAAGATAATATTTTAACAAGGGTGTCGAAGGAGAGGACTGCACGGCTGATCGAAGACTGTGCTGCCGCAAACTTCAATTGCTTAAGAGTCTGGGGCGGAGGTTATTACCCTGATGACTATTTCTATTA
>DEYX01000151.1 GCA_002365025.1 Hungatella sp. UBA3147 | reverse complement strand
TCTGCCAGCAGAACGAGGACTTGCCGCCACTGTCACCACCTCATACCATGGATGATTCTCCAGAAGAGAAATAAATCTCTGTCCCACCATACCGGTTGCTCCTAAAACGCCAACTCGCAATCTTTTTTCCATCGCTTTCTCCTCTTTTCTTTTCATTTTGTAATCTTATCATATGCTAAATTCTTAACTATCCTATAACAAAGTGAAAAAAAAATCAATATTTATTCGCCAGAAAAATACATTTGTGCGTAACACGCATACATTTCTTCAAAATGTATGCTGCAGTAAAGCATTAAAGGCGCACCTTGCTGCCCTTTCCGTCTCGTTTTCCAATCTTCAGCCGGTTTAAATGAACCTCTTTTTCCTTGTAATGAATGATAGGATCCTCTCCTAAAAGATATATGTTCTCTAACTCCTCGCCGGGCGCCAGCTTGATTCCCCGCACACCTCTTGCATTCTTCTTCATCTCAGGAATCTCTTCTGTCTGAAAACGTAAAAATATGCCTGCCGATGTCTGCAGAACCACATCCGTCTGTCCATCCACTAGCTGAACGCTGATGACACCATCTTCGTCCTGAAGCTTAGTGGCCGCCACGGTCCTGTTATTTGTTTCAAATTCCTCTCCTGGTACCAGTTTTACAAGAGCCTGTCTGGTAGCAAACAAAAACTTACGGCCCTTGAAGCTTTGGGCATGGCCCAGATAAATGATCTCTTCCCTGGTCCCATCAAACTTGCTCAAATTATCAATGGGTGTCCCTTTATCCCGCAGCTTACCGCCTGGAATATCCAGAACCTTCACCTGATGTAAGTTTCCTGTATTGGTAAAGATACATATTTTATCCGTATTCAAACAGTTTACCACATAAGGATTCTCTGTTTCAATGGTTTCTTTATTTCTTTCATAGGTATTCTTATCAAGCACCTTACAGTAGCCAAAACGATCCATGACAAAGGTGACCTCTGATACGGCAACTGCATCTTCCTCATAAACTGCTTCCCTGCCATCCTCAATAAGAGTCCTTCTTGGAGTCGCATATTCGGCTTTGATATTTTCCAAGTCTTTTTTAATGACCGCATCCATGTTTTTGCGGCTGGAAAGGATTTTTTCATATTCAGCGATTTTAGCCAGCGTTTCCTTATACTCCTTTTCCAACTGGAGGATCTCTAAGCCGATCAGCTTATAGAGGCGCATTTCCAGAATGGCTCCCGCCTGTTTTTCCGTAAAGCACAGCTTCTTCGCATCCTCTTCAAATCCCTTGACCCGGAAATTTATATTGGAGATATCTCCGGTCATCAGACAGTTCTTTGCGTCTTTTAAGTTCTTGGAACCTCTTAATACTGCGATGATCAAATCAATGACGTCACAGGCTTTAATAAGGCCTTCCCTGATCTCTTTCTTTTCCAGCTCTTTTTCCAGAAGGGTCTGATATTTTCTGGTGGCATTTTCATATTGGAAATCCAGGTAGTTTTTTAGAATCCCCCTTAAATCCAGGGTTTCCGGGCGCCCGCCTGCAATGGCCAGCATGTTGACTCCAAAGGTATCTTCCAGCTTTGTTTTCTTATAAAGGATGTTGCGGATTTTCTCCACATCCGCATCCTTTCTCAGCTCCAGGACGATCCTGATCCCGTCTTTGTTGGACTGGTTGGAAATATCCACCACATCTGTAAGCTTTTTGCTCTCAACCAGATCTGCCACATCCATCAGAAATTTATTAATTCCGGCTCCGATCATAGTATAGGGGATCTCTGTGATTAACAGTTTATCCTTATCTGCCTTCCGTTTTCCAAGCTCCACTTCTATTTTCCCTCTGAGCTTGATCTTTCCTACGCCGGTTTCATAAATGGCAGGCAGATCACTTTTATTGGCTATAATGCCCCCAGTGGGAAAATCCGGTCCTGGCAAATACTCCATTAATTCCTTTATGGTAATATCCTGATTATCAATATACGCACGGACCGCATCTATGACTTCGCCCAGGTTATGGGGAGGAATGCTGGTACTCATGCCTACCGCAATCCCCTCCGCCCCGTTGATCAGCAGGTTTGGAACCCGCACAGGAAGAACTTCCGGTTCCTTTTCCGTTTCATCGTAATTGGGGACAAAATCAACCGTCTTGTCCAAATCCTTTAAATAGACTTCCTCTGCGAATTTTTCCAGCCTGGCTTCTGTGTAACGCATGGCTGCCGCTCCGTCGCCCTCAATGGAACCGAAGTTTCCGTGGCCGTTGACTAAAGGCATCCCCTTTTTAAATATCTGGGACATGACTACCAAGGTTTCGTAAATGGAACTGTCTCCATGGGGATGGTATTTACCCATGGTATCGCCCACGATACGTGCCGACTTCCGGTGGGGCTTATCATGGTTTAATCGAAGCTCGCTCATGTCATATAATACTCGCCGCTGTACCGGCTTTAATCCGTCTCTTGCATCCGGGATCGCTCTGGCTGTGATCACGCTCATGGAATAGTTCATGTAGCTCTTCTGCATTTCCTCGGAATATTCTGTTTTAATGATTTTTTCTGCCATTACTCCTTCTCCTTACGCGTCAATCTCAGCTTCATCCGCATGCTCATAGATAAACTGCCGCCTTGGAGGCACATCGCTTCCCATGAGCATTTCGGTAATTTCCGAAGCCATACGGGCATCTTCGATTTCCACCTGTTTCAGCACCCGCCTTTCAGGGTCCAGAGTGGTTTCCCACAGCTGTTCTGCATCCATTTCTCCAAGTCCCTTATACCGCTGCAGGGTAAATTCTCCCGTATGGGTCCTGCGGTAGCGCTCCAGCTCCTTTTCATCATAAAGGTACTGTTCTTCTCCCCGCTTTGGAACTACCTTAAACAGAGGCGGCATGGCTATAAACACATGGCCGTTATAAATAAGTTCCGGCATAAACCGGTACAAAAAGGTGAGAAGAAGGGTATCGATATGGCTTCCATCCACATCGGCATCGGTCATCAGGATGATTTTATGATACCGAAGCTTTGAAATATCAAAATCATTGCCGTATCCTTCGGAAAAGCCGCAGCCAAAAGTATTGATCATGGTTTTGATCTCCCCATTGGCCAGAACCTTGTCCATAGAGGCCTTCTCTACGTTTAATATCTTACCCCGGATCGGAAGAATGGCCTGGTACTGCCTGTTACGGGCCGTTTTTGCGGAACCGCCCGCAGAATCTCCCTCTACGATAAAAATCTCACATTCTTTTGCTTCCCGGCTTTCGCAGTTTGCAAGCTTTCCATTGCTGTCAAAGGAAAACTTTGACTTGGAAAGCATGTTGGTCTTTGCCTTCTCTTCTGCTTTACGGATCTTTGCAGATTTTTCCGCACAGCCGATCACTGCCTTTAAGACTTCCAGATTACGGTCAAAATACCGCTGCAGCTCATCTCCAGTCACAGTGAATACCGCCTTTGTGGCATCGGCGCTTGCCAGCTTTGTCTTTGTCTGTCCTTCAAAGATGGGATCCGGATGCTTTACCGCCACCACGGCAGTTAAACCGTTTCTCGTATCGGCTCCTGTAAAATTGGCATCCTTTTCTTTTAAAATCCCCAGCTCTCTTGCATAGTTATTGATCATCTGAGTGAAGCGGGTCTTAAATCCAGCCAGGTGGGTTCCACCTTCCTGGGTGAAAATATTGTTGCAGAAGCCCAGGATATTCTCCTCAAAGGTATCCACAAACTGCAGGGAAACCTCCACTTCAACTTTATCCATGGTTCCCTTAAAATAAATCGGATCGTGTATTGCATCCTTTCCGGCATTTAACTCCCTTACATAGGCGATGATTCCATCCGGCTCATGATAAATGACGTTTTCCTCTTCTCCCTGCCTTTTGTTGACATAGGTGATATGAAGATCCGGATTTAAATATGCAGTTTCATGAAGACGGCTTTTCAGCCACTCCGCTTTAAAACGGATCCTTTCAAAAATCTCCCCGTCAGGCAGGAAGTTGATTTCTGTTCCTGTCTCTTTTGTTTTTCCTAACGTGGGAAGCAGGCCATCCACCAGATCTACCGTTGGTATGCCCCGCTCATATTCGTCGTAATGAATCAGACCATTCTTATATATTTTAATTTTCATGTGGGCAGACAGGGCGTTTACAACCGAGGAACCGACTCCGTGAAGGCCGCCGCTGGTCTTGTAGGCGTCATTATCAAATTTACCGCCTGCATGAAGGGTAGACAGTACAACTCGCTCTGCCGATATTCCCTTTTTGTGCATCTCCACCGGAATTCCTCGTCCTGCATCTTTTACGGTACAGGATCCATCTGCTTCCAGGGTGACCCATATCTGACTGCAGTAACCGGCAAGATGCTCGTCCACCGCGTTATCTACAATCTCATAAATCAAATGGTTCAATCCCTTTGTCCCAACACTGCCTATATACATGCCCGGACGTTTTCGAACCGCCTCAAGGCCTTCCAATACGGTAATACTATCCGCATTATACTGTGCTTTTGCCATGTTACTCCTCCACATCTGGTATTGTCATTTCCCATTATACAATGCCTTTTCCAGTTTTGGCAAGTTTCTGGCATTTTTTTTACTAAATTCTTAAAAAGGTATTGAACTTTTCCAATACCCTATGCTATAATATAAAACGTATCAAATAAAATAAGCAGATATAGTTCATTGGTAGAACATCAGCTTCCCAAGCTGAGGAGGCGGGTCCGATTCCCGTTATCTGCTCTAAGCAAAAAGAGGACTTCCAAAACAACTTGGAAAGTCTTCTTTTTTTACTTGATACAACTTGATAAATGCTAATGAAAAATTACAAAAGGAATAACCGCCCCTCCACAATCTCCACCCTTTCAACCTACATGTATAAAAGGGTGGTTTTCTATTACCCATTTATGTATGACGGAAGGCCAACGCCCTTGCAGTAACACGATTGCTCCATGTGACTATTGTAACATATCCCATTTCTATGTGCTTATTTTTCCAAACATTCTTCATACATATCCCCGCCGCATTTTACAAAGGAATAATCCCCAAATGCCCAAGCAATATTTTCAAACCAATCAAAACTAATATAATACCTCCGGCCAGCTCCGCTTTCGATTTGAACCTTGTGCCGAATACATTTCCTATTTTAACACCGATCATGGATAAGGCAAATGTTGTAATCCCGATAAAAGAAACCGCCGGAACGATATTGACCTGAAGGAAGGCGAAGGACACTCCCACTGCCAGAGCGTCTATACTCGTAGCAAGGGCAAGGGGCAGCATCTCGTCGGGCTTTAAAGTGGCTTCCTTGTTATCAGGCCGCTTTCCTCCGGGGCAGTTTCTGTCTTTGCACGTTTCAACCGGACAGACTCTGTCGGGACATCCCCCTCCTTTGAAACTTTCAGAAATCATTCTACCGCCAAGAAAGCAGAGCAATGCAAACGCGATCCAATGGTCATAGGAGATAATCCTGTCCGCAAACCATGTGGCTGCAAAATACCCGATAAGCGGCATAACCGCTTGGAATATACCAAAGTACAGACCGACAATCATTGCCTTTTTTACAGTTGCTTTCTTCATTGTCAGCCCGGTGCAGATCGCCACGGCAAATGCATCCATAGATAGCCCCACAGCAAGAATAAAGAGTTCGGCTAAATTCATTTTACTTCCTCCGTACTAAATCGTTTATTCAACAAAAAAAGACTCCCGTACAACCCTGTCAGGTTATACTTGAGCCAATATAAATAAAAAGACCTATGTATAGCCTGGGCTATACATGAGTCTCGTTTTTTAAGACAAGCCAGACCATCATGGTCAGTATGTTGACTTGACACGCGGCAGTCCGCGCAAACTACTCCCTCATGAGCTATTCTGTTGTGTTGATAGTATAACATGGGTATGCAGCCGCTGTCAATCTTTCTCACTTAATACCTTACCCTGAATCCACTTTCTTTCACTGACGGGATCTCTGCCGCCTGGAAGCTGTCAATCATAATGTAACGATCCTGCCTTAAATGGTCAAACAGGCGGTCTATTTCTTCTTCCTGCCCCTGCAGTTCCATTTCCACCCGCCCGTCATCTAAGTTTCTCACCCAGCCGGTAAGGTTAAGGCCCCGGGCAAGCTGCTGGGTTCGGAAGCGGAATCCCACCCCCTGGACCCGTCCGCTGACATAAACATGTTTTCGAATTTCACCCCATTTTTCCATCGCAATCACCTGCACCCTGATCTCCTTCGTGACAGGGTTCCTCCTTTATAAATAATAGTCTCATCAATGGTCACATATATTTAATTTCAAAAAACGGACTGGTTTCCGGCTGACTATTTCCGTAATTTTGTGTAAAAAAATCTCTCAAAAATAAGTGCTCTCTCCTGGATTTTTTTACTAATTATATCCTTTTATGGGTAGTTTGGCAATCCTTACGCAATTTAAGTTTTTTTTCAAGTAGGGGTTGATTTTTTACCATTTAGCTGTTATACTATCAAAGGTTCAGACCTTATAATATTATAACCGGATTGCTTCCGTAGCGCAGTTGGTAGCGCAACGCATTCGTAATGCGTGGGTCGGGGGTTCGAGTCCCCCCGGGAGCTTTATAAAAACCTCGTTTTTATGGGGTTTTTTCTTATTTTAAGAGATGAAATTGGTTATTAGGAATTCTGTTTTTATCCAGATGACTAACATTTGACTAACATTTTTACATATATCTATCTGAGAGCCAATATGTTCTGCCCGAGAAAAAGCACTATCTATGAGATAATACTTTTCGTAAAGTGTTACCGTAATCACCTTGATTCTCTTTTCATTGCAATCTACTTACTTCTAATATATAATTGGGTAAAAACATCTACAATAGGAGGTTCGTATGAAAAAAGCAAAAATTCTCTTAATAGCAACCAGTATTTCTCTTCTTTTCTCTATTCAATCTTTCGCAGGTTGGATACAAGAAGATAATGGTCAGTGGAAATACGATCAGAACGGAACACTAGTAACCAGCCAATGGATTGAGGATCAAGGAATCTGGTATTACTTTGATGAAAATGGTGTGATGCTCGCAAATACCACTCAAAGAATCGATGGTGAGGTTTACACTTTTGATGTTTCTGGTAAGTGGATAGATCCTAACTCTTCAACAGAAATAACTTACAGAACTTATACAAATACAGAAATCGGTTATTCTCTTCAAGTTCCGTCTAATGTAGCTACAACTGCTTTTGATGGAAACTCAGAGTCTTTTGAAATAACCACTAAGAACATGTTAATACAATTCGATAGCCTAACGATACCAGCAGATGCAGATCCTGAAGTATATTTGAAGAATTTACAATTAGGCTTTCATGATAGTGCTATAAAACATGCATCTTTCATTGATGTAATTGCCACTAATCTGGGAGAGTTCCCTGCTATTAAAGATAGTTATCTTGATAATGATGGAAGCAATTTTGATTTATACATTTGCCCAGCCGGAAAAAAAATGTTTACTATTGTTGCATGGTACACTTCTGACACGCAGGAAATGACCAAAAAAATTCTAAATACATTAAAAAAGTTGTCATAATTATATTTACCCCCGCCCATAGTGGTGGGGGTATTTAAATCTATTTGTTTAAAACTTGGCCAGCTCCTGCACTCCATTACTGTCTGTCTTGTACAACGCACATTCCAGATCATGACCTGCTCTTGGCTCAAAATAGAAGTCGCACATTTCTCCGGTTTCAGGATGTGGCAATACTTGCCAATTAGTTACTGCATACCCATCTGGATTAAAGTAGTACTGATGTCCGTTTATTACCTTTCAAGTATTTTTTAAATATGTCTTTGTTGTATCTGCATACCACCAGCCATTGCTGTCATGATTCCAGCCAATTGTATATTCCGGGTTCATTTTGGCAGCAACATCCCTTTTAAATTGCTCCCAGGCATCCGGGTGATCCACGAACCATTTGGGACTGCACTTGCACTTTTTGCCCTTAGAAGGCTTTTTATCTTTTAAACATATGATAGGAAGCTACATTTATTAGATGAAAGAATACGAAAAATAGTATTGACATTTCTAAATTAGCGGCATACAATAATATATAGAAAATATTCTATGTGAGGTTGTACTATGGAAGAAAAATATATTCAGAATGCCAAAGTCCTTAAGGCTTTGTCCGATCCAAAACGATTACGAATTATCGATATGCTTTCTTGCGGTGAGCTGTGCGCCTGTAGTATTTTGGAGAAGTTTCATATTACCCAGCCAACCCTATCCCATGATATGAAAGTGTTGATGGGTGCTGGTTTAGTGAAAGCAAGGCCGGAAGGTAAATGGATTTATTACTCATTGAATGATGAACACCTAAAAGCTTTTTATCAGCAGTTAGGAGAGATATTCAATTCGAAACCCGATTGCATTTGCCATCGTAAAGGTGGTGATATATAGATGCATCGCTGTCACCGCAGCTGTCGGTGTCATGTTCCTTAGGGGAAATTTGGCACCGATAAAAAATTGTCGTAATATAGAAAAAATTCAATATGACAGGAGCATAATTATATGAAATCAGATAAGCAAACAGACATAGGCTTTTTTCAAAAATATCTCACCGTATGGGTTATTCTCTGTATGGTGATAGGCGTATTAATAGGAAGGTTTCTGCCAGCTATCCCCGATTTTATGAATCAGTTTGAATATGCCAAAGTATCTATACCGATGGCAGTTTTAATCTGGCTGATGATTTACCCTATGATGATGAAAGTAGATTTTCAAAGTATTAAAAATGTTGGCAAAAATCCCAAAGGGTTGTATGTAACATGGATTACTAACTGGGTTATTAAGCCGTTTACAATGTATGCATTA
>DEYX01000119.1 GCA_002365025.1 Hungatella sp. UBA3147 | reverse complement strand
ATTATGGCCTTCATCACGATGTTGGCTTTATGTACCTCCCGACGGCTGTGGCAGATTACCGTCTCACCGGGAATCCGGAATCCAGAAAAAGAGGGCTTCACGCCGCAAGTCTGTTAGCAGGGCGGTATAATCCCATCGGCCGTTTTATACGGGCTTGGAATGATAAAACGGGTAGCAGTGATGATACAAGAGGATGGGCGATCATTGACTGTCTCTTTAATATTCCTCTGCTTTACTGGGCTAGTGAGGAAACAAAAGATCCCAGGTTCAAACAGATCGCCATGCTCCATGCAGACACGGTGATGGAGCATTTTGTAAGAGGGGATGGCTCAGTACGCCATATTGTGGAGTTTGATCCTTTTACAGGTGAACGGGTAAGGGATTACGGAGGACAGGGCTATGAGACAGGTTCTTCCTGGACAAGAGGCCAGGCATGGGGGCTTTATGGATTTCTTATGAGCTTTTACCATACCGGAAAACAGGAATACCTTGATACTGCAAAAAAGATCGCCCATTATTTTATGGCAGCGATTCCGGAAGACGGCATCATACCGGTGGACTTTCGCCAGCCAAAGGAGCCTGCATGGTGTGATGATACGGCGGCAGCCATTGCAGCCTGCGGGTTGATCGAGATAGGCAGACGGGCAGGGGAACTGGAGCAGGATATGTATTGCAAGGCAGCGGAAAAGCTATTAAGGGCTTTGTATGAGAATCACTGTGATTTTACGGAAGAAAATGATTCCATTCTCCAAAAGGGAACCGGTTCCTATCATAGCCAGGAACATGAATTCCCTATTATTTACGGGGACTATTTCTTTATGGAGGCTTTGTTTAAGCTGAAAGGCCAGGATTTTTTCCTATGGTGATACATTCCTGTAATGGGAGCGGTACTGACTGGGAGTCATTTTTTTATATTTCTTGAACTGCCGCATAAAGTGAAATTCACTTTCGTATCCGCAAAAGCCTGCCAGGGACTGGATGGACATTTCCGTGGTCCGCAGATAGAAACAGGCGTTTTTTAAACGGGCGGATATCACATCCTGCATGCAGGATGTTCCGAAAAGCTCCTTATAAAGATGCTGAAAGTAAGAGGGGCTCATGTGGACCGACTGGGACATGGTATCTATAGTCCATTTGCTGTGAGGGGCATTTAAAATCGATACACGAAGGCTGTTCATGATCCCATAATATTTATGAGAAGACGCTTTATCCGGTTTTTCATGGATCTGGGAAGCGAGGGTGTAAAGGAGAGTCCTCATAAGGGAATCCAGAATCTGTATCCGGTAAGGGTGAGAGGAATGCTTTTCCATTACGATCAGCCTGCTGTATTCGGAAAGCTGCCCTGCATCAGATAAGGATACCGGCGTCTGGAAGGGGATTTTTAAATCCCTAAAAAAAGGAAGATCTTTTTCAGTCAGATCAAAGTGGATCCAGTCATCATTATAATCCGGTGTGCGGCAGCCGTAATGGACATAAGCATATTTGTCATAAAGAATCACCGTATTGGCAGGGAGATTCCTGTAAGTATGGTTGTATTCAAAAAAGGCTTCGGATTTGACCACAAGAAGGGTATAGTCGGGAGAGCCTTCCGGGCGAAGCATGTGAAATGGTTTTTGATGTCTGGATTCATAACCGCAATTCAGAATAGAAATCATCTGCTGGCTCCTTTTCATGAGATAGCTTTATTATATCGCTTTTTACATAAGTGGGAAGCTGTAAAAGAGGGACATCACCCCTGGCATAAGATCATGAGGATTTTATGTCAGGGTGCAATGGTCCCCTTTTTCGGTTATCATTCACGCCATTTCACATCCCCAAAATCAATATAATACCGATACTGGTTCCCGATATAATAACATTCACTATATTCGCGGAAATTACTATCTGCCTGTCTGGTCATTCTGACTCGTTTCAATATTGGCTGGTACTTATCCACATTTAGCATATCCTGAACTTCCTTGGAGGGAGAGACTGCTTCAATATATTCTTTTTCCTGGTTAATGATAACGCCATGTTTTTTTAGCAGTGCATAGAGGGAACCAAAATAGGATGCATCATCTTTCGGATATTCATCTCTATATGTAAAATAATTTATAAAGTATGCAAAAGCCTGTCCTTTGGTACCGCGTAAACGTTTCAGCATCATGACGGGATCTCCGATGTCAATATTCAGATATCGTGAAAGTTTCTTATCTGCTTTATAAATGTGTATTTCAGCTTTTAAAGTTAGGGCTTCTTTACCAAGTTCTTTCATTTCGTTCGTAAAGCTGCGTACAAGTGTATAATGCTCTTCTTCCTCTTCCTCCCAGTCACAGACAAACGTACCTTTTGCCCTTTCGCGAAATAAAAGGTTTTCCCGGACCAGTTCATCTATGCTTTTCCTGATTGTGATCCTGCTAACATGATACAATTCACATAGAACTAACTCTGCTGGTATTCTATCGCCGGGTTTCCATTCCTCTGATAATATTTTCAGCCTTAAATCTTCAGCAATGTGTGAATATAAAGGTATTGCATCATTATACTTATTCTTTGTCTTCATTTGGAACCTCACTTTACTATGATAACATTATAATGATTATAGTATATCATTATTTTGTATATAATACAATATTACAATTAAAAATATGAGTTTGGTTGCTGATCTCGTCTGATAGCCATGTTGTATTAGAAAAAATGTACAATTTTGAGTAGTGACAAAGCGGTTTTATAGGACTATAATTATAATGTAATCAATGTTATGACAATAAAACAAGAAGGGAAGACGTAATGAAAACGTACAATTTAAAGCCTGAAATTAAAGTCAGGGATTCCTCTGATGGCTGGGAGGGATATGAGGCAATTGCACAGGTTTTGAAAGAGAAGGCAACAGACATAAAGTTAAAACAAACGGTTTTAGCGATTGAATGTTATCCGGGGGTCAATCTGGAAGAATTAAGGGCGGAGCTCTTACCTAAATTGGAAGCAGATGCTGTTGTATATGCAGATGACTACGCTCTTACCGAGGGGCAGGTACAGGATAAAATCAAAGATAGTATTACAGATGACCGTGTGTTTGGCATTCTATCACATTACGATATTAAAGACTTTTATGAGGAAAGTGCGATTCAAAAGGCTAAGCTGCTGATTGCAGATATGACAGGCCTGGTCGTCATTTATGGAATGGGGACCACTCTTTTGGCTGATGCAGATCTCCTTGTGTATGCAGATTTGACCAGATGGGAAATACAGTGCAGATACCGAAATGAGGGGCTGGCAAACTGGAAAACCCTAAATTCGGCTGAGGATGCACTCCGCAAATATAAGCAAGGATATTTCTTTGAGTGGAGAATGGCAGACCGTCAGAAGAATAATTGCTATGGAGAAGTTGATTATCTGCTGGATACAAATAAAAAAAATCAGCCATCTATGATAGATGGGCAATCGTATAGAGATGCTCTAAAACAGGTTGCCAGTGCTCCATTTCGCCTTGTACCGTATTTTGATGCCAGTGTGTGGGGAGGGCAGTGGATGAAAGAAAACTTCGGACTGGATCCAGAAGCGGATAATTTTGGTTGGGCCTTTGACGGAGTACCGGAAGAGAACAGCATTCTCCTGGATTTCAATGGGACAAGGATTGAAGTTCCTTCCATTAATGTTGTATTTCAGCATCCGAATGAATTGCTGGGACCGAAAGTGCATGCGCGGTTCGGAAAGGAGTTTCCGATTAGATTTGACTACCTCGATACAATGGGAGGAGGCAATTTAAGCCTTCAGGTCCATCCGCTGATTGAATATGCCCAGGATAAATTCGGAATCCATTATACCCAGGATGAAAGTTACTACATATTGGATTCTTCTCCCCGTTCTACGGTTTATCTGGGAGTAAAAGAACATGTTGACCGGGAAGAAATGCGGAAAGATTTAGAAAAAGCCGCTCAAGGCGGTTATCGTTTTCCGGATGAAAAGTATGTCAATGTATTTCCGGTGAAAAAGCATGATCATGTTTTAATTCCGGCAGGTACTATCCATTGTAGCGGACCGGATACTGTAATACTGGAAATCAGTGCGACCCCATATATCTTTACGTTCAAATTATGGGATTGGAGCAGGATAGGCTTAGATGGCATGCCTAGGCCGGTTCACATTGAACATGGGGTTTCTAATATCCTGATGGACAGGGACAGGGAATATGCGGATAAGAACCTGATACGGAGAGTGGATGATGAATATGAAGATCTGTCGATTCAGGAAGATGTAAAAACGGAAAGAACGGGATTGCATGAACTTGAATTTATTGAGACCCACCGCCATTGGTTTAAGAACAGTGCACACATACATTGTCATGAAAGTGTCAATATGCTGAACTTGGTAGAAGGTGAAACGGCAGAGGTTGTAAGTGTTGACGATTCCTTTGAACCATTTCCGGTCAGCTATGGTGAGACCTTTATTGTACCGGAAAGTGTAAACGAATATATCATAAGAAACACTGGTGATAAAAATGAGGAGATTGCCGTAATACAGGCATTTATTCGAAACCTATAGTAATTATACCAAGGAGGAGAGGCGTTAGGAGGGCTATATATGGAATTTGAACCAGGATTTAATATTAAAGCAGATGCAGATAACTTATCATTTATATATGGGGCAGATACCTTTGGCCCGCCTGTAGAAAAACGCAGGCTGGCAGATATCAGAAAGAGTCTCCGCGACCCCAGTGCAGGTGGACCGGAAATTCCATATGTGATAGCAATGGATGTCGGTAAAAAGATTCACAAAGAAGAATTGATACGGCGTCACCTGTTATATGGAGCGATGATTTATTCCAAAGGCAGATTTGGAGAAGAGCCGGTTCGCAGCCAGGGACATATTCATGCAATTTCACCATGATGTAATGCATCTACCCCTGAAGTGTATGAAATATGGGATGGGAAGGCGATTATCTATATGCAGGAAACTGCAA
>DEYX01000371.1 GCA_002365025.1 Hungatella sp. UBA3147 | reverse complement strand
TGCCAGTACCATCGGACAGGTGAAAAGCTTTTATGGTAATTTTTTAATTGTGGTCAGAGCCATGACGTATTTATTTATGCTTGGAAAGGAAGGCGTTCCGGAAGCCTCAAAGCATGCCGTATTAAACGCCAATTATATGATGGCGCAATTAAAGGATGTATATGATATGGCATACCAGGGACCCTGCATGCACGAGTTTGTCATGAGCCTGGCAAGGCTTAAAAAAGAAACCGGTGTATCAGCCATGGACATAGCAAAAGGGCTTTTGGACCATGGGATCCATCCGCCGACCATGTATTTCCCACTGATCGTACCAGAAGCTTTAATGGCAGAACCTACGGAAACAGAATCAAAAGAAACCTTGGATGAAGTGATATCTGTATTGCGCAGCCTCCATGAAACAGCAATGTCTCATCCGGAAAATCTTCATCAGGCACCCATCCATACACCGGTCACCAGACTTGATGAAGTAAAAGCAGCCAGAAATCCAAAGTTAAAGTATGACTTCTCAGATAAGGAAACGGATAAAGATGATACAGGAAATTAAATTTATAGACGGAAGCAGCCATGACCCGTATCTGAATCTTGCGATTGAGGAGTATTTATTAGAAACAGCAGGGCGGGACACCTGTATCCTATATCTTTGGCAGAATGAAAATACCGTTGTAATCGGTAAAAACCAGAATCCATGGAAGGAGTGCAGGATCCGGGAACTGGAGCAGGATGGCGGTCACTTGGTGAGAAGGCTTTCAGGAGGCGGCGCCGTATTCCATGACCTTGGAAATTTAAATTTTACGTTTCTTGTTAATAAGAATCATTATGATCTGGATAAACAGCTTGAGGTCATTTTGAATGGGGTCAAGAAACTGGGAATACATGCAGAAAAATCCGGACGAAATGATATCACCGTATCAGGCAGGAAGTTTTCCGGCAATGCCTTTTATACCAGAGGGGAGAAATGCTATCACCATGGGACCCTGCTGGTTCATGCAGATATGGAGAAGCTTTCTAAATACCTGCAGGTTTCAAAGGATAAGCTGGCATTAAAAGGAGTGGATTCCGTCAGATCCAGAGTAACCAATCTTTCGGAATACCGGGCTGATTTAACCATTGATATGCTAAAGGAAAAGCTTCTGGAAGCATTTGAGGAAACTTATGGACGTAAGGCGGTATTCTGCAGGCAGGAGGATTTAAACCAGGAAGCATTGTCTGAGGGAAGAAAGAAATTTTCTTCCTGGGATTGGCTGTACGGGCGCAACATGGATTTTCAGTACGAACTGTCCAAGCGTTTTGTTTGGGGAAATGTAATCTGGCAGATTCAGGTGAACAGCGGGATCATACAGGATCTGCAGTTGTTTTCCGATTCCATGGAACCGGATCTTATGGACCGGATCCCCGGGTATATAAAGGGAAGCAGATATGAGAATGAAGATATCTGCAATAAGCTGGATCAGGTGCCCGCAGAAACCCAGACCCAGTCGGCCATGATAAAAGACTTAAAAGAGTTTTTTGCTGCTGCAGAATTATAGAGACCAGGGAGGGATAGGATGGAAGAACGATATGATCTGCTAGTTATTGGTGCAGGCCCCGGAGGATATGTAGCAGCGATTAAGGCTGCAAAGCTTGGAATGAAGACGGCTGTGATCGAAAACCGGGAAGTGGGCGGTACCTGCTTAAACCGCGGCTGCGTTCCTGCAAAGGCTATGCTGCATGCTGCTAAATTATATCAGGAGGTTCTGACAGGAGAGCGATTCGGAATCATCTCAAAAGAGGTGAGCTGTGATTATGGAAAAGTGATGTCCTATAAAAATGAAACTTCCGAAAGTCTCAGACTGGGTGTGGAACAGCTTCTTAAGGGAAATAAAATTGATCGGATACACGGGACAGGAACGCTGACCAAGGATGGAAGGGTCAAGGTCAAGACAGAGGAAGGAGAAGAGCTCCTTCAGGCGAAACATATCCTGCTGGCAACAGGATCGAAACCAGCCATTTTGCCTATAGAAGGAATCCGTCTTCCCGGTGTCATGACCAGCGATGAGCTGTTTCAGCTTGATCATATACCGGAAAGCCTGATTATTATAGGCGGAGGAGTCATTGGGGTGGAGTTTGCCACCGTATTCGCTTCCTTTGGCTCCAAGGTAACCTTGCTGGAGGCGGAAGAAAGACTTCTGCCCGGTCTTGATAAAGAAATCTCACAGAATTTAAAGCTGATTTTGAAAAAGAGAGGCGTTGACATTCATACCAGAGCATTTGTCCGGAAAATTGAAAAAGAGGGCAGGGATTTTATCTGTACTTATGGGGAGATGGCAAAAGACAAAGAAAAGATTGAGGTCATAAAGACATCATACCTGCTTTCTGCCACCGGACGCATTCCCAATACGGACGGACTGCTGGAGGACGGAACCCTGCTGGAAATGAACCGGGGCAGGATTGTGGTAAAGGAAAACTTTGAAACGAGTATGACGGGTGTGTTTGCGATAGGAGACGTAATCGGAGGCATCCAGCTGGCCCACGCTGCAAGCTCCCAGGGCATCTGTGTTGTGGAACTTATGAACGGGAGAGAGCCGTCCATCGATCTGTCAGTTATTCCGTCATGTGTTTATACGGATCCTGAAATAGCATGCGTCGGAATAACGGAAGAGGAAGCAAAAGGGAAAGGGATTGAGACAGTTACCGGGAAAACCTTAACCCACGCCAACTGTAAATCATTTATAACAAAGGAAGAAAGAGGCTTTGTTAAAGTTGTAACAGATAAGGAATCAGGCGCATTGCTGGGAGCACAGATGATGTGCGCCAGAGCTACGGATATGATTGGAGAGATGGGAACTGCCATTACCAATAAACTTACTGCAGAGCAGATTTTAAAAGCCATGCGGGCACATCCTACCTATAATGAATCGGTAGGGGAAGCGCTTGAGGATTGTATTGGCGGAGCCATTCATACGCTGCCCCGCAGGTGACCTTTAGTAATTCAGTCATTACATGGGCGGTCCCTTCAAGGATACGGCTGGCTCGTCCATCAATGAACAGATAACAGAGCCTGCCGTTTTCAGGCGAAAGACGAATCGGTGTTAGGACGTGGGTCCTGGCACCGATTTTCTATACTACTCCTATAAGCATCTTTGCTACAGTTTATACGGAAAAGGCCAGTGGAGATGGAGGTCTATAGATAATGAAATTTCAGGATTCCATAGTTATGGCATAAGTTCCTTAAAATACTGTCTGGGCGATTTCCCTTTGTATTTCTTGAAAGTCTTAATGAAATAACTGATATCGTTAAATCCGCAGGAAAGGGAGATTTCTGTTATGGAGTCATTGGTGGTTATCAGCTGATAGCAGGCCCGTTCAATGCGATAATAATTTACATAATCAATAGGCGTCCGGGAAGTCATTTCGAAGAAGAAACGGCAGAAATATTTAGGAGACATTCCGGCAATTTTAGCCAGATCATTCAGTTCTATTTTATAGGAGTAATTATGATCAATATAATCCAGTACATTTTTTAAAAGATAAATGTTTTTGTGCTTGGAACGTTCCGCCTGGTCAGGGATGACATAGCGGTTTTCAGAATAGATATAACCTATGATCTGATTTAATAACCCAACGGCAATTAACTCCTGCCTGGCCGTGATACACCCCATAATCTGAAAAGAATCTTCCATGAGGGAATAGATCTTATTCTTTGGATCATATGGATAGTATTCATCTAATCTCAGTTCAAATCTATTTAATTTGTCCAAAAAGGGAGAAGCAAAGGATTTGCCCAACAGGAGACTGCAGGGGAAAACGATGCACTCATAAGTACAGTCATGAGGTATGCCTCCGTGCAGACAGCCGCTGTTAACGATGAGGATATCTCCAGGCAGGGCAAGCCGGCTATTCTCATCAATCGTCACCTCAAACTCCCCTTCTATAATATGAATAAGTTCCAGCTCTTCATGCCAGTGATAGGGCATTGTATATTGCGGATGCAGATGATTTACATAGTAATAACCAACAGGAAATTCAGATGTACCGTGACTTTTGTTTTCTTTGTATTTAATATATTGCATGGCTTTCACCTCTTTCGATCGGACGTTGAGTGAAGGTCAATAGTTACTATAGGAATACAGTAAGCAAATAGTAAATTCTTTTGATATTATAATACCAACAGAATTAAAAAATCAACGATATTTTAAATAAACATATGAATATTATCATACTTTTTGCAAATATCAGCCAAGAATCATCGGGGCCGATATGATACACTACAGTTAGAAATAAACATTTTCTAATGCAAATAGAAGGAGGAAGGAATATGGCAGTGAGCAGATTAATTGGAAGTTACCCGGTGATAGGTATTCGGCCTGTGATTGATGGAAGAAGAGGATACTTAAAAGTAAGGGAGTCGCTGGAAGACCAGACCATGAATATGGCTAAGGCAGCGGCAGAGTTGTTTCAAAGTAACATTTGTTATTCCAATGGAGAGCCTGTAAACGTGGTGATTGCAGATACCACCATTGGGGGTGTGGGAGAAGCAGCCGCTTGCGCGGATAAATTCCGCAGGGCAGGTGTGGATATTACCTTGACGGTGACCCCGTGCTGGTGTTATGGGGCAGAGACAATGGATATGGACACGAAAACCATCAAAGGGGTATGGGGACTTAATGGAACAGAGCGTCCGGGTGCTGTATATTTGGCTTCGGTGCTGGCGACTCATGCTCAGAAAGGCCTTCCTGCTTTTGGGATTTATGGACATGATGTGCAGGACGCTGATGAAACAGGGATACCTGAGGATGTGAAAGAAAAGCTGCTCCGCTTCGGCCGTGCAGCCGTGGCTGTGGCTACCATGAGAGGAAAATCCTATCTCCAGATTGGTTCTATCTGTATGGGAATCGGCGGATCCATCATTGATCCATCTTTCATAGAAGAATACTTAGGCATGAGAGTCGAATCTGTGGATGAAGTGGAGATCATCCGGAGGATGGCAGAAGGCATTTATGATAAAGAAGAATTTGACAGAGCGCTGGCATGGACAAAGAAAAATTGTGTGATAGGCTTTGACAAAAACCCGGAAGAGGTACAAAAGAGTCAGGAAGAAACAGAGAAAGACTGGGAATTTGTAGTAAAGATGATGTGCATTATCAAGGATCTGATGAATGGCAATCCGAATCTGGAAAAAGGCTTCGAAGAAGAATCCTTAGGCCACAATGCAATTGCAGCAGGTTTTCAGGGACAGCGCCAGTGGACTGATTTCTATCCCAATGGCGACTTTGCCGAGGCCATGCTTAATAGTTCCTTTGATTGGAATGGCGCCAGGGAACCATATATATTGGCTACAGAAAATGATGTCTTAAATGGGATCGGCATGCTATTCTTAAAGCTTCTTACCAATCGGGCACAGATTTTCGCAGATGTTCGTACCTACTGGAGTGAAGCTGCCGTAAAACGTGTCACAGGTTATAACCTGGAAGGTCGGTCAAAAGAAGCCGGTGGGTTCCTGCACTTAATAAATTCCGGTGCCGCTTGTTTGGATGCCAGTGGAAAGGCTGTGGATAAAAGCGGAAACTGCATGATAAAGCCTTGGTTTGAGGTGACGGAAAAAGACCAAAAACAGATATTGGAAGCGACCACATGGAATCAGGCTGATTTCGGATATTTTAGAGGCGGCGGATTTTCTTCCCGTTTTCTTACTGACTGTGAGATGCCAGTGACCATGATCCGTTTAAATCTGGTCAAAGGCCTTGGGCCATCTCTGCAGATTGCAGAGGGATATACGGTTCGTCTGCCGGAGGAAGTGTCGGATATTCTTTGGAAGAGAACTGATTATACATGGCCTTGTACCTGGTTTACTCCGAATATCACAGGCCAGGGCGCATTTGCAAGTGCTTATGACCTGATGAATAACTGGGGCGCAAATCATGGGGCAATCAGTTATGGACATGTGGGAGCTGACCTGATCACCTTGTGTTCCATATTAAGAATTCCTGTCAGCTTGCATAATGTTCCGGAAGAAAAGATCTTTCGGCCGGCTGCATGGAATGCTTTTGGTATGGATAAAGAGGGGCAGGATTACCGGGCATGCCAGACATACGGTCCTCTTTATAAATAAGATGGGGGAAAATATGACTCAAAAACAAGTATTGGCAGCGGATCTTGGAGCATCCAGCGGGCGGGTCATGGCAGGGAGATATGATGGCAGACGAATCACATTAGAAACGATCCATCGTTTTTCAAATGATCCGGTCACTATGGGGGATACGATTTACTGGGATTTTCCCCGATTGTTTTATGAGATAAAGCATGGACTTTTAAAGGCCAAAAGCTATGGCGGATTTGGCAGTATCGGAATTGATACATGGGGTGTGGATTATGGCCTTCTTGATTCCAGGGGAAGGCTCCTGGGCAATCCGGTCCATTACCGGGATAACCGTACGGAAGGTTATCTTAAAAAAAGTGAACAAATGATCGATAAAAAAAGATTTTATGAGATTACGGGTAATCAGTTCATGGAAATCAACACGGCGTTTCAGCTTCTTTCACACCATGCGGATTCGCCCGAACTCCTTAAGCAGGCAGACACCCTTTTGCTTATGCCGGATTTATTCCGCTATTTTCTTTCAGGGGAGAAAAATAGTGAATGCTCCATCGCATCAACAACCCAGCTTTTTGATATGAGGGAAAAACAATGGTCATGGGAAGTGATTAAGCGGCTTAATCTGCCGGAAAGATTGTTCACACCCCTGGTGCCTTGGGGAACCGTAACGGGAAAAGTAAGCCCCCCGATCTGCGAAGAGCTTGGAATACTGCCGGCGAATGTCATTGCAGTCGCCGGCCATGATACTCAGAGCGCTATGGCAGCAATTCCGACACAGGAGAAAGATTATATCTTTCTAAGCTGCGGAACCTGGTCCATTTTGGGAACAGAACTTGATTCACCGGTAATCAGCGAAAAGTCGCTGAAATATAACATAACAAATGAGCTTGGGGTGGAGGGAAAGTATTCGTTTCTTAAAAATATCATTGGACTTTGGCTGGTACAGGAAAGCCAGAGACAGTGGCTCAGGGAAGGAAAGAACTATGATTTTGCCGGGCTGGAGGAGATGGCTTCTAAGGCTGAGATATTAAAAAGTTTTATTACACCGGACGCTCCGGAATTTTTACCGCCGGGTGATGTACCAGAACGGATCCGCAGCTTTTGCAGAAAAACCGGTCAGCTGGCGCCGGAGACAGAAGGGGAAATCATTTGCTGCATAAACCAAAGTCTGGCCATGGCCTATAAGAAAGCTCTGGATGAAATTGCAGAGTGTACGGGAAAAACATATTCCATGATTTATCTTGTGGGAGGAGGCGCTCAGAGCAGGCTGCTTTGCCAGATGACTGCTGACGCCTGTAACTGCACGGTGGTTGCCGGTCCAATAGAAGCAACTGCATTTGGTAATGTGATGGTCCAGTATATAGCGGATCATGAGTTTTCGAATTTGCAGCAAGCAAGAAAGGCACTGGCAGAATCTGTGGAGCCTGTCCTATATGAACCAAAGCATACAGATCGGTGGGAAGAGGCGTATCAGTGGTACCGCGGGAATCTCTAAGAAAGGAAGAACGATGATAGATAGCCAATATAAAGAATTAAAAGAGCAAATTTGTGATATCTGCCACAAGATGTGGCAGTTAGGCTGGGTGGCGGCTAATGATGGAAATGTGTCAGTGAAACTGGAGGATAGGAGCTACTTAGTGACGCCCACCGGCATCAGCAAAAGCTTCATTACGCCGGAAAGGCTGATCCGCATTGATGAGAATGGAAATGTTTTAGAAGGACTTGATGGATTCCGCCCGTCTTCTGAGATAAAAATGCATCTGCGCTGTTATAAAGAGAGAGAGGATGTAGGGGCCGTTTTACATGCCCATCCACCGGTAGCAACAGGATATGCCGTGGCCGGCAAATCACTGGACGAATACTCCATGATTGAGACCGTAATTGCATTGGGCTCCGTACCGGTCACCCCTTATGGAACTCCATCCACATATGAAGTACCGGATGCAATAGCACCGTATCTGGAAAATCATGATGCCGTATTGCTTCAAAATCACGGTGCCCTGGTGGTAGGAGCTGACTTGCTCACTGCTTATTACCGGATGGAAACCCTGGAACTGTTTGCAAAAATCAGCCTGAATGCCTATTTGTTAGGCGGAGCAAAGGAAATTACCGGGGAGAATATCGACCGGCTGATTTCCATGAGAAGAGGCTACGGAGTGACAGGAAGACATCCTGGTTATAAAAAATATAATAAATAAATGGGGAGGCAGGTATGCTGAAAGGAATTCCTCCGGTTTTGTCGCCGGAACTTCTAAAGGTATTGTGTGAGATGGGGCATGGAGACGTGCTTGTGATTGCAGACGGTAATTTTCCTGCTGAATCAGTTGGAAAAGACGGGAATGTGATTCGTATGGATGGGCATTCCGTCCCTGATATTCTGGAAGCCGTGCTGTCAGTATTACCTCTTGACCGCTATGTAGAACAACCGGTGCACTTAATGAAAGTGGTGGAAGGCGATCAGACGGAAGTTCCGATCTGGGAAGATTATAAAAGGATTATGAAGCAAAAAGAGGGACTTGGTGAAGAAGCAGCAGGGTATCTGGAGCGTTTTGATTTTTATCGGGAGGCGAAGAAAGCCTATGCTGTAATCGCTACAGGGGAACAGGCCTTGTATGCCAATATCATGCTGCAAAAAGGAGTTGTAAAATAATAGAAATTTTACTTAATAAATGCAGTATGGGATGATATAATAAAATAGAAGCAACTGGTAAAAACTGTACTGATTGTCTTATAGTACAGTTTTTGTCTGACGTTGATTATTTAGTAGAGGAAAATGTTGATGGGAAATCCAATTGATCTAAAGAAAAGAATGCTTCCTGCTCCAGTTGGCGGAGGCTTTCGGATGGAAGGATACTGGGTATGGTGTGGATCTGTGATCAAAGGGGAAGATAACCGGTATCATATGTTTGCATCACGCTGGCCGAAATCACAGCCGATGCATCCGGGCTGGCTCTCCCTGTCGGAAATTGTACGAGCCAGTTCCGATACGCCGGAGGGACCATATCAGTTTGAAGAGGTAATACTCCCGGCCAGAGGAGCCGAATATTGGGATGGGAGGATGACACATAATCCTCAAATTATAAAATGTGGAGATACATACGTATTGTATTATACAGGTTCCACCCATCCATTTCCGGATTTAAAAGAGGGAGAGCGGCTGGTCCACAACGACTATCGTTCGATTGTAGCCCGTGCGAATAAAAGAGTCGGAATTGCAACTGCAAAAAGCATCTTTGGACCATGGACACGTTATGATAGACCGATACTTCCAACCAGGCCAGGCCATTTTGACAATTTCCTGACCTCCAATCCGGCACCGTGCATAGAAGAAGATGGTTCGGTTGTACTGATGTTTAAAGCGAGGTCATATAAACCGATGCCATATAAAGGAGATACGTATGGACAGATGACAATCGGAGTGGCAATGGCAAAGGAAGCTTCCGGACCATATCAAGTGATGCAGGAAAGACCGTTATTTGTAGATGAATCCATAGAGATTGAGGACCCGTTTATCTGGAAGGAAGGTCCTTATTATCAGATGATTGCAAAAGATATGCATGGAAATATATGCGGTGAAAAATATGGAGGGGTCCATGGCTATTCCAAGAACGGACTTGATTGGACTCTTAACATGGGAGAACGGATTTATTCCCGTCAGGTATTATGGGATGATGGAAAAGTTCGCCAGATGGGTAATTTAGATCGTCCCTTTATCTTATTTGAAAACGGTATGGCAACTCATATGTTCTTTGCAACGAGCGACGGGACAGAAAGCTTTTTTGATGCGGAAAACACCTGGAATATGGTAATCCCTTTAAAACAAGATTAAAATATTTATTCTGCCTTATAAAAGGCTTTCATAGAAAGGAGTAATTAAAATGGAAGATTTTATGGATTTATGCCTTCTCAGGCAAAGCTGCAGAAATTTTAAAGATCAGTCAATAGAACATGAAAAGCTGGTTAAATGTGTTGAGGCGGCCCACCTGGCACCTTCCGGCTGTAATGGCCAGCCCTGGAGCTTCGTGGTAGTCGAAAATCCGGAACTTATGGAAAAGATAGCGGAAACTGCACAGCAGTTTGGGAATGGATTTGCTTCTAAAGCACGGGCGTTCTTTGTTGTGGTTGAAGAACACGCAAATTTAATGCCTCATGTAAAAAGCCTTGTAGACAGCCAGTATTTTGCTCCCGGGGATATTGGAGCGGCAATGGCTTATCTTTGCCTGGAAGCCGAATCACAGGGAATTGGAACTTGCATATTGGGAATGTTTGATAGAGAGAAGGTTGCTAAACTGCTGGATATCCCCTTGGAAAAGCATATCCGCGGTTTAATTGCAGCTGGATATCCTGTTGATCAGTCGGTACGGAAGAAATCCCGCAAGCCACTTGATGAAATTGTCAGGTTTGTTTAAACATCTAATTCTAAAAGTCAGTATATTGCTTATGGCAATATACTGACTTTTTTCTTTTGCCAAAAAGAAGGTGATGTAGGAGACAGGGGGATTATTCGGTATCCCGGATTTTCTTAACATCTTCTTTATATATATTTCTTTTATAATTAATACAAATAAATAAAAAAAAGATAAAAAAGGAGAAAACTATGTTAGGAAATTGTAGTTTTACAATCAATTCCCCGAGAAAGATGATTATTTCTTGTCTATCGAAACCATTGAATATAAAATATTTAAAGAAAATTGAATTATAGATATAATTATTAACTTTAATAGGTGCACATTCGTGTAATAATACAAACAATTAGGAGATGATCGTTATTAATTATATTACTTACATAATAAGCAATTTAACTCTATCGGAAATTATCATGATAATTTTGGCGCTTGCCCTTGCATATATGGCGGTTGAAAAAAGATATGAGCCCCTGCTTCTTCTTCCATTGGCATTTGGAATGCTCATTGCCAATATACCGAATGCGGGTCTCTCCTCTTATGATGAAGGCGGACTGATTTATTATTTATATAAGGGCATTGAACTTGGGATTTATCCTCCCATGATTTTTATCTGTATTGGTGCAATGACAGATTTCAGTCCTTTAATATCATCACCTAAGACAGCATTAATTGGTCTTGGAGGTCAGGTTGGTATTTTTGCGGCGATGTTTGGAGCATTAGGTTTAGGACATATAATTTCTTATTTTGTCCCCGGTTTTGTGAACTTCACCATGCAGGAAGCGGCAGCCATCGGAGTAATAGGAAGTTCTGACGGTCCGACTTCTATTTATATCACAAAGCAGCTGGCAAGTCATCTGCTTCCCACAATCACGATCGCAGCGTATTCCTATATGGCTTTAGTTCCTCTTATTCAGCCGCCGATCATGAGAGCGCTCACCACCCAAAAAGAAAGAATGGTAATTATGCCTATTCCGAAAGAGGTGTCCAGGAAAAAGAGAATTCTTTTTCCTATTGCAGCTACTTTATTAGTTCTAATCTTTGTACCCTCCGCAGCTACATTGATATCAATGCTGATGCTTGGTAATCTTATCAGAGAGAGCGGTGTGGCAGAACGGTTAGTCAGAATGCTTGAGGGCGATTTACTGAATCTTCTTACCTTATTAATTGGTTTATCCATTGGAGGAAGTGCAACCGCTGAGAGGGTATTAAATATTAAAACTGTTTTTATTATTATCTTAGGCCTTTTTGCATTTATCATGGGGACCGCAGGTGGAGTACTGGTAGCTAAAATTTTATACAAATTGACAGGAGGAAAAGTAAATCCCCTCATTGGAAATGCAGGAGTATCTGCAATGCCAATGGCTGCCAGAATATCTCAAAGATTAGGTCATGAATACGATCCGACAAACCATCTTTTAATGCATGCAATGGGACCTATTGTTGCAAGTACCATAGGTTCAGCAATTATAGCAGGAATTTTTATTTCTATGTTCGGATAATAAATTAATGATAGCTAAAATAACTAAAACAATGGTATACTAATCATAAAAGCAATGAGCAATCTTTTCAATTTTTAATAACATATGAAAAAGTGTAGGGTGACTTGAAGTGAATAAGAAAAGGGCTAAAAATATTATTTTCTCTTTCTGCATTCTTTGCTGTACATTACTTATCTGCGAAGTTCTTTACCGTAATAATTTTGGATATCAGAATATAAATATTGTTATGGCTATGGCAATATTTATTATTACAGCTGTTACAGAAGGATATATTTATGGAGTATCATCAGCAGTTATAGGGGTATTTACTTATGATTTTCTCATAACTTCTCCAAGATTTGGTTTTAGTTTTACTGTGAACTTTCCGATAACACTTATTGTGCTGCTGTTAGTCGTTGTAACAAGCAGCATTATTACAGCCAGCATTAAGAAACAGGCGGAACAAGCAAGGCAGAAGTGTCAGCATGCCGAACTGCTATACAGTATTAACCGGAAGCTTCTTTCTACAAGGGATCTTGATACGATTATAAGGTACTCGATGGATTACTTAAAGGATGAGTTAATGCATTCAGTAGCTTTTTTTGAAGATATCAGACCTAATGGAAAGCTGGCTCCTTACTTCTTATATGATGAAGAAGATGTTGGGATTGAATTTTTTAAAAGAGAGGAAGTATTTAACTTCGTAAGGCTTGCCACGGATAAGCAGGCGGCTTTGGAGGATAAAGACTATGGCTATTTTTTGCCTATATTGACTCAGAACATTACTTATGGAGTATTTGCTTTTTCTTTTAGTGAGAAGGATTTGAACAAGAAGCAAAAGATGTTTCTGGAATTAATTGCGGAGCAAACGGCTCAGGCACTTAGAATGTACCGGCTTATGTCAGAGCAGCAGGAAACTAAGGTATTGATGGAAACGGAAAAAGTAAAGAACAGCTTTTTAAGAAGTATATCTCACGATTTAAGAACCCCGCTTACCGGTATTATAGGTGCCAGTTCTACTTTACTGGAAGAGGGGGATAAAGTTCCTTATGAAGTACGGGCCAAACTGGTAGAAGGGATACAAAATGATTCCCAATGGCTTTTAAATATGATTGAAAACATATTGTCCATTACAAAGATTCAGAATAATGATATGGTGATTGATAAATCCGAAGAAATCGTTGAAGAGGTGATAGAAGGGGCCGTCTTAACTTTTCACAAGCGCTTTCCTAATACTAAAATTACGATTAATCAGCCTGATAATGTGATTTTACTTCCCATGGATATTATGCTGATCTCACAAGTCCTTACTAATATTCTGGAAAATACTCAAAGACATGCAGGGGGCCGGAGATCGGATGTGACGTTAGAGGTAAAAGAAGAGGGTGATTTTGTGCGTTTTATCATAACAGATACAGGTCCGGGAATAGATCCAAAGATTCTTCCTATGCTATTTAACTTTACGATTACGCAGGAGAATCCATATAAAGATTCAAGACGAAATTTGGGAATCGGACTCTCCATTTGTAAAACCATTATCAAAGCCCATGGAGGAGAAATACAAGCAAATAATCGGCCGGAAGGCGGAGCACAATTTGTGTTTACGTTACCGCTTGATGATTAGTAATGATTTTTAAAGATTGTTTGCGCCTGCAGCTCAAAGAATGCAGTTTATAGAAAGGTGTTGTTATGGAAAATAAACACGTTATTATGATAGTAGAGGATGAAGACGCAATTATCGAATTTATTTCTGTAAAATTGGAATTACAAGGCTATAGGGTATTGAAAGCCGTCAATGGGCAAGAGGCCATTTCCTTTGCCTCATCCCATTGCCCGGACCTAATTTTGTTGGATTTGGGACTGCCGGATATGGATGGCATGGAAGTACTTAAGTCGATCAGAAGCTGGAGTATGGTTCCTGTGATTATTATATCGGCAAGGAATGATGAGAAGTGCATTGTATCTGCTCTTGACAGCGGTGCAGATGACTATATTACAAAACCTTTTAACAATGCAATTCTTGTGGCAAGAATCGGAACTGCTCTACGAAGAGGGCATATATCGAAAATAAAGAACAGCATATTAAATCAGCCATTTCAATCGGCGGATTTATATATTGATTATGATAAGAGAATCGTTACGGTATCCGGGGAAGCGGTACATTTAACCCCCATTGAATATCGGATTATCGTTCTTCTCTCTTTGAATGCAGGCACTGTTTTGACACATGAATTTCTATGCCGTGAACTTTGGGGGCCTTATGTGAACAAAAGTAAAGCCCTTCGGGTAAATGTTGCAAACCTGAGAAGGAAAATTGAAAAAGATACGGCGAATCCTCAGTACATCATAACAGAAATGGGAGTGGGATACAGATTGTTAGAAGATATAGGATAGTTGAAAGGGATTTGTTAAAGAACAGAGATGTTGGGTTTGAAAAACCTGATTTCTCTGTTTTTTAGGGTTAAAAAGGGGAAGATTACTTAATACTCGTGCTTGACATATATATCACTCTGATATAATATAACTATATCAGAGTGATATAAGGAGGCTGGAAAATGAACGTTTTGTTTGTTAATGCAAATTTATACGGTCACATAAACCCGACGCTTGGACTGGTAAAGAGGTTGACCGGGAGAGGAAACGTAGTCAACTATTATTGCTCCGCCAAGTTTTCGGATAATGTCATACAGGCCGGAGCGAGATGGATTGGTTATAGCAGTCGCTTGGATCAGTTTTTAAAGGATTACCGACCAACGGACAGACATCCGTTTTTTATGCTTATGGAATACATTTTACAATATGATGAAGTGATGCTTCCGGAAATACTGGAAAATGTGGCTGAAAACCAGTATGACATGATTATTTGCGATTCTATCTTTGGAGGAGCATGTTTTTTAAAACAGATTCTCAAGATACCGGTATTGTGTTCCCACTCTTCCTTTGCCATGAGTAAAGCTCCGGTTCCTGAGGAGATGCTTGCAAAAGGATATCACTCACAATTGGATCATTGCTATCAAATTCTGGAAAGAATATGTGAAAGCTACAATATTGAGAAACCAGAACTGGATCAGGTTTTTACCAGCAAAGGAGATATGAATATTGTATACACTACCGAGGAATTTAACGGAGATAACGGTATGGAGGAGCCGGAATATTTATTTACCGGCCCATCCATTGACAGGTATCAGGAAACGGCAGATATTGATTTTAGGGATATAGGGGACAGAACGCTTATTTATATTTCTCTTGGGAGTCTTAATACAGATCATATTGATTTTTATAATTTGTGTATTTCTGCATTTCGTGATACTGATTATTTTGTGTGTATGTCCACTGGAAAAAAGTGTGATGTTTCTGAATTAATTGAAATACCATCAAATTTTATGGTAAAGAGTTATTTTCCGCAGCTGGAGGTATTAAAACGGGCGGAAGTATTTATAACCCATGCAGGTTTTAACAGTGTGAACGAAGCTTTGTATTTTGGAGTGCCGATGCTTGCATTGCCGCAGGTAAATGATCAGCATATGGTGGCAAAACGGATTGTTTCCATGCACCTGGGCATGGCAGAAAGTATGAAAGAACTGTCATCAGAAATACTTTGGACTAAAACTGAAGCCCTCCTTTCCAACAGGCAAGTGAAAGAAAGCTGTATCCAAATCTCTCAAAAGATGAGGGAAGCAGGAGATCTGGAACAGGTTGTGAAGAAGATGGAACGATATGGGATGACATGGAAGGAGAAGGAATAGCCATGGCTTTGAAAAATAAATCTATGTATGCAATATTAGGGATTTTAAGTTTATCACCTGGCACTGGTTATGATATCAAGAAGTACTGCGATACGGTGCTTGCAGGATTTTGGAATGAAAACTTCGGTCATATCTATCCAACGCTGAAAAAATTATTGGAGGATGGATTGATCGATATTGTATCAGGGGAAAAGAATGCCAGGAAGGTGGAGTATGGGATTACTCAAAAAGGAAAGCAGGAGTTTGATGTATGGCTTTTAGAAGAGACCTTACTCCAACCGGTGCGCTCTGAGTTTATGCTTAAATTATTGTTCTCAAGCAGCCGGCCCAAGGAAAGCGTAATCCGGATGCTGAAAGATTATAAAGAAATACATGAAAAAAAGCTGGAACAATATCTTCAAATGCAAACGGATTTAGAGAAGGGAATCAAGGAGATAACGAAGGAACGGTCACGTTTTATCAAAGCGGTTCTTAGAAAAGGAATCATATCCTGCGAGGGTACGATCCTTTGGTGTGAAGAAACAATAAAAGATATCTGATGATACAGGGCAAAAAGCTAGTAAAAATTTGAAAAAGTAATTACCGGTCATTTCATGATTTAATCTGCATAGTTTCCGGAGAAATACAAAAACTATCGACAGATAGGAGGTATCATTATGGCAAAAGCAGGTATGAGAAGACCGAGTCCTTACGATTCAAACAATCATGGAACGGAGAATCATGAGAAAATGCATCGCCCCAAAAATGAACAGGCCCATGTGCCGGAAATCCAGGGTGCTGCGAAAAATGGAAATGACAAGGCCGGTCCGGTCAATGCTCCAAACTGGGCTAGAGACAATTACAAAACGGGAAATAAGTATGACGGTGATTCATAAAGAGGATGCCGCTTCGCAGCTGTGAATCAGCTATGAAGCGGCACCCCGCTTATTATGTTTCCAGAAAGTTGATTTTTTAAGTAATCGATAACTCCCTGCCAGAGCATACTTCAAGAGGGCTGATATTCTGGGTATAACTGTGTTTTTGCCTTCTCACTCATTTCTGTTAAATTATAGCCGTCTTTTAAAACGGAAAACTTAAAAACTCCCGGAGAAAATATAGTGTACCAGGATAATTTACTGCTTAAAATGCTTATAATCTTGGTGTCCGCATTTTAATAAGCTGAAGAAATCGTTCCTGTGATGGGGAAGAATCCAGTAGTTCTTTGTATGGAAAATTTTTGTCAAATTCTTTTGCTTTTGTTTCGTCAATATCAAATATCGGGTCCTCGAAGAAACGGCCGGAGCAATCGGACAATGCCCCCTCAGTCAGTTCAAAAGCCAGTAATGGAGCGGCATACATATTGTCAGAAGAACCAATCTTGTATGTTTCAGCCGGAACAAAACCAAATCTGCTGTAATAGGAAGGGTCACCATAAATTAAAATTGCCTTGTAGCCCAAATCCCTTGCAAGCTTTTTGGTGTGTTCAATGAGTAAGGTTCCGATTCCCTGCCCTTGAAGCTCAGGCAAAACTGAAATTGGACCAAAGCTGGTAACCGGATATATCTCTCCATTATCACACCGTATATTTGCTTTTGTATACACAATATTTCCGACAAGCGTTTCATTTTCAGTGGCGACGATGTCCAGTTCTTTTATAAATGACTCTGATTCCCGCATTATGTGCACCAAATAGTGCTCATTACAGCCGGGTACATAATGATTCCAGAACGCTTCCCGTGTCAATTCTTCAACGCTCCGGTAATCGGATGCTCTTTCCTGGCGTAAACGAATATTCTCCCTTTGCATGACTTTTCCCTCCAAACATTCATATATATTTCGATATATTGTATATCTGCAAAGTAAATTTGTAAAGGAATATTATAAACAGCAAGCCGCTTTTCTTTACAAAAAGCGGCTGCCAGGTTTTCAGTATTATTTTTATGTTAAATCTCGTTCGCTGACTGTTTCGCACTATGAAAAAGCACAGCGCCAAATGCCATAATAACAAAAAACACAATCAGATATGCGATTGCAGCAATTCCGTGGGCAAACCAGGCGGCAGTAATCATAAATATACAGCCTGCTAGGGATATGCAGGGCATAAGGATCCTGTTGAAAAAATTAAACTCTTTCCCTTTTTTCATGAACATAATAAAAATAGGAATGTACAGGGCGTAAATTGTAATAATGGGTAATTCTGAAGAATCAAAGCTGAAGAACCCAAACCAATTGCCGGTTAAGTTTGCCCCATAAAAATAAAATAACCAGAGGCTGCAAAGAAATAACCCCATAATTGCGGAATTAACAGGCATATTAGTCGCCGGATCCACCTGGCTGAAAACTCTGGGCTTAGGTCCAAGGCCCCTTGCAGCGATAGAATAAATTCCCCGTGTGCAG
>DEYX01000118.1 GCA_002365025.1 Hungatella sp. UBA3147 | reverse complement strand
CCTGTTTCCGCAGGCACATGGTTTCCCATTTCTGTCTATCGTCATATGTCCAATCTCACCTGCCGTCCCCAGCGCCCCTTCGTAGATTCTGCCATTCATCACAATTCCCGCGCCAATCCCCTGACCGGCGGCAATGTAAACAAGAATGTCATCGTGATAGGCCTCCTTCAAATCCCACATATGGGCATAGGCTCCTGCATTGGCGTTGTGTTCCAGGAACACCGGGATATCCATCTCCCGGTCAAAAAACGCCTTCAACTCAATATCTTTCCATATATCCGCACCCGTTATTAACGCAATACGGCTTTTTTTCGCTATAAATGGTCCTGGCACTGCAAGCCCCGCGGCCAGCACAGAGTCCTTTCCATACTGCTGAATCAACAGGCGCATCCGCCCCACAATCTGATTTAAGATTTCTTCCGCACCGGGCTGCTTTTCCGGCTCAAAATCCACGCGCTCTTTCACAATCTGCTTGCCTGTCAAATCAAATAATCCCACGCTGTAATGCTTTCTCGCAAGCCGCACGCCGATGACACGGTAGCCGTCAGGATTGATGGACACTCCAATCGACCGGCGCCCTTTGCTGCCATTTAAGAAACCAACCTCCTTAACGATTCCCCAGTTTAAGAAATCTTTCATGATATTGGTCACAGTCGCCTGTTTAAGCCCCGTAAGTGCCGCAAGATGTGCTCTGGAGCATACGCCTTCTCTTCTTAAACTTTTCAAAAGGAGAGACCGATTCATCTCCTGTGTCACGTCCTGGTTAATTCCCCGGTTCTGATTCATTTCCGTCTTCCTCGCCGCTCTATAATATGCATCAGATATAGTTTCTGTCAGCTTTTCATATTATATCATGTTTTTTAAACAAACGTCAAATAATCGTTTTTTTTCTATTTTTCCAACAAAAAATGCTGCAGGCATAAACAAATCAACCCGCAGCAGTTCACTCTATTTTAATTACTCCCTTTATAAATAATGGATACAGTCTTTGTATTCTTCAAAAATCTTCTTGTTGATCTCGTCTCCCCCATCCGCATTTGCACTATGAAGGACAGGCGGCTGAATTCCTCTTTCCGCCAGAATTTCAGCAGCCCTGACGGAAATGCCATTGACAATGGAGGCTCCGATTACCGTGGATGTGGCTCCTGCCTTTTCGTGGATTCCTTTGATTTCAACACAGCCGTCCCCAAACTCTCCCCCATTGTCTATGCAGATGTCACACAGCTCGAAAAGTCTTTTTCCGCTGCTGTGGCGGGAAGTATTCTTCTCAGAATATGCCAGATTGGTAATTCCGATGACGGTCATATTCATGGCTTTGGCTTCCAGAGCCATTTCCACAATTCCTGCATTCCTTCCGGAAACTGAATGAATGAGAATCACATCTCCATCTTTTGCACTGGACTCTTCAAGAAGAGCCTTTGACTGGCCTTCCAGCCTTTCAAATCTGCTTGTCAGAGTAACCGGGCGGACATTGAGCATAAGAGATGGATTAAACAAAGGATTGATCACTGCCAGGCCTCCGGCGCGGTAAAACATTTCCTCTGATAGAATAGCTCCATGGGAGCAGCCAAACACATAGATGGAACGCTTTTGTCCGATTGCATCTGCAAGGCACTTTGCAGCGGCTTCCATAGCCTCTCCCTGGCTTTCCTGTACGGAATCCAGAATCCGTTCAATATTTTTAAAATAAGTTTTAATACCGTTCATGAATCACCTCTCCTTTGCTTTTTCGATGAGAGAAACCATTCGGTCCAAAACATATTCGATGACTTTACGGCCTTTCTCCTCTGTTGCATCTTTTGCATTCCCCATAACCGCGGTCTCAGTAAATTCACTCCACCGGATGGGCGTTACGTCTATGAGCTCAGGTACCAGCGGGGTTTCATTGACAGCTTTTGACATGTCCACATATTCCTTGCACAGATACAGCATATAAGAAGTTTCAATTTCATCTGCATGAAAAAATCCGCCGTGAAAATTGCCTGCTCCCATCACTTCTCCCAGAATTTCTCCTGCGCCTGGATAGGTGAAATACAGGATCTTAAAGTCCGGTCTTTCTTTGAGAGCCTTCCTGGCTGCCTCTTTTATGGCACCGTTATTTCCCAGATGGGTATTGATCACAACAACCATATGAAATCCATTCCGCTCTGTTTCCAGCAGGATTTCACAGAGCAGTTGTGTTAACAGCTCATTGCTGATACTGACGGATCCTTTCATTTCTCCCAGACTCCAGACCTGGGTGTAATGAATCACAGGTAGAATCAGGGAAGGAACCCTCTCAGAAAGCTTTTCACACAGTTTTTCAGCAAGAAAGGAATCTGTTCCTATGGGCAGGTGGGGCCCATGGACTTCCACAGCTCCTATGGGGAGAAGCGCGATATCATGGGTGGGAATTAAGTCTCTGATTGATACTCCATCCAGTTCATTCATTTTATTGCTCATGTTCTCCCCTCCTATCGAAAGGATAAGCAGCGTTTGGGATTGTCCTGCAGGAATTTATCTGCCAGAGTCCTTCCATCTAAGCCTGCTGCATCTGCTTCCTCTATGAATCTGGGAATCCACTTGTCTAATATAAATTTCAAACCGATGCCGTAACTGTAATTCCTGTAATAGGATTTTCTGGCAAGATCATGGCTGATCAACAGGTGATCTTCATATCCTCTTTTACACAGCTCCAAAATTACATGGATCCTTGCAGACTCCGGTGCATATTTTATTTTCCCAAGTCCGTCAAAGCTTAAAAATCCTCCGTGGGACAAAATCTTCTCATAATAATATAAATCCAGGTTCCGGTCCATATGCCCAAAGGAAACGCGGCTGATGTCCACCTTTTCCCTCTCCAGAATCTCAATCTGCTCCAGCGCCATGGTTCCTGCTTCTGTATGAAGATGAACAGGGGCCTTGGTCTCATGATGGGCTGCTGCGACCGCAACAATGGTCTTGACCTCTAAGGGATTCATGCTGTTATAGCCCGTACCTGTTTTTACCTGTCCTGCTTTATAAGGGGTTCCTTCCAACCCTACTTCGACTTCACGGATTACGTGATCCGTCAGCTGATCAACGGTTGCCTCTTCCATCCACTCCTGATACGTATGATAATTTCCTACAATAGGAATTAAATGCTCCGGCAGCTTTGCATCCCATAAAAAAGACTTGTTAAACCCTGCGGTTGCAATGATTTGAATATCCAGCTCTTTCGCCAGCTCTGCAACTCCGGGAACATTTCTTCCATAATCAATGGCAGTGGCATCCACAATGGTACGGCCGCCTAGATCTTTAAAATCCTGCATATCCCCTTTTGTTTTTTCAGGATCATCAAGAAGCAGGTCATCTGCATTTCTCTCCTTCCAATAAGGCGGTACGCATAACAAATGTTCATGGGAATAGGTAATTCCCATTTCCTCCGGTGAAATATCACCGAAAATCGTTCTGACAAAACTCATGATAAATCCTCCTGTCTGTCCTTGAATTCTACGGGAAAGCATAGCCGTAAGTTTTTTTTGAAAAACTCCGGCTATGCAGGTAAAATCATATTTTTTTAGAATAAGAAGCCGGCAATGAACCGTATAATCGGCCCAATGATAAACATATCGGAATCAGCAGCCCACATAACTACATCAGGAACAGTCGTTGGTGCCAGGAACGTAACCATGACATACTGGCCGATTGCAATGATTGTTGCCGTAATCACACCTGCAAACAGCGCTCCTCTGATTCCACCTGTTTTATTGCCAAAAACTCCTGCTGTTCCAGCATGGAAGAAAATAGCAATCATAGTGGGAACAAACACATAGCCTACGGTATTACCTAAAACCACAAGCCAGATTAAGCTTGCCACAAATGCTCCAAGGAATCCGATAATAACCGCATTGGGCGCATAGGGATAAACAATGGGTGCATCAAGGGCAGGTATTGCACCTGGAACGATTTTCGTAGCAATTCCCTTAAAAGCAGGTACCATTTCACCAATAAACATGCGGACTCCGAAAAGTACCACCGCAATACCGCCTGCAAATTGTAAACTGGTTAATATGGAGTATATGATAAAGCTTGTATCTCCTGAGGTTACAAGAATTTCTCTCGCGCCTTCTGTATTTTTGATCATAAGAAGGATGGTACCAATGATGAACAAAACTGCCATCGTAATTCCGGTAACGATATTGGAATCCCTTAAAAATCCCCATTTATCAGAGATAACCAGGTCTTCTGTGCTCTTGTCCTTATTCCCTACAAATTTGCCTGCCACTGCACCTAAAAATGCAACAGAAGCTGATGTATGTCCCAGTGCCACACTGTCATTTCCCGTGATTTTTCTCAAGAAAGGCTGTGTCAAAGCAGGCTGTAATGTCCAGTAAACGCCCAATACAATTGATAAAAATACAGTTACTGCAAATGTATTTGCATTGATATTCTGATCAAAAATGATTCCTGCGAAAATAAGAGAAGTCCAGAACATCATATGACCAGTTAAATAGATATACTTAAATTTTGTAATACGTGCCAGAAGCACATTGATCAGAAATCCGAAAGTCATAGAAAGGGTTACTACGGTACCGAATCTTTGAACAAAATCATTCTGTCCCATATATTTGCCAAGACTCTGTGCTTCCAGTCCAAACACCTCAGCCCACATAGGCTGGAAAACGTTCAGAGAGGAAACCACAATTCCTGAACCAATTCCGATAATCTGAAAACCGATAATCGCTTTAATCGTTCCCTGGACCGTCTGGCTGAATGACTTCTTTTGGAGAATTAACCCCAACATAACGATAATTCCTAATAAAAAGCCGGCATTCCCAAAAATATTAGTTGCAATCCAATTTACTACTGCCATACTTAAACCTCCTCCGTTTGTAATTAGAAAACATGGTTCTCCTTTAATACTCTTTTAATTTCTTCTTTGTCGATAAAATTATCAAGAATAATTACTTTTCCCCTCGGGTTTTGAAGGGACTGTGCAATTTCTTTTGTTGTAACAATGAAATCACACGCTTCACCGCTTGCTGCAGAAGCATCGCTGTGTTCCACCTCCGCTTTCACTCCCTCTGCCTTAAACACTTCCTCAATATTCATCCGAAGGATAAGGGATGATCCCATACCCAATCCACAAACTGCTAATACTTTCATCTTTTTCGTCTCCTTTGCTTAATTATTGTTTATGATTGACATGACCTCATCAGCTGTCACGCACTGATACAACCTTTCTATCACATGTTCCTTTCCTAAAAGTCCGGCTATTTTCGTCATAAACTCAAGATGTTCATTATCGCTGCTGGTCGCAAGTGCCATAATCAGCTTCACCGGATCGTTGCTGCTTCCAAAAGAAACCGGTTTTTCAAGGGTAATTAAGGATATCCCGGATTGAATGACTCCATCCTCCGGCCTTGCATGAGGCATTGCAAAACCGGGTGCAATGGCAAAATAGGGGCCGTTCTTTTCGAAGTTTTTCAGCATTGCATCAATATACTCTTTCCTGATATACCCCTCATGAAAAAGCACCTGTCCGGCTTTTACAATCCCCTCCTGTGCGTCAGAGGCATCAAGCCTTAATGCTATACATTTTTCATTAATAATACTCATTTCATTCACCTACTTTAATTTTTTTATATAATCCAATAGCTGGCTTGGTGTTTCCACCTTTTTTTTATAGTCCAGGAAGGACTGGTTCTCGCTTAATTCCATGAGAGCCGTCAGTGCTGTTGTATAATCATTGCCTGCAACATTACAAAAACTGATAACCGTATCTATCTCTTTCCCATTATCAAATACTACCGGCTTTTTTAGTGTGATCAGGCTGAATGCGGTCTTTTTCACATTATTCTTATTTCTGGCGTGAGGCAGGGCAATTCCATTTCCTATGGTGATATAAGAACCGAACTCTTTGATATTATTGATCATATCTTCCACATAAGACTGCAAAACACAATCCGTCGTTACCAGAAGACCGCCTGCCGCATCAATGGCTTCCTGCCAGTTTTTATAAGTTTGATTGACACGGATCCTGCATTCTGGCAGATACTTTAATAAAATCTCATATTTTGAATGTTTTAAATCTCTGATTCCATTTAATTCCTTTAGTGCTTTTTCTAAACGGGGACGGTTGGTTATCACTGCATTCTGCTCTATTAACTGCATCAGCGTAGATAAATCATTGCCCCCGCGGACCATTCCTGCTTTTATCAAAGCTTCTGCATCCTGCTCTGTAAGCAGCGGATTCACCTCCACCACATTACTGACTGTATTTATCTTTACAGGGACAGTTGATACGAATAAATCGATATTCTTATTATCTGCATAAGTGTCCAGCTTATAATAAGGAATTACATCTTCGATCAACACATCAAACTTCTGCATGATTTTATTTTTCACCATTTGGGCGGTTCCAAAGCCCAAACCACAGATAAGAACAATTCTGCGGACCCGTTTCTTCTGTTTGTGGACCTGGGAAATGATATTTTCAATCAACAAGGTGAAATATCCAATATCATCTTGTGAAAATTTCTTTTCCAGATAATTTTCAAGCCCTTCTAAACTGCTCTCAACATCATGAAATGCCTCCTCGTATTCTTCTTTTATGTCCTGAAGAATTGGATTCTGAATATAAATGTTTCTCCTTACTCTCTCCACCGCTGCATAGAAATGGTTGTAGAGCATGTCCAATACTTCGTTTAAGCTGTATTCATTTATCAATGACCCAAAAGGCTGGTTTGTGTATTTCTGCAGCAGATCAGAAACCAGACGATGGATCCAGATCATACTTCCAATTAACAGATATTGGTCTTTTTCATTGCTTTCTATGGAATAACCTTTGTTTAAAACAATGACAAATTTAAAGAATTCTTCACATGGCAGTTTGATCTTTAAATGTTTCTCACAGGAACTGCTGATGACTTCTGCCAGCTTTCTCCCTTCCAATCCTACGTATTCCTTTGCATCTGCTGAAACGTAATACCCGCTTCCTGTTCTGTAAAATACAAGAATCAGGTTCAAAACTGCCAGTATATAAATTTCATCATTCTGAATCACCGGCAAGTATTCCCATATAGAGGATAGTAAAACCTCCGCTTTCTGTTCTGATTGATATTGGTTAAAAACCGCTTCGATCCATTCTCTTAAATAAGGATTGCAGTTGCGGATTGCAAGCTTCCTGTGTTTACTGTCCTGGTTAGACAGGCCGCAGTATTTATAAAGAATATCCATGAGTGCTGAACGGATTACCGTTTCACTTCCATTTAGCTCAATCCCCATTCTCTTATGGTTTACAAGTTCCAGGCCATATACCCCGCATTCTTCCTTAACTACTGCAAGGGATTTTTTTACCGTAGATTTACTCACATCCAGATAGTCTGTGATTTCATCAATTGTATAGTGTAAATCAGCCAGATACCGGAAGAAAATAGTTTCACAGCGGTCTTCCTTCGAAAGGTAATACTGTTCTTTCGTGATATGATCCATAGTAAATTTCATGGACAGAGGGCCATTTTTTAGATAGCATCTTTTGTTGCCGAGTTCGAAACAGGCCTGTTGGGAGTTTTCTATCAGAAAACTATTGATTAAGTCGACAGCATATTTAAAAGAACGTTCTGTATATCCAAATCTCTCTATTAACTCTCTGTAATTAAACCCATCTTTCGATGAATTTACTAAATAAAGAAGTTCGATTTCACGCTTTCCGATTTGAAACATAGCTTAACTCCATTCTTTTAATAACCACTAGTTAATTTTATAATATAGGATTGTAATTTTAATGTAAAGGTCATCCTTGTGCTGTGTTTTTTACAACAAATAACCCAAATAAAATATCGTATCTCTCATTTTTTTAGTAATTCTATCCTGGGTTTTCAAGCAATTTTCCTCCTTGCTCTCTTTCTATGTCAGTATATATTCTTTTCCCCTGGATCTTAAATATACATTTCCCACGCTTCGGCGCAATAATTTAAAAGTTTAATCTCTTTCCATACAATACTGTAACTTTTTTGTAACCCATTCATGGAAAAAATCAGTTATACTACAGTAGTATTCGCAACAGCAAAAATCTCTTCCTGCCGGAGCAGAACTACTGACGCCAAAAAAAGCGGAGAAAAAACAGAGCATTTACATGGAAGACCTAAACAAGGATGGGAATCAGGAAGCCTTTCTCTTATATAGGGACCCTAAGGACAACCGTCAGGTCCATATGATGTTTCTGGTAAAAGAAAACGGAGCCTGGCAGAAAAAAGCGGATATGGAAACCGGATTTATTGACGTTAATACATTTGACCTTGCTGACTTAGACGGCAACGGGACGCAGGAAGTCACCCTAGGCGGCGGATTGTCCGATTCCGGCCATGACAACCAGCTTTATATTTACGAACTGCAAAACGGCACTCTGGAACAGAAAGCAGATCTTTCTTACGATACTCTTCAGATCTCTGATTTTAATGATGACCAGTCAACTCTTTTTTTTTTTAATAGATGTGGTATAATAAACGCAGCGTTTTTAAATTGTTTCAGAGAAAAATAATAGGGAGAATCATATGGATAAGAAGATAGGACGTCCTCGCAGCGAAAAAACTAGACAAGCAATACTCACTGCTTCGTATGACCTGCTGCTTTTAAATGGCTTTCGTTCCATAACTGTTGAGGGTATCGCCGAGAGAGCCGGGGTCAGCAAAGCAACCATATATAAATGGTGGCCCAATAAGGCCGCTGTTGTCTTAGACGGTTTTTTTGCTGCTACAGAATCAATGCTGGAAGTGCCGGATACCGGATCAGCAAAAGAAGACCTTTTGGTTCAGGTAAGTAACCTTGCCAGCTTTCTTACAAGTTCAAAAGGGAAGGTAATCACAGAACTGATTGCAGAGGGGCAATCGGATGAAAATGTGGCGATAGAATACCGTAACCGCTATTTCAATCCCCGCCGGCTTATTTCACAGCACATTCTGGAGAGAGGAATAGAACGAGGGGAATTGAATAAGGATCTGGACATTAAACTAAGCATAGATTTGATTTTTGCCCCCCTTTTCTATCGGCTGTTAATAACTGGAGAAACAGTAGATTCTGCTTTTGTGGAACAATTGATTGCTTATGCGTTTGCAGGATTGAATGCGGGAAAATAGCATTGGCTGGTTATAATAGCAGCGCCACATAAAATTTTTCATTTGACGCTCACGAAAGAGACGATAGAGAATAATTCTATCGTCTTATTTAAACCGTATCGACCTGTGTTACCGAATAATACTAAGCAAACACACACGATTGGCAGTTAATCCCCGTAAATCTCTCTATGTAATATCGAGTATTAATAATAAACCACATTTGGGTACTGAATCTCATAATCGTCCAAATAGATAAACCCTGGAGATCATATTCTTCTACCAATCCGGCTCTTGTGTCAAAACTTCTTGCATCTTTAAACCATACTAAATGCAGAGATTCATCACTGTCCGTATAGAAGAAATAAGGTGACTGCGCTTCTATATTAAATTGTATTGTTAAACTATTTTCCGCTGCTATTTCTACCGCACGATTATAACTTATAGCAGCGGCTTCTGTGACGCCAGGAACATAAGGTAGTACCCAATCATAACCTAGAGTGGTGATTCCGAATAAAATTTTTTCAGGGGGAATAATTTTAACTGCATAATCCAACAATTCTCTTAAAACATTAACCGGGAATATTGAATTTGGATAGCTATATGACAATGCCCAGTCATATGATGAGAATATAATTCCATCTACAGATTCTGTTAATTTTCCATAATCTATTTTTTCAAAACTGACATTTGGAGCCTCAATATTCGCAATAGGCGTAATCGTAATCAGTATCTTATAACCCTCTGAATGAAATTTCTCAGAGGCTCTTCTCAAATATTCTGCAAAGCTATTTAAGTTCTCATAAGTGATGTTTTCAGCATATATATTAATACCACAAAAACCTTTCGCTTTCATTATGTTAAGGGCGTTATCAATAACAAGATCCTGCACAGAAGGATTATCTAAAATATGATTGGTCACTTCCGGAGCGACTAATCCATCTTCCGATAAAGTAGAAACAAACATCAGGGGTGCAACACCATAAGTTTTAGCCAGATTGACAAGTTCAGTATCGTCCGCTTTGAAGATAATTTCTCCTTCAGTTGTAAACCTATAATTGAATATAGACAGAAAAGTTAAAAAAGGAAGTGTTTTTATTAAAATAGGTCTTTCTATATAAGAAAAAGCATAACCAATAGTTGTAATTGTTCTTGTTCTATTCGTTTGATAACTTATAACTATCGTTTCACCTTCGTACAAAAATTCTCTGTCTGAAAGATATGGATTGTTTCTTAATAACTCCATTGTCGTAGTATCATGCTGCTTTGCAATGCTCTCCAATGTATCACCGGCCTTAACCGTATATAATGTTTCAGGCTGAACAATCACAATCGTTTGGCCTACTGCCAGGTTGCCAGGGTTTGTTAATCCATTTTCCAATATTAATCTGTCAACAGGGATGTTATAATGCTCTGATATTGAATAGACGGTATCACCGGGTTGGACAACATGTATGATCATGGCTTACCTCGCTGATCTTATTAATTCTATTATATGCCACACCTACGTGTTCATAACTTTCTGTCATAAATTACCATAGTTATCCACAGGAAGGACCTCTTATCACGTTCCTTCCTGTTTTTAGCTTCTATCCTCCGATTCTGGATTCCAACCCAATCTTCAATGCATATTGGTGATATTCCTCTAAATCTTCTTCATGAAGCATTTTATCAGTCATTTGGTAAACTCTCCCCAATTTCTCGTATTTCGCCTTTCCAAGTGTATGATAAGGAAGAAGGTTTACGCTTTTAACTCCCAGCTGCTGTAAGTATTCCAAAGTCTTTTTTATTAATGAGGAATCAAAGTTGAATCCAGGAATAATCGGCATGCGCACCGTTAGCTTATCCGGACACATCTCTACCAGATATATCAGGTTATCTTTAATCTGTCTCCCATTTCCTCCGGTAACCCTTTTAAGCACATCGTCATCCAGATGTTTAAAATCGTAGAGAAAATGGGCGATATAGGGTTCCGCAGCCTGCAGGGCTTTTAAAGAATAATTCCCTGTAGTTTCTACTGCCGTATTCAATCCCATTTCCTTACTTGCTTTGAGAATGGCGATCAGACCCTCCAGCTGTACAAAGGGCTCCCCTCCGCTGACCGTGATTCCCCCGCCGTCGGAATTATCATAGTAATCCTTATCCTTCATCACTTCTTCCATGATAAAATCCAGTTCCATATCTTTTCCATAAAATTCAATTGCATCCTGCATACAATTTTTCTCACATGCCAGGCAATCGGTACATAAGTTCCTGTTATAATGGAACGTTCCGTTGTCATCAAAGGTAATAGCCTTAGTCCCGCAACCCTTTTCGCATGAACGGCACCCGATACACTTCGACTCGTTGTATAACAGTTCCGGATAAGATGTCTGTGTCTCTGGATTGGCGCACCATGGACAATACAGGGGGCATCCTTTTAAGAAAACGGTGGTACGGATTCCCGGCCCGTCATGGGTCGCAAAGCGTTCAATATTGGTCACTCTAATCATACAATGCCCTGCTCAGCAATTCTTCCTGGATATCCTTTGTCAGATTCACAAAGACCGCACTGTAACCGGCCACTCGTACAATTAAATCCGGATAATTCTCTGGATTCTTTTGTGCATCCTCAAGAACGCCATAGTCCACAACCGTTACCATGAGCTGGCAGCCCCCTTTCTTAAAGTATGTATCAAACAGCATCTTAACTTTTTTTCTGTCTTTATTGAACATACGAGGCGTAAATTTGATATTCTGCACGCTTCCCCCATGATATTTTGCCTGGAACTTAACCAGGGAATTCAAGCAGGCGGTAGGTCCGTTTTTAGCTGCTCCACCCTGGGGATTATTAGCTGGATTCAAATAAACACCTGTTTTCCTTCCGTCCAGGCTGGCAAATGTCCCATGGCCCCAATCTGTATTTGTCTGGTTATTTGATATAACAATCAGAAAATATCCCATGCCATAATCAATCCCCTTCTGACGGATCCCTTTGGCTACAAATTCAAATAAATCATTTGCCAGATTATCGCATCCCGTTTTGTCATTGCCGTATTTATCCTGATCCAATAAATCTTTTCGAATCCTCTCATATCCTTCAAAATTGGCTAGCTGTGCCTGGTGCAATTCACTGAGACTATATTTTTTATCGATATACACCAGCTTTTTAATCGCCCAGAGTGAATCGCTGGAATTGATGTTACCGTATGTTTCATTGGTTCCGCCAAGGATTTCCACTCCTCCATCCAGCACTGCTTTCCCTCTATTGATACAATCATCCATTAAAACAGAAGTAAACAAAAAGGAGACTTTTTCATTCATGATCTCGTAAGAACGGTATTGAGCCTGTATGCTTAAATCAAAGTAATAATTCAACAACTCCTTATATTTATCAAACAGTTCGTCATAGGTTTTGAATTGGGAACATTCCGGAATCTCCACGGGTCCGCTTTTTCTTTTCCCGTCCGTAGGGTCTATTCCGCCATTTAAGGTGATATTAAGGATTTTTAAAAGGTTCAGTAAAATATTCGGTGTCCCTACACTCTTACCCTGAATGACAAATTCACCGCATCCAAATGGAACGTACTGTTCAGCGGTCTCCCGATTCACACGCATGGAATACATAACAGCAGGTACATTCACATCATCATTGTATAAAGTCGGATAAGTAGCACCGCTTCCGATACAATCATAGGCCATATCCATTATATACTCTGGGGTATCCTTGCTAAAGCGCAGAGTAAACTGGGGTTCTACATAACGAGTGTCCTTGCACACCCTCATACAGATGCGGGCAAATGTATCTGCTTCTTTCGGATGTTCCCGACCTGCACCGCCTACTATAATACGCCCGTTAACCGTGGTACGCCTGTTCTCAATCATCTTCCACAAGGATTTCAGATACCGGTAAGACTCTTCTTCATCAATCAAACCATGATCCAGATCATTCTGTAAAAATGGTCCCAGCACGTCATCCAGCCGCCCATAGTTAATTACTCCGGCACAAAGGGCGTAAATCCAAAACAACTGCAAAGCCTGGTGAAACGTGCGGGGTTTGTTCTTCTTAATATACCGCAAGTCATTTTCCATTAGTTCCAAATCTATCAAACGGGACTGGTCTGCACCGGTTCTTGCTTCCCTCACCAGCTCCATCTGACGTTCCATTACCTCCTGCAAAAGACAAAGGCTTTCATAACTGCATTCCAGGAATTCATTCTGTTCTTTTGAACCGATCAGTTCTTTTAAGCCTTCCACTCCATATTCCATCAGCTTTTTATAATTCAACATCATACCCGACAACCTGGCTGTTGCCATCAGAGGATAGGAGCAATCGATAAACCTTCCCACGGTATCCTCTGTCAATACTTCCTGACAGTAAATTGCTTTCGTATCGTGTTCCTGCCAGTAATCATAAAGCGTATCAACTCTTGCTTTTTCTTCTTCGGTCGACAGCGTTTCTTTAAATGCCCTCAGCTTATGGAATACGCAGTAATGGCCTACGCCTCCGATGCTTGTTACACTGCCAAAGCCAATGGGCAAAAAATCAAGTCTGCCTGCCAGCAGATCATCACTTTCAATCGAACGGAAGAGAACCGGGTATATTGATTTCAGGCAATCAATCTCTCTTCTCGCCTTATCCAGTCCCTCACTGTTTCTATGCGCCTCTGTATAGGCTTCCATAATAGACAACTGCTCCCGCGGTGTTTTTTCACTGGGTATTGGGATAGACACCTCTACGTTCTGAGCGCCGTCAATGTTAATTTTCTTTTTCACTGCAGAGTCTCCTCCTCTATCGAATATTACTTGAAAAATCACTTATGTTCCTTAGCTTTCCTCTTACTGCCCCGTTCTGCAGCCCTGTTCCGGTCCTGCACTTTTAGTGAAAAAAAGAGGGCGCTTAACTGCGTCCCCTTTTCCTCCAATGTATTCTAACTGAGACAAACGGTAAAATTATCCGGTGCCTCACCTGTGTCAGGGAGACGATTGACATACACGTTTGTAAAATCCTCCAGACTTGCCCATGAGAACATTGCCTTAATATGATACTTGGAGTCATCGATCAGGAGATGATTGTTCTGGCTCTTCTTCATGATCTCCTTTTTCATCGTCCCAATTTCCATATCGAAAATGTAAACCTCACCGCTTTCCATATTAACCCCGTTGGTACTGAAAAAAGCATGGTCAAAATTAAAATTCCGAATCATATCCACAGCCATGGATCCTGTACTCAGATCATAATCTGGTGAAAAACGACCACCCAGCAGATAGATATCCCCTTTGTACGTAATGGGAATCTTCTTGATTAAGTAAATGCTTGGAGTTACAATTTTCACATGGTGCGCAAGCAGCTGCGGCAGCAGGTAAACAGGGGTGGTGCCGGAGTCCACATAAACGCAGTCTCCGTCCTTTACATTCGTAACAGCCCGCTGGCAGACAATCTCCTTTGCCTCCGCACACAGACTCTCCTTGTTCACGGTAGGAACTTCGTTGAATACCGTCAGTGTAGAAGAAACCTCTCTGCACATAGCTCCCCCCCGCTCCCTGCTGACCAGCCCCTGTTCCTCCAGTTCAATCAAATCCCGGGTTACCGTGGATTTTGACACATTTAACTGTTCCATCAGTTCCTTTATGGTTACAAAAGACTGTTCTTTTACAATACTCATGATATGATAAAGCCTTTGCTGTGATAGCATAACGTCACCTCCTTCGCCATTATCATATCAGAGGAGGAAATCATATGTCAATCTATCATTCTATCGATCGATCTTAACCGGTGCAATGCCTCCGTTCCGGTTATCCTTGCCGCAGTTGATACAATTAGTTTCGTTTTAATTTAAGACGCTTTAAAGTCAGACAGACAATTGCAGTCACCACAGTTCCCGCAGCCATACAGATCAGCCCCATGAACGGCTTGTTCACTGCTCCCAGGATCAGCACAATTGGGCCGCCATGAGCAACAGAATCTGTAATGCCGAATAAGAATCCCATCGTACATGCCACTACGGATCCAATCATATTGGCCGGAATGACGGCCAGCGGATCGCCCGCTGCAAACGGGATAGCTCCCTCGGAAATCCCCACCAGGCCCATGGCCAGAGCCGCCTTGCCGTTGGCAGTCTCCTCAGGAAGAAACAGCTGGTGCTTACGGTCTAAGAATGTAGCCAGCGCCATGCCAAGCGGCGCAACCGGAATCGCCATAGCCTGAGCTCCCATAAACTGGGGCTGTCCTTCGGCAATTAAACCAACCGAGAACATGAATGCTACCTTGCCAAATGGACCGCCCATGTCAAAGCCCTGCATCAGACCGATTGTAATACCAAGCAAAATCATACTTCCGGCGGACATGCTTTCCAGCATGGCGTAAAGAGCCGTCATCAGGGACGAAATGGGTGCTCCGATAATAAATATAAATACAAATGCAATAAACAAAGATCCAATAATAGGAATAATCATGATCGGAACCAGCGGCCTTATCATCTCCGGCCAACGAAGCTTCTTCATCCATCTTACAAAGTATCCGGTCAGCAAACCAGCCACAATGGCTCCGATAAAGCCGGTTCCGGCTGACGCTCCGTAAAAAGAACCGTTGTTGGCGATCCAGCCGCCAATCATACCAGGAGCCAGAGCCGCCCTGTCACCGATAGCAAATGCTATGTAGCCGGCCAGAATCGGGATCATTAATGTAAATCCGGCGCTTCCCACTGCAGAAATCTGATTCCAGAAGCTGCCTTCGGGAATTACAAGACCTTGGGGTGTGGGTTTTCCTCCTACTGCCAGTGCGACCGCAATCAGCAGGCCACCGATTACCACAAACGGGATCATAAAGGAGACTCCGTTCATCAGCGCCTTGTACAGCATCTTTCCACTAAGCGCACCGGCAGACTCCTCCGCCTTCCCACTGGATGCCTGCTGAACACGCTCTGTGGGCCTCCCGCCAAACACCGGGGCCTTTCCATCCAGAACCTTTCTGACCAGCTCCGCCGGATGGTCGATTCCTTCCTTTACAGTGGCGGTAACTACCTGTTTTCCCCGGAAACGTTCCATGTCCGTCTCCTTGTCGCTTGCAATGATAATCCCCTCAGCCCGTTCAATCTCTTCCCTGGTGGGAACATTTTCCGTGCCGATGGAACCGTTTGTTTCCACCTTTATGGATACGCCCATCTCCTCAGCAGCTTTTGCCAACGCTTTTGCCGCCAGATACGTATGTGCTACTCCTACCGTACAGCCGGTCACCCCGATTAAAAACCGTTCAGACCCTTTGTTCTCTGTCCGCACCTCCTCTATGCAAAGTGCCGCCAGAATATCTTCCGGCCGTTTTGCCTCCTTTAGATATTCCAGGCAATCACAATCCAGCAAACGGGAAGTAATACCGCTTAACAGTGTAATATGCGTATCGTCAGCATTGTTTGGCATAGCAATGAGAAAGATGATATGGCTGACCGGGCTCCCCTCTTCAAACCGGATTCCACGTTTGGATGTTCCGATTGCCACTGCCGGTCTCAGTACTGCATCCGATTTTCCGTGAGGCAATGCCACTCCGTTCTCCAGATTTGTAGGTACCTGTGCCTCTCGTTCCAATACATTCTGAATATAGCTGGCTTTATCCTTCAGTACATGTTCCTTATAGAGAAGTTCCGCCAACTCCTCTATCGCCGCATTTTTATTCTCTGCCTGCATGTTAACTTTGATCAGCTTAGGCGAGAGAAACTTTGTTATATCCCCCATTTTGATTCCTCCTGATTATAATAATTTTCTGCGGTTTCGTATCTTTCTATGTATCATGTTCCGGCTCCACCCATTCAATACTGCTGTTCGTACCTCCTTTACACTGATTCAGGTGCCACTTCCCCGCCGTATTCAATAAATCAACTATAACACTATTTTGATTTATTGTCAATCATTTTGATTCATATTGATTCATATCAGTTCTTTACGATTCACATTTATAGAGAATCTCCTTTTTTCTGCAAAAATAATAGAGAACGGTTACCACGCCGTTCTCTATTTCTACCTTGTAAGATGTAAGCAGTCCGATCTCTTTCTGTCCCTATATTATAGGGCCCCATCTCCCGTAATACTGTCATACCCCAAAACTGCGGCGAAAAATGCCAACGTCAGGCCCTGTCCCCAGCCCTGAATCCATTTCTTCGAAACATTCTGATAACCAGCCCGGTCCTTCATAACTGCAGTTCCGCCAGATACATCGGTCACACTTCCGTCAGGGGCCACATGTGCCAAAACTCCGTCAATGGACTTTTTGATATATTTAATATGAAGAGGATTTTTCTTTAAGACCATGGCCGCTGCGATTCCGGCAGATGCAGATACCTCCTCATAGGATTCCTCATCATTTAAAATAGTCCTCCACAGGCCATTATCTGTCTGCAAGAGCTTAATAGCTGACAGCTGCTCATTTAAGCTTCCAACGATTTCTAAGTATTGGGGATAAAGGTAGCATTCCGGTAAAATGAGTCCTGCCATGCTCATGGTGTAAGCCGCCCAGCAATTAGCCCTTCCCCAGTAAAAGCCTGACATATGGTCTTTTGTTATATTATTATAGCCGTGATACCACAATCCTGTGTCCTCATCCTGAAGATACTGAATATGCCAGTAGTACTGATTCAGCGCATCATCTATTAGAGCAGTCTCCTTCGTCATAACTCCCACCCTCAAGAGAAAAAATGCAGCCATGAATAAGGTGTCTGCCCAACATTGCTCCGGAAAATCGTTGGCTGCTGAAACCATATGCTGCAGCACATGGTCTCCAAAGCGGAGAGCATCCTTCCTTAAATACTCCACCTTGGACCTTATTATATCCATATATTTTTCTTCCCCTGTCGCCTCATACAAAGTGATCAGGCAATGTCCCATGGCACAGGTGTTTACTGTCCACCTTGGGAGTCCCAACTCGATCAGCTCATCCACTCGTTCTTTAAGGAACTTTAAATAGCTTTCTTTTTTCGTTACCTCATAGGCTTCCGAAAGGCCATAGTATGCCACACCGCAGGGCCAGTCCCATGACATATCCATTCGTTTGGTCCGTTCCAGAATGCGGTCCATTGCCTCCCCGATCCTCGCCCTGTCATAATGAATCATACCCATTTCTTAATCCTCCATCTTTATCAAACAACAGCCAACCGGATCACCATATCAGAAAATCCCGGTCTAACAGACGCAGGATCCCTTCCGTCAAAAAATAATCTCCATAAATTATCGGCACCTGGCGGTCCGATTCCCGGTCATAGCGGGCAGAACCGCAGGATACAACAGAGTCTATGTCCGGATTCCATTGGCAGAACCGGTCCGTGACCGCTTTTAAACAGCGGACGGCTGACTTTACATAGAGATCCTTTTCCAGAATCCCTACGTGCTCAGAAAGCTCCAGGAGACCACACGCTGCACACACTCCCGCCGTCGTGTCATAATAGACCGGCTGTGCCGGCGCCCGGAAATCAATGAGCGGGATGTAATCATGAACCGCCAGATTTGCACAAAAATAATGGGCCACACGCTTTGCAGCATCCAGATAAACCTCATTTCCCGTGTAACGGTATGCCAGGGACATTCCATAAATCGCCCAGGCTTGCCCGCGGCTCCAGGAAGATCCGCTTTCATAGCCCTGCCCGCCGGGATTATCCAGATACTCCCCTGTGGCCGGATCAAATTCTACCATATGATTGCAGGAACCATCCGATCTTAGAATATAATTCAGAACCGTGTCCGTATGATTGACGGCAATCTGCCGATAGGCGCTGTCATGCTGTTCCTCAGCCGCCCAGTACAGAAGGGGCAGGTTCATCAGGCAGTCTACGATGGCAACCCCTGCCCGTTCTCCATTCCACGCCTTAATATACCTGCCCTTGGGATTATAACGCCCCGCCAGTATTCCTGCCGCATGAAGTCCCCTGGCACGGGAGCCCCTGCTGCCTGTAAGACGGTAATCAGCTACCGCCGTATGCAGCCAGAGAAATCCCACATCGTGGTCCAGCTTTGTAAATGACGCCAGAGCCTCATCCAACCGTTCTTCAATTCCGGTTGCAGCGTCCTTAAAACACACTTTTCCGGTTGCATGATACATCTGCCATAGCATTCCGCTGTAAAAACCGTTGGTCCATGCAGTCAGTTCCCGCATCCCCATATCTTCATACCTTCCATCGACCGGAACATATGGCATTATGGACCCAAGCCGTCTGCATTCTGCTTCAAGTTTCATCTCCAGCTTTTCCCAAACGGATTCCGCCCAGTTAAGCGTTTCTTTTTCAATCTCGTAACGCATAGCAGTTTCCTCCTCCAATCACAATTTCCTTATCTGTAAATTCTGTTTCAACCAGTGTTTCTATTTCAGTCACTCCCAGTTTAACCGTAAATTCCATCGCCGGAATACAGACATTAGGAAACACGAGATTCATATTGGGAAGCGCTGTAATGACGGTGCCATATCCATGGTTCCCACTTATACGGCTCCTTCCATTTTTATCGAAAACAGCCGCAAAACCATTTCCTTCCTCTTTTCCGGTCTCCTCCATACAGTTAGGATAAGAAAAGCCGCAGTCATATGCCATGCAGTTTAAATTACTGGTAATTTTGTGCCTGCGCCTATGACCGTTTTGGACCGGTATGATCCATGTCTCTACCTCAATACCCTCCACAGGGCTCCACCTGGCGTAAACCTCTTCGCCTGTAACATGATACTCCATGCATGTTCTTCGCACATAATACATGCCTTGGACGTAAAAAGCCAGCATGCTGTCGGTTCCTGCCTGTTCCAGCTGATGGTAAGAACGGGGTACACAAAAGCCAAAAACAGAAGAATAAGCAAATTTTGCATACTTCTCTGCTGCATGGGGATGCTCCATAACCGGATACTGCCCCGCTGTCAGGGCCACCACCTCATGTTTCCTATGACAGAGCAGCATGTCACATTCCTTTACCGCATATGTTTCCTTCAGCTCTGGCAGTACTTCATACTCAGCCTGCCAAAACGGATGATCATCCGGCAATGCAAGGAATACGAAGGTTTTCAATGCCCAGTATGAGGAACCCGGGGCATTATAGGCTTCGGACATCAGCAGATTCGGATAGGTATATCCAACCGTAAGCACGCCGGCATTGTCAAAAATCGGCTGCCGCAGCCAATATTCCATATGTCTTTGGATCATTCCTTTCATGATTCCTAAGGAAAAGCATTCCACTCCTGCCAGAGCACAGGCGCTGAAAAAGGCGGCCTGGGCAAAGCGATAGGTCAGGGAACGGCCAAAGGGGAGTGCCTTACCTTCATCATCAAACCAGTAAATAAATGTTTTTGCAAATTCTGCCGCCCGCAGCTTAAAACGCTGTGCAGTCTCCGGATCTTCCTTTTCCATAAATTTCGCATATAACAGGCAGTAGAAGTGAATGCCAAAAGACGTGTAATAATCCTTCTGCGGCCGTTTTCCGTCAGAGTACCAGCCATTGCCCAGATAAAAGGATTCATATCGGTCCATGGCATCCCTTACCTGATCCCGGTTCCATTTCATTCCCACGCTTTTTAAGGCCAGGTTCGCGATGACCTTAAAGTACTGCCAGTTGTTGTCTGCCTGGGTATAAAGGTTGATTTGGTACAGCCAGTCTGCAAGACACTGCTTTTCTGCATCCCCCATGGGATCCCACAGCTTTTCCGGAATCATAAGTATTCCATAGCTGATCGCCGTCATCTCAACCATCCTCTGGTCTTTATGATGCAGATCTCCCCAATATTCCTCTGATGCAGGGTTAGTACCTTCGCAAAATCCCTTTTGGTAAACCGGCAGGAGGCTTTCATCTTTTCCTCCCCCAGCCCAGTAGGATACCATACCCCATAAAACACGGGAAAACCCTTCCATTCCGGCAATCCGGTTGCCGTAACCTGCTGCAAAAGCCCCCAGCTGCAAGCTGGCGCAGTCTTTGCTGTAATGCTTTTTCAACGGCTCCACCAGATGCAGCAGCATTTCCTGATAGTAGGTTTTATCTTTCATATATTCCTCCATCTAACTCTTTCTGCCCGATTAAAACAGAGAGTGCTGCAAAATCAATTTTACAGCACCCTCCGCGGTATGACTTGCTATTTGTTTTTATCACTTATTTGCTTTCAGCTCATCCAAAATTGTCTGATACTGTTCTGTCAGTTCCTTCGCTGCTTCCTCCGGAGTAATATCTCCGTAAACAACCTCCTGGATCAAGTCTTTCCGGGTCACTTCAAGCTCGGTATTTCCACTGATCATATTGTTGGTATAAGAATTAGGTTCAGATATCTCAACACCTTTTTTCTGGATCTCACTTACAACTCCTGCTGCGATCAGAATGTCATCAGACTGCTTGGTGGGGCAGTATCCAACATCGGTTTTGCAGATTGCAATGGACTCCGGATCATTCATCAAAAAATCCAGGAATTTCGCAGCGTCTTCCTTATGAGCCGAATTATCATTAACTGCAAAGCCTCTGTCACCGCTGTATGCAACACCGCTGCTCTTCGCGTCACTGGTAACAGGCATGGAAATGACATCTAAGGGACTGTCAATGGAGGCAATATATTTAGGAGCGCTTCCTGTATAGTCCACAATCATGCCTATCTTTCCGTTAATCCACTTGTTGTTCTGGTCCGCCTGTCCGGCAAAGGTTGCTGCTTCTCCAAATGGTTCCAGAGTATTAGTCTCATACAGATCAACAATATTCCGGAATGCTTCTGCCGCATCTTCTTCCGAAAAATTCATGGAATAGGTTTCTTCATCTATTAACGGCTTTCCTGTCTTTTGTGCCAGATAAGGCTGGACAAATAACCGGTTCAGCATATCCGCATCTGCCGTCATTAAATATGCATCGCTATCCTGCTCGTGAATGGATTTTCCCAGCACTTTAATCTCGTCCCAGGTATAGGCCTTGCTCAATTCAATTCCATACTGCTTTGCAAAATCAGTATTAACATAGATAACAGAGCCTCCAACGGTACAGGGGAACACATTCGGCTCACCGTTATAAGTACCTGCGATCTCCAGCAGACGGTCCTTTAAAGTGTTTAAGTCCACCGGCAACGTGGATAAGTCTGCAAGATAATGCTTGGCTCCCTGAATATCCGGAAGCCATTCCTTGCTCAGCTGGATAATATCCGGCGCCGTGTTGCTGGAAAGAGTTGTCATGATCTTCTCGTAGTACCCGTCATAACC
>DEYX01000041.1 GCA_002365025.1 Hungatella sp. UBA3147 | reverse complement strand
AAGGAATGGTAACAAGAATGAAACGGTTCCGGACAGAAAGAAATGCACTTTGATTGGCTTTGATAAGCTGCTTCATCAAGGTGCATTCCCCTATTTTACTTGTGATTTCTTTGATCAAAATACTTATTCGAAATCATATTGCAGCTGCTATAACAGACTGCATTAATAATTTTCTACTTTTCTTTCAAAATAAGCCTTAGGATGAGCACAGGTTGGACAGATTTCCGGAGCATCCGGTCCTTCATGAATATAACCGCAGTTGCGGCACTTCCAGCCAAGAGGAGCATCACCCTTAAAGGTTTTGTCGTTCTTTAAGCTGTCAAGCAGCTTTAAGTAACGTTTTTCATGAGCAGCTTCTACTTTCCCTACGAATTCAAATTTCAGAGCCAGTTCATGAAAGCCTTCTGCCCTGGCATCCTCTGCCATTTTCTTATACATATCGGTCCACTCGTAATTTTCACCAGCAGCCGCATCTGCTAAATTATCTTCCAAGGTACCAATGCCATGCAATTCCTTGAACCACATCTTAGCATGCTCTTTTTCCTGATCAGCAGTTTCTAAGTACAGGGAAGCCATCTGCTCATAGCCAGCCTTCTTGGCAGCGGATGCATAATATGTATACTTGTTTCTTGCCATGGACTCGCCTGCAAAAGCATCTTTTAAGTTCTGTTCTGTTTTTGTTCCCGCATATTTGGACATCGTATAAACCCTCCTGATTTGAATTTTGTATGATCGTACACTGCAGTTGGGGAGCGGTAATTTATTATGCCGCTCCCTAAAGGTGTATTATCCGAAGTATCTTTCTAATAAGCCCTTGAATGCTTTCCCGTGACGAGCCTCATCCTTTGCCATTTCATGTACTGTGTCATGGATTGCATCTAAGTTTAATGCTTTTGCACGTTTTGCAAGGTCGAACTTACCTGCAGTTGCGCCATTCTCAGCAGCAACACGTAATTCCAGGTTCTTCTTTGTGCTGGAGGTTACGCATTCGCCTAATAATTCTGCAAATTTAGAAGCATGCTCAGCCTCCTCGAAAGCAGCCTTCTCATAGTATAAGCCGATTTCAGGATAGCCCTCTCTGTGAGCTGCTCTTGACATAGCAAGATACATACCAACCTCTGAGCATTCGCCTTCAAAGTTAGCTCTTAAATCCATCATGATGTCTTCCGGAGAACCCTGTGCAACGCCGATTTCATGCTCGCAAGCCCAGGACATATCTCCATCCTGCAACTTAAACTTTTCAGAAGCAGCCTTGCATACTGGACAGAACTCCGGAGCTGTCTCCCCTTCGTGAACGTAACCGCATACAGTACAAACCCATTTCTTCATGATCTCATGTCTCCTTTTTATTTTTAATATTTATAGTTGTTATTGATGGTAATCGATAACAGTAATTATTACTGATATTAATTTACCATAACTTTATCCTGATGTCAAGTGTTATCGAGAATTATTTTCAGAACAATCCTTGCAGATCCCATAGAAGTAAATTGTGTGACTGTCCACCGTGCCGTCCGCATGTTCCTGAGCCATATGGTTGATGTTATCCATAGGGGCCAGTGGCAGGTCACTGACCTTTCCGCAATGTTTACATACGAAATGGTAATGGGGCGAAGTGTCCGCATCAAAGCGGTCTGCGCCATCTCCGCATGTCAGCTTTTGGATTTCACCCAGCTCAACCAGAAGGTTTAAGTTGCGGTATACGGTTCCAAGGCTGATGTTGGGATATTCCTCACGGATCAATGTGTATAGTGCATCGGCAGTGGGATGGTCGTGCCTTGCCATTAGACAGGCTTTAATGGATTCCCGTTGACGGCTATACTTTAATGTTTTCATGGCCGCTCCTTTTCTAAAATAATAATTATATTAGTAATTGTTACTATTTAATAATAAAGGATTTCAGCCCTTTTGTCAATCCACAGTTATAGTTAGGCTATATGTTCTCCCGTGCGATCCGTATGAACTCTTCCGTGGCTTGGGATAAATATCTGCCTTTGTAGCGGCCGAATGCCAGAACACCATGGCTGCGCCTGTAATTTAAGGAGAAAAAATGAAGTCCTGTCTTTTTTATACCGGCATTTGGGCTTCCGGACATGAACATTTTGGGGTAAAAGGTAATTCCCATTCCCTTGGCTGCAAGGGCAAGCACTGTTTCTATATTCTCTGTCTCCAAAAGAATGGAAGGTGTAAGCTGGGCATCTTCAAAAATTTCATCGGCAATGGTACGCACCCGGTTTCCCTTGTTGATGAGTAGGTAAGGGCAGTCCTTTAAAAGCTGCACATCCGCATTTTCTTCCAGCACCTTTATCATCTCCTCCTGCTGTCCCGGAAAATACCGGTCCAGAATCTGGTCTGGAACCACAAGGAGGATCTCCTCTTCACAAATAGGAACGGTTTCTACATGATCTGCTTTAAATGGAAGAAGGTCGATCATCAGATCGATGTTTCCGTGGATCAGAGCAGTACTAAGCTCGGAGGAATTTCCCTCTACCAGATGAATCTCAATGTTTGGAAACTTTTCTTTATAAGCGGGAAGGATAGCAGGGAGAAGGAAGCGCCCCCTGGTATGGGAGATTCCGATGGAAAGCTGTCCCGTGGTAAAATCCTTGATATCGGCAAGTTCCCGGTAGGTTTCATCCTTTAGGTCCAGCATCTGCTTTGCCCGGACTTTTAAAGCCCGGCCTGCGTAGGTCAGGGTAAGCGGCATGGTACGGTTGAAAAGCTGGACATCAAACTCCTTTTCCAGATTGGAAATATGGCTGCTTAAGGATTGCTGGGAGATGTACAGCTGCTTGGCAGCACGGGTGATATTTAATTCCTCCGCAACCGCCAGAAAATACTCCAGGTTCAGGAAGTTGATCATAGATAAGCCTCCAGCTTCGGAATATAGGGAATGAGCTTATTAAGGGAAGTATTTACAATAAGCTCTTCCGGGAAATTCAGTTCTTCAATAAGTTCTAAGGCTCTCACATGGTTTCCCACATCCGCTTCCGTATGAGCGTCGCTGTCAATGATGATAGAAGCCTTATAACGCTTGCAAAGCTCCAGCATGCTCCGGTAATTTTCCGCGGCATTCATTCTTGCGCTTAAGGGATGAAGGGAACTGGAATTAAGCTCCAAAAGGGTATGGTTTTCAGCAGCGGCTGAAACAAGGGTGTCATAATCCACAGGAAAACGGCTGTCATCAGGGTGGCCGATGATGTGAATCAGAGAATTTTCAATAGCTCCGAGATATGCTCTTGTATTTTCGAAGGAAGTTCCGCTTTTGTAGCAGGGTTCATGGAGGCTGGCAATGGAGTAATCCATTTTTTCCAGAAGACCTTTTCGCAAATCCACGCGCCCCGTGTGATCCATAATATTAAGCTCAACGCCCATGAGTATATTGACTCCGTAGATTTTACGGGGGATTACTTTAAAATTTATAAAATAAAACTCGTGGCATGTTCCTGGCATTTTAGGTGCGTGATCCGTAGAGCCCATGAGGGCAAGACCTTTTTCAGAGGCAGATTTAGCCATTTCATATAAAGTATTGTACGCATGTCCGCTGGCTACGGTGTGGGTATGCAGGTCCATTATGTCGTTCATGATTCTTGTCCTTTCTGTATCTGGCCTGGGGGCATCCCCAGTGGAAAATATTTCATATATATAAATATAACATATTTTTACTGAGAAAACTATAGTAATATCAGGCGGGATGTGATAAATATATAGGTAGATTTTATGCAGTACTGAGCGATTTATGAACGGAGGAGATATCAATGAGCGAAGAGATGAAGCAGACAGACGTAAGGGAAGAAGCAGTAGAGACTATGGCTGATTATGCCGCAGAACTGGAAGCATCCTTTAAAAGGGTAAAAGAAGGAGATGTTCTCACAGGAACCGTTATCAATGTAGATGAGGACAAGGTTACATTGGATCTTAAATATTATGCGGAGGGGATCATTGACAAGGAGAATCTAAGCAATGATCCGGAATTTAACCTGCTTAGGGAAATCCAGCCTGGGGATGAAATCACGGCAACGGTTATAAACGCCAGTGACAGGGATGGAAACGTGGTTCTTTCCAAAAAACTGGCAAATGATCAGATGGCCTGGGAAACCCTTGGTGCTTTGTTAAAGGACCGAACCATTGTCAATGTAAAAATTGCCGAGATCGTAAAAGGCGGAGCTGTTGCTTATCTGGAGGGGATCCGGGGATTTATACCGGCTTCCAAGCTGGCGGGGGAATATGTGGAGGACTTAGAGGAATATAATGGAAAGACCATTGAAGTCACAGTCATCACCGCAGACGAGGAAAATAATAAGCTGGTGCTTTCAGGCAAAGAGCCGGCTCTTATGAAACAGAAGGAAGAAACCAACAAAAAGATCGCAAAGTGCGAGGTAGGGTCCATCATGGAGGGAACGGTGGACAACATAAAAGATTACGGTGCGTTTATTAACCTGGAAAACGGGCTTTCCGGCCTTCTTCATATCTCACAGATCAGCACTCAGAGGATCAAGCATCCAGGGGTCGTGTTAAAGGAGGGACAGACGGTAAAGGTGAAGATCATATCCATAGCGGATAATAAGATAAGCTTAAGCATGAAGGCCCTCCAGGAGGAAGAGGAAGCGAATGAAGAGGTCTTTGATTACAAGGAAGAAGGTTCTGCATTTACAGGGCTTTCGGCGCTCTTAAAGGGATTGAAATTTTAGAAAATCAGGAAAAAGAATATAAAATATCAGGTTTCTATGGTATACTATTCTTGAGGAGCAGGGGCTGCCGGGCGATGGGGCTGCCCCTGTCTCGCTGACTTGTGCGAATCATGAGCCGAAGAAATATGCCTGCATATTCATATGGCGAATGCCGCTGAGGCTAAGAAAAACCCGCAAAGCGTGTTTTTTTTAGTTGGAAATGCGGGTGCGAGAGAGAGGGGGGAATTGGAATGAATATTCCCAAATCATTTAATCAGGTCGATCAGTGGAAATCTGTAATGTTTTTGTATGACTCGGCATTAAAGGAAATCAGTACAAAAATCGAAATACTTAATAATGAGTTTGTGCATATCTATAATTACAATCCCATTGAACACATCAAGTCAAGGCTTAAGACCCCGGACAGCATTGTGAAAAAGCTGAAGCGGTATGGCTATGATGTGACGATCGACAACATGGTGGAGAAATTAAATGATATTGCAGGGATACGGATTATCTGTTCTTTTACATCGGATATTTACCAGATTGCGGAGATGATAACAAAACAAAGCGATGTCACGGTTCTTTATGTGAAAGACTATATCAAGTATCCTAAGCCTAACGGTTATAAAAGCTATCATATGGTGATAACCATTCCCATCTATCTGACAGATGGTCCGGTGGACACCAAAGTGGAAATTCAAATCAGGACGATTGCCATGGATTTCTGGGCAAGCCTGGAACATAAGATATATTATAAGTTTGAAGGCAATGCACCTGCGTACTTGCAGCAGGAGCTGAAGGCCTGCGCGGATGTGGTGAATATGCTGGATGGGAAGATGTTTTCCTTAAACCAGGCGATTCTGGAACTGAGTGAGGCTCAGCAGCGGGAGACAGCAGGAGAGGACATGATGGATGAGGACGATTTGACTTAAAAGATGCAGCCTTGACGATTCCGCTCGCTGAGGCTGCTTTTTACGCATACTCATTCGGCGAATACCGCAGCAGCTTAGAAAAATTTCCAAAGCGTATTTCTTAATTCTTTCCGCAAAAAGAAGGTTATGGCATGAGTATATTAACAAAAGACACCTGGAAAATCATAAAGTTCAATCAAAAGAATGCGTTTGTTTTTGAATTGCTGTTTCGGTTGGTTACCACGACCCTGTACCTGCTTCTCTTAAACAAAGGCCTTTTATTTGCGCTGCGCATGGCGGGGTACAGCTATCTGACCGTCGGAAACATCGGCTATTTCCTGACAAAGCCCTGGACGGTCCTTATGATTGCGGTGATGGTGGTTATCGGAATCCTGATTCTTATGCTGGAGACTGGCTGCCTTATTACGCTGTTTGAGGGGGCCTTTTACTCCCGGAAGCTTAAAATGGGGGAGATCTTAACCGGAGGCTTTTTTAAGCTGGCCCATGAGATCCGCAGAAAAAACTGGCGGCTGGGGCTTCTCATTCTGGCGGATTACGGGCTTGTAAACCTGTATCTTATTTACCAGATGCTGACCCATGTAAAGCCTCTTAATTTTGTTATATCCGAGGTTTTGAATAAGCCTGTGGGAAAGGTCTCTCTGGTCCTTTTTGTGGTTTTGCTCCTGGCAGTTGTCATTCCCGGAATTTATACCATTCACGCCTGCATGGTGGAGCAGAAGAATTTCAGGGATGGGTATTTTAGAAGCCTATGGCTTTTAAGACACCGGATATTAAAGGTTGTAATTCTTTTAACCATTTATTACGCGGCGGCTATCGTTGGACTTTGGCTTGTCTATGCATTTTGTGTGCTGATTGCTGCTGTGGGAGTGACCTTGTTTACGGACAACAGTCTGGCCCTGGCCATCCTGCCGGCAGCATGCGGCAGGATCGAGCTGGTGCTGATCTTTTTAACAAGTATGTTTCTGGCTGTGGGAAACTGGGGAGCATTAAGCGTCCAGTATTTCGGTTTTACCAGTAACTTTGCAAAAAGGAGCAAAAGCAGCGATTATTCCGGCAGTAAGTATGGGGAGAGGAGGCTTGCGGCATTATTCATGGCTTTAGCTGCTGCATTCAGCCTGTTTTCCCTTTTTGGAGTGGTGCGGAATGGTTCTGCAATTACCACCGACTTGCTCAGCGTGATTCAGATCACCGCCCACCGCGGCAGCTCCAGGGCAGCCCCTGAAAATACCATGGCCGCCATGGCAAGGGCCGTTGATGACCTGGCGGACTTTGTGGAGATCGATGTCCAGGAGACAAAGGATGGCGTGGTGGTGCTGGGGCATGATATCAGCTTAAAAAGAGTATCAGGAATAAACCGTGCCATAAGCTCCTACACCTTTGAGGATTTGCAGCAGCTTGATGTGGGGAAATGGTTTTCTGCTGATTACGAGGGCGAACGTATCCCGTCGTTAGAGGAGGTCATGGAATTCTGCAAAGGCCGGATCAATATAAATATTGAGATCAAGGATCTAGGAAGCGGCAGTGAGCTGCCGGATAAGGTCAGGGAACTGATTGAGAAATACCAGATGAAGGAACAGTGTGTTGTGACCTCTGTCCGCCTGTCCTATTTAAGCAGAATCAAGGAAATGGATCCTGATATCCGCACCGGTTATATTATATCAGCAGCTTATGGAGATTATTATTCCAGCGATTCTATCGACTTTATCAGCCTCCGTTCCAGCTTTGTAAGCGAAAGGCTTGTGGAAGCCGCCCATAAAAAGGGAAAGGCGGTTCATGCCTGGACGGTGAACAACAAAAGCGAAATGGAACGGATGAAGATGTTGGGAGTGGATAATATTATCACAGATTACCCGGTGCTTGCCAGAGAGATTCTTTACCGGGAAGCGGCTACGGAAACCCTTTTGGAATACTTAAGACTGGTATTAAAATAGACAGGAGAATGGATATGAAGATTGTTTTACAGCGGGTTGCCCATGCAAAGGTTACTGTGGATGGGCAGCAGATCGGCGCCATTGGGAAAGGTTTTCTGCTTCTTTTGGGAGTGTCAGATACGGATACGGAAGCCATTGCCGATAAAATGGCAGATAAAATATGCAAGTTAAGGATTTTTCCCGATGAAAATGGGAAGACCAACCTTTCCCTGACAGATGTGGGAGGGGAAATCCTGGTGGTCAGCCAGTTCACCCTTTATGCAGACTGCAGGAAAGGCAACCGCCCAAGCTTTACAAAGGCAGGAGGACCGCAGCTTGCAAACAGTCTCTATGAATACGTGGTGGAGCGGTTAAAGACCTATGGAAACCAGGTAGAGCATGGAAGCTTCGGAGCTGACATGAAGGTAGAGCTTTTAAACGACGGACCGTTTACTCTGGTCCTTGACAGCGATGAAATCTGTTAATTAATTATCATAAGAATATGGAGGAATCACAAAATGGAGAAAACAAAAGGACAACAATTGCAGGAAGAACTGACATTTAAATTTCCGCATATCGCAAAGGAGGCGCCTTATCAGCGTGAAGAGGCGGAGATGTTCTGCGAGGGCTATAAGAGATTTCTGGACAACGGAAAAACCGAACGGGAATGCGTAAGAGAGGCCGTGGCAATGCTTGAGATGCAGGGATACCGTCCCTTTGACGCCGGAAAAAACTATAAGACTGGCGATAAAGTGTACTATGTGAACCGGGGTAAGGCCATCATTGCAACTACCTTCGGCAAAGAGGGAATGGAACAGGGGCTTCGCATCAACGGAGCTCACATCGATTCCCCAAGGCTTGATTTAAAGCCCAATCCTGTTTTTGAAAAAAATGACCTGGCTTATTTTAAGACCCATTATTACGGCGGAATCAGGAAATACCAGTGGGGAACAGTTCCTTTAGCCATCCACGGGGTGATCATTAAGAAAAACGGTGAGATTGTGGAACTAAACATCGGAGAAAAGGAAGGCGATCCCGTATTCTGCGTGACAGATCTGCTTCCCCATCTGGCTAGTGAACAAAATGACAGAAAATTAAGGGATGGTTTAAAGGGCGAGGAACTGAATGTACTTATTAGTTCCATTCCCTTTCTTGACGAGGCGGAGCTTAAGGAGCCTGTGAAGCTTCTGGCTTTAAAGCTGCTTAACGACCGCTATGGAATTACAGAAGCGGATTTCTTCCGCGCTGAGATTGAGCTGGTACCGGCCCAGAAGGCCTGTGACGTAGGACTTGATCACAGCCTTATCGGTGCTTACGGACAGGATGACAGGGTATGTGCCTATACGGCTCTGATGGCTGAAATCGATGCCAACATGCCTGAATATACGACAGTCACCGTTCTGGCAGATAAAGAGGAAGTCGGTTCCGAAGGAAATACCGGCTTAGATTCCGATTTTGTTCTTCACTACATTCAGGATCTGGCTGCCATGGCTCAGGTGGATGTAAGAAAGGTGCTTAGAAACTCCATTTGCTTATCCTCTGATGTCAATGCAGCCTATGACCCCACTTTTGGCCAGGTATATGAAGACCGCAATTCCTGCTTTTTAAACAAAGGCTGCGTCCTGACCAAGTACACCGGTGTCCGGGGCAAATCAGGTTCCAACGATGCAAGTGCGGAGCTTATGGCAAAGATCATCGCCATGATGGAGCAGGAAGGTATTTACTGGCAGATCGGAGAGCTTGGCGCAGTGGATCAGGGCGGCGGCGGCACCATTGCCAAATATGTGGCTCATATGAATGTGGATGTGGTGGATTTAGGAGTTCCTATTCTTTCCATGCATTCTCCCTTTGAGCTTTCTTCCAAGCTTGATGTGTACAATACATACAAGGCTTTCCGGGCATTTTACAAATAATGATTCCGTTCAGCGGTTGTCCGCAATCCGCTTCGCTGCCTGCGCATTACGAATAGAAGCTATCAAGGGGACTTACCTGATCCGGTTAAATATAACGGAATTTTGAAATTTTTGTTAATTTCGGGAAAAAGCTTTTTTTACCTTGCCCGATATGGTATAACTGATTGGAAGCACTTTTTTAATCAATTATTAAAAATAGAAAGAAAAAGGATCATATTATGAAGAAAATTTTTAAAGTTTGTATGTGCGGTTTGGTTGCCGCCGCTCTTATCACCGGATGTTCTAAAAAGCCGGCAGAAAAGCCTGCAGAAACTGAAACGGAAGCAACGGAAAGCTCAGCACAGGAAACTTTGGCTGTTGAGGATTTAACCGGTGTGGATAATGGTACCGTTACTCTGGGAGATTACAAGGGAATTGAAGTGACCAAGGATACGGTAGAAGTGACTGATGACGAAGTGAACCAGGCGGTCCAGAACGATTTATCCGTAAGTGCAAAGGATGTTGAGGTTGACCGGGCCGTTCAGAAGGACGATGTGGTTAATATTGACTATGTAGGAACCAAGGATGGCGTTGCTTTTGATGGCGGTACAGCTCAGGGCTATGACTTAACAATTGGCTCCGGACAGTTTATCGAAGGCTTTGAAGACGGTCTTGTAGGTGCGAAAAAGGGGGACAAGGTGTCCTTAAACCTTACATTCCCGGAAGGTTATCAGAATGCGGATCTGGCAGGAAAGGCTGTGGTATTTGATGTAACAGTCAATACAGTTAAAGAAAAGCAGGTTCCCGAATTAGACGATGCTTTTGTTCAGGAAACTACATCCTTTAAGACAGTAGATGAATACAAGGAAGACAAGAAACAGACTCTTTTACAGAATAAGAATGATGAAGCAGAGCAGAAGATGAAAAGCGATATCTACACTGCCATCTTAAATGGTTCTAAAGTGGAACCAAAGCAGGAAGCAGTTGATGCCAATTTCAATAACATGATTGCCAGATATTCAAACCAGGCAGCCGCTTACGGTATGGACTTTAAGACCTTTGTAGGCGCATTTACAGGAATGGGAGAAGAGGACTTTAAGAACATTATAAAGACTCAGGCAGAGGCGACTGTAGAACAGAGACTGATCGTAAACGCCATAGCGGAAAAAGAGGGAATCACAATTACAGATGAAGATCGTAAGGAAGTTGCAGAGCAGATGGGTTATGAAAGCGCTGAAAAGATGATCGAGACCGCAGGCCAGTTTGATGTAGATGATTATATTATTAACAATAAAGTAATGGATTTCCTTACAGAGAACGCAGTTATTAAATAAAGAATAATTTACGATTGGGGGAACCTTTATGCAGCTTTTAAAGGACAGAATACGGAAAGATGGAAAGATAAAGTCCGGTGATGTACTGAAAGTAGACAGTTTTTTAAATCATCAGATGGATATCAAGCTGTTCGTAGAAATTGGAAAGGAATTTAAGAGACGCTTTGCCGATTATGAAGTCAATAAAATTTTAACCATTGAAGCTTCCGGCATTGGCATAGCCTGTATCGTGGCCCAGTACTTTGATGTACCGGTGGTATTTGCAAAGAAATCCAAGACTAAGAATATCGCAGGTGATGTATATACCACCCCGGTGGAATCCTTTACCCACGGTAGGACCTATGACATCATGGTTTCCAAGGAATTTTTGGGAGACGGTGACAAGGTATTGCTGATTGATGATTTTTTAGCCAACGGAAAAGCCCTGGAAGGTCTGGCTGCTATCGTAAAGGATTCCGGTGCAAAGCTGGTTGGTGCAGGGATCGTGATTGAAAAGGGCTTCCAGCCCGGCGGAGACCGATTAAGAGCGGAAGGAATCCGGGTAGAGTCCCTGGCCATTGTGGAAAGTATGGATGAAATAACAGGGACAATATGCTTTCGGGGTGACCGATGAGCGGGAAAAGAAAGGCCTTGTTTTTCGATATTGACGGTACGCTATTTTCCGAGGTAAACCGCAATGTGCCTGAGAGCGCAAAAGCGGCAATTGCACAGGCTCGAAAGAATGGTCATCTGGTATTCATCAATTCAGGGCGTACCGAGTGCCTGATCGATTCCATTAAAGAGCTGATCCAGGTGGATGGCTACTGCTGTGGCTGCGGAACCCGCATTATAGCAGAAGACCAGGTTCTTTTTTCTGCGGCGATCCCTCACGCGCGGGGGATTGAGATCAAGCGCATCATACAGGAATATGACCTGGATGGAGTTTTAGAAGGAACGGAAAGCTGTTACTTTAAAAAAGGAACCTCCCGCCTTCCACAGGTGGAGAGAATGAAGCAGATCGTAGAGCAGGAAGGGAACTTATCGCCCTACGGCTGGGATGAGGACTGTTACGACTTTGATAAGTTCTGTGTTTTTGCAGACGAAAAAAGTGATTTAAAGTGTTTTTCCCGGGCTCTGGGACTGGACTTTGAGATCATTGACCGGGGCAGTGGATTTTATGAATGCGTTCCCTCTCAGTATTCCAAGGCAACAGCCATTGATCTGGTTTTAAAGCACTATGGGATCGCCCTGGAAGATGCCTATGTGTTTGGTGACAGTACCAATGATTTATCTATGTTTGAATATGCGAAGAACTGCATCCTTATGGGGCACCACAGCGTGGAGCTTGAGCCTTATGCAACCTTTTATACAAAGAATGTGGAAGACGATGGAGTAGCCTATGCGATGAAGAAGCTGGGACTGGCTTGATCGGATATAGATAAAAAAACAGATGGGAGCATCAGCCGATGCTTCCGTCTGTTTTTTATACATTTGCGTGGAACTTTTATTTTTGCTCTTTTTTGCTCTTATTTCATGGCGGCCAGAATGCTTCTGGCTACGCTTAGGCCGTTGGCAGATGCCTGCTGAAGCCCTCTTGTTACAGATGCACCGTCGCCGATGGCACGCAGGCCCTCTACGCTGGTTTCAAAGTCTGTATTGACCACAACCTTATTGGAATAGAATTTTACTTCTACACCGTATAACAGGGTTTCGTCGCTGGCAATACCTGGAGTTACCTTGTCCAGGGCAAGAAGCATTTCTTTTATGTCAACCATAATGCGGTGAGGAAATACCAGGGATAAATCGCCGGGAACTGCATCCTTTAAGGTGGGAATCAGATTGTTGCGGCATAAGCGCTCCTCTGTGGTACGTCTGCCTCTTTGGAAATCGCCAAAGGTCTGCACCAGGATCTTGCCGTCACAGAGCATGTTGCTCAGCTGGGCGATCTGCTTGCCGTATTCAATAGGGGTTTTAAAGGGTTTTGTAAAGTTTTTGGATACCAGGATTGCAAAGTTGGTGTTGTTTGTCTTGTATTCCTGGGATTTGTAGGCATGCCCATTGACAACCGCCAGCCCGTTTTCATAGTATTCCGTGGCTACCTCGCCGGAAGGATTGGTACAGAAGGTACGGACCTTGTCGTCAAAGGTAGGGGTATGGTAAACAAGCTTAGCTTCATAAAGGTTCTTGTTTAAGAATTCCATGACCTCGTCCCGGACCTCTACCCGGACTCCGATATCTACAGTTCCTACCCTGGTTTCGATTCCATGGTTTTCACAGATATGGCTGAACCAGTCAGAGCCTTCGCGGCCGATCGCGGAAACGATCTCCGGTGCATAGCAGATCTCTTCCTTATCGGTAATAACGCCTGTTGCTTTATTATTTTCGATGATAATATCCTTTACCATCGTGTTAAATGCCATTTCAACCCCCTGCTCCAATAAATGCTCCTGGAGACGGGTGTAAATTTTATAGCCTTCTTCCGTGCCCAAATGGCGGATGGGACATTCAATCAGCTTTAAGTTTGCGCCTATGGCCTTTCGGCGGATTTCCTGAATCTCTTTTTGTTTGTCAACGCCGTAAACATTGGTATCTGCGCCGAACTTTAAGTAAATGTTGTCTGATTCCTTAAGCAGCTCCACTGTTTTATCATATCCAAGTATTTCAGGGAGGTTTCCGCCAACATCAGGTGATAAGGATAATTTTCCATCGGAAAATGCTCCGGCTCCCGCAAAGCCTGTGGTGATGGAGCATGGCTTGCAGCCTACGCATGTTTTTGTTATCCGTTTCGGACAGGTCCGGTTTTCAATCCGGCGGCCCTTTTCGATCATAAGAATCTTAAGGTCCGGCTTTTTCTCGATCAGCTCATAGGCACAGAAAATGCCTGAGGGGCCTGCACCAACGATGATGACGTCGTAATTTTTTGAAACATCCTTCATGAACATCACTCCTTTTTCCTTCTAACCCTTATAGTCAACTATTATGGTAGTTGGTAGAAACGCTCAACCGATTATGAACTTATATAAGCGCAACAGCTTTATTCTATCATAGTGGATACGGAAAATACAAGAGATATCCATTCTTCGGAAGAACTTTTTTATATGTATTTTTTAATCAGCCGGTTGATCTTATTTTTACCCCCATAAAATAGGCACTTGATTCCTCCAAAAGCCCAATGACTGCAAAGGGATTAAGTGGCGGAGGGGAAATGCGGAATTATAGAAATTGAATCCTCAATGAAGGATTCCCTCGATCCCATATTTATATACCTGAAGGCCGTAAACACGCTTTCTTGCAGAGAGCATTGCCATGAAACGGTTGGCGGCGTCCACGCACCGGGCGGTGCAGTAGTAGCTCCATATATGGGGAACCCTATGTTCTAAGAACGGCTCTATGTGGTCATTCTTCTGATCCAAAATTATCCTTACTATAACTGGATGTATTTTTCTTTACAACTGTTTAAAAATAAAAAGGCAGTGTTTGCCTTTACATCTTAAGAATGAACTGTTAAAATAAAAAAAGCAGCGTTAGACCCCCCGGTTTTGGGAAATCTAGCGCTTTTCGGGTGTTTGTAACCCCTAAAAAGTCATGAATCGGAACCGTAATTAATATAGACAATAATAAGGAGAATCATCATGTATATCATCGCAGGATTAGGAAACCCCACCAGGGAATATGAAAAAACCAGACACAATGTAGGGTTTGAAGCTGTGGACGTTCTGGCGGACAAACTGGGGGCCAGTGTAACGGAAAAAAAGCACAGGGCATTTTATGGGACCGGAAGGATCGGATTTGAAAAGGTTATTTTATCAAAGCCACAGACCTTTATGAACCTAAGCGGAGAGAGCATCCGGGCCATGGCGGATTTTTACAAGGTGGAGCCGGATCACATCATTATTATCTGCGATGACATCAACTTAACGGAAGGCCAGTTAAGAATCCGGTCAAAGGGAAGCGCCGGTGGCCATAACGGCTTAAAGAACATCATAAGCCATCTGGGAACCCAGGAATTTTTAAGAATCCGGGTGGGGGTTGGTGAAAAGCCAAAGGAAATGGACCTGGCTGACTATGTTTTGGGCCGTTTCCCCAGAGAACAGGCAGCGATCATGGACCAGGCGTACAAGGATGCAGCAGAAGCAGCAATTATGGTGGTTACAGAGGGAGCGGAAGCGGCGATGAACCATTTTAACAGGAAGAAGTAAGGAGATTTCATGAGTGATCTATTTGAAAAACCATTGAGGGAATTAAAGGATTTTGAGGACCTTTCCGGTGATCTTTTAAAAAGAGCCGGACCTGTCATGGCCAGCGGCTGTATGGATTCCCAAAAGGTTCATCTGATGTATGAATCGGCAAAACAGGAAGGCTTAAGGCTGGTGGTTACTTATGATGACACCAGAGCCAGGGAGATCTATGAGGACCTGCGCTTCTTTGATCCTGATGTTTGGCTGTATCCGGCCAGGGATCTTCTGTTTTTCAGCGCGGACATCCACGGAAACCTGCTGACCAAACAGCGCATGACCGTGTTCCGCCATTTAATGGAGAGATCCTCCGGCTGGGTTGTCACAACCTTTGACGGGCTTATGGACCACCTCCTTCCGCTTGAGTATCTTAAGGAACAGGTGCTGTTTGTGGAAGGCGGTCAGACCATTGACGTGGAAAAATGGAAAAAACGTCTTACAGAGCTGGGATATGAACGTATGGCCCAGGTAGATGGCATGGGGCAGTTCTCCATCAGAGGCGGGATCATTGATGTATTCCCTTTAACCGAAGAGCTGCCGGTGCGTATTGAGCTGTGGGATGATGAGGTTGACTCCATCAGAACCTTTGACATTGAGAGTCAGAGATCCATTGAACAGTTAGAGAGCATACGGATCTATCCTGCCACGGAGATGGCTCTGACAGGGGGGCAGATCCAGGAGGGAATCGAAGCCCTGGAAAAAGAATTAAAAAAATACGAGAAGGATTTAAGGGCACAGTCAAAAATCCAGGAGTCTGCCAGGATCCGTTCCATTGTATCCGAATTTTTGGAAGGGCTTAAGGAAGGGTTCCGGCAGCATGGGCTAGACGGCTATATCCATTACTTCTGCCAGGAGAGCGTGTCTTTTCTGGAGTATTTCCGCGGGGGAAATTCGGTACTTTTCCTGGATGAGCCGGAACGGCTTAAGGAAAAAGGGGAAACCGTTGAAATGGAGTTCAGGGAAAGCATGATACACCGCCTGGAAAACGGTTACCTACTTCCGGGACAGACCGGCCTTCTTTATACTGCAAAAGAGATGCTGGCCAGGGTCCAGACAAAGACAACGGTTTATTTGACCGGCTTGGAGCAGAAGCTTCCCGGTTTTACAGTAAAAAACCGCTTTAGCTTCCAGGTGAAGAATGTAAATACCTATCAGAATGGATTTGAACTTTTAATAAAGGATTTAACCAGATGGAAAAAGGAAGGATACCGTGTAATCCTTTTGTCCGCTTCCAGGACCAGGGCCAGCCGTCTGGCAGGAGATCTAAGAGAGTATGATTTACGGGCCTACTGTCCTGATGATGGGGGAGAGGGTCAGGAGGTAAAGCCAGGGGAGATTC
>DEYX01000158.1 GCA_002365025.1 Hungatella sp. UBA3147 | reverse complement strand
GAGATCACCATCCGCCATTTTGAGGACAGGGCCTATCTTGCCATTGGTGAGGAAGAAATGATCTATCGGCAGAATTCCTTCTATTTTTATCCTACCATTGCCTTTTATCATGGTGAAGGGAAATATTTCGGAGCTTATTTATATCCCTCTGGCGAACCGCTGCCGGAGACCATAAGAAAGGATCAGATCCGTAAAATTCCTGGCGGCGATTTTTTGTGCGGCTATCACCTGGGCTCTTATGAGACGGTTCCTGCTACCATAGAGCGGATCCGGAACGCTAGACCGGATCTGGAATTTGAAGACCTTACCATTAATTTTAACATTCTGGATCAGTTTGTGGAAAACCAAAGTTCCAATTACATCACTCATACGCAGATCCGGATATTGAAACCTTAACAACTGCGTAATCGACAACAAGAGAGGAGAATCATTATGAAAAACTTAAAAAAACTGGCAGCCCTGGTTCTTACCGCTTCCATGGCGGCCGTATCCTTAGCCGGATGCAGTAAAAACACAGAGACAAAAACGGAGACCCCTAAAACAACCGAAACAGCTGATACTTCTGATACAGCTGAGACTTCTAAAACATCTGAGACCTCTAAAACTTTGAAGGTAGCACTTTGCCTTTCCGGTGCGGCCAATGACATGGGCTGGTGCCAGTCCGCTTATGAAGGATTAAAGCTTTTGGAATCCGATTATGGCTGTGAGACTGCCTATACGGAAAATCTGACTCCTGATGACATTGAAGCTGCATTTGCCGATTATGCTGCCAATGGCTTTGACGTAGTGATCGGCCATGGCTATGAGTTCGGCGATCCTGCCATTGAAGTGGCAGAACAGTATCCGGATACAAAATTCATTGTAACAGAGGGAGAGGTTTCCGCTGACAATGTGGCTTCCTATGTCACCAAATGCGAAGAAGGCGGTTACATTATGGGAATGCTTGCAGCAGGAATGTCAAAAAGCAATAAAATTGGTTTTGTAGGACCTATTCAGGGCGCTTCCCTAGTTAAAATCATGAATGGCTTTGAGGATGGGGCTAAGTCCGTAAAACCTGACATTGAAGTCCAGACTGCATGGACCGGTTCTTTTACGGATACGGCTCTGGGAAAAGAAGCTGCCCAGGCTATGATCGATAATGGAGCTGATGTCATCGGCCATTGTGCCAATGAATCCGGTACAGGAGCCATCAATGCGGCAAAGGAAGCAAAGGTTTATGCAACTGGAGATTCCTATGATCAGAATGGACTGGCTCCGGAAACGGTACTTTCTTCTTCTGTATACCATATCCCCCATGTGATTGAAGTAGCCTTTCAGACGGTGGCAGACGGAAGCTTTGCAGGAGGAATCTATGATCTTGGCATGAAGGAAGGCGCGGTGAGTATCGCATCATACCATGAACTGGAGGCTGAAGTCCCGGATGAGGTGAAGGCGGAGATTCAGAAAAAGGTATTATCCATTGCAGCCGGAGAATTTACGGTAACATGTGATACAAAGATCAGATAGGGAGTATTCATATGCCATTATTGGAAATGAAACATATTACAAAGGCATTTTCCGGAGTGTATGCCAATGAGGATATCAACCTTTCCGTGGAAAAAGGGGAGATCCATGCCTTGCTTGGGGAAAACGGAGCCGGGAAGACTACGCTGATGAACATATTATTTGGCATTTACCAGTCTGATGGCGGGGAAATTTTCTACAAAGGAGAAGCGGTCCGGTTTAAGTCTCCAGCTGATGCCATAAGCCATGGTATCGGCATGGTCCATCAGCATTTTTCTCTCGTAAACCGGATGACAGTGCTTGACAATATCATTCTGGGATCTGGCAGCAGGAAAGAGGTTCTTAACAGAAAACAGGCCTCAGAAGAGATCTGCCTGCTGGCGGAAAAGTACGGCCTTTTTGTAAAGCCTGATGAACCGGTTTATAGCCTTTCCGTAGGAGAACAGCAGAGGGTGGAGATTTTAAAAGCACTGTACCGAAAGGCGGACCTGCTCATTTTAGATGAACCCACAGGAGTTTTGACTCCTCAGGAAACAGAAAACTTCTTTCATGTGTTAAGGCGGTTAAAGGCTGAAGGCCATGGCATCATCATCATTACCCATCGCTTAAGTGAGATCATGGCGATCAGCGACAGGGTTACCATTTTAAGGGATGGAAAGGCGGTTAAGGATCTGGTCACATCAGTTACCACGCCGGAGGAATTATCTGCCTTTATGATAGGCAGGCCCCTTTCTCCTAAAACGGAAAACAGGAAAAAGACATCAAAGGAAGCAGCATTAAGCCTTGAAGGCATTTCTTTATCAAAAAAACGGGCCGGAAAAAAGACGCTGGATCATATCTGTCTTACGGTTTATAAAGGGGAAATCCTTGGAATTGCCGGAGTGGAAGGAAACGGACAAAAGGAACTTGCCGAGGTTATCACAGGAATCCGAAAGCATACGGAGGGAACCATCACATTTGACGGGAAAGCAATTGACAGCCGGTCCGTGAGAGAGCGTTTTCATAGTGGCATCTCTTATATATCCGATGACCGTCACATGGATAGTCTGGTTGTAGACATGACGGTAACAGAAAATATGATCCTTCGCACCTACAACCGCCTGCCTTTTTCAAAAAAATGGATTCTGGATCATAAAAAGGCGGAGAACCGGGCTTTAGAAGCCATAGAAGAGTATGGAATCCGAACATCGGGAAAAAGCGGGGCCAGAACACCGGTCAAGCTTATGAGCGGCGGAAATCAGCAGAAGGTGATCTTATCCCGTGAGATATCGAAAGAGGCCAGGTTTATTGTAGCCAGCCAGCCTACCAGAGGATTGGACATCGGAGCAACAGAATTTGTACATCAGGCTTTGATCAGGCAGAAGAACCAGGGAAAAAGTGTTTTGCTCATTTCAGCTGATTTAGATGAGATCCTTTCCTTAAGCGACCGGATTGCAGTGATGTTTGAAGGTCGGATTATGGGGATTCTTAACAGGGAAGAAGCAGATGTATTTAAAATCGGACTTTATATGGGCGGAGTGACGGAAATAGGAGGAAGGCCATGAATCACATAAAAAAATGGAAGGCAATGGAAATCACGGAGATCGCGCTCCTTTCCATTGCAATGGCGGCCATCCTTATCCTCTTATCAGGGGCCGATCCTCTTACGGCAGGCCGGATGTTTTTTAATGGAATCTTCGGCAATGCGAGCGGATTCGGGGAAGTGTTTGTAAAAGCGACTCCTTTGATTCTCACCGGACTTGGCTGCTCGGTGGCGTTTCGTACCGGCTTTTTTAATATCGGTGCAGAGGGACAATTCTACATAGGAGCTCTTGCGTCTGCCTGGGTAGCCTTAAATGCCACCGGTGTGACCGGGGTTTTTCGGATCCTCCTTGCCATTGGCTGCGGCTTTCTCTTTGGCGGTTTATGGGCTCTGATAGCAGCCATATTAAAGGCAAAGCTTGGAATATCAGAAATCATATGCACCATTATGCTTAACTATATTTCCATGAATCTTTTGGGCATCGCAGTCCGCACCTTTCTCATGGATCCGGCGGGAAGCATTCCCCAATCTGAAAAGATAGATGCATCTGTCACGCTTTTACGCTTCTTAAAACCAACCAGAGTACATACGGGCATCTTCATAGCCCTGGGAGCCGTGTTATTTATATGGTTTCTCATGGAAAAGACGACCTCAGGTTATGAATTCAAAGCGGTGGGCTTTAATAAACGGGCAGCAGCATGCAGCGGCATTTCTGTGGTGAAGAACATAATCCTGTCAGCGGTATTAAGCGGAGGACTTGCAGGAATTGCGGGAGCTGTGGAGGTATTGGGAGTTCAGAAGAAGCTGCTTGAAGGAATATCAGGAGGCTGCGGCTATACGGCAATCCTCATAACTCTTTTGGCCTTTAACCATCCTGGCGGCGTACTTTTGGTTTCTGTTTTATTTGCGGCTTTGGAAGTTGGGGCAAACTCCATGCAGCGGCAGATGGGAGTTCCCTCTGCGATCGTAGATTTTCTCATTGGATTTATCGTTCTGCTTATACTGGGCAGGGAGCTTCTGACTGGAAAAATGAGAGCAAAGGAGGAGAAATAGATGATGCATCAGATTTTAACCGCCAGCTTTCTGACTGCCTTTTTATCGGCAGCAGTGCGAATGGCTGTACCGCTTGCCTATGCGGGGCTTGGGGAGACGATATCGGAAAAGTGCGGAATACTGAACATCGGAATGGAGGGCGTCATGCTTTCCGGCGCTTTTTTCTCCTTTGCAGGCACATTTTTCTCAGGAAGCATTCTTGTAGGGCTTCTTTGCGGTATGGCAGGGGGAGCGGCTGTCAGTATGCTTCATGGAGTTTTGTCTGTCAGGCTGTCCAAGGACCAGTCGGTCAGCGGGATCGCCATTAATATTTTTATACTTGGTGTTACCAGCTTTCTGTATAAACTGATGTCCGGAGGGCAGTCCTACCAACAGATCGAGCCTTTGTTAAAAGTGCGGATACCGTTGCTTGCCGACATTCCCCTCATTGGAAATGCTCTTTTTAATCAGGATATTCTAACTTATCTGATATATTTTCTGGTCATGGGAGTATCATTTTTTTATAAGAAGACAAACACCGGGCTTTCCTTTGCAGCCATCGGTGAAAGTCCCCGTGCCGCGGATTCAGCCGGGATACCGGTTTACCGGTACCAATACATCTCCATGGTGTTAAACGGAATTCTGGGCGGAATTGGGGGCGCTTATCTGGTCCTGGTACAAGTGGGGAATTTTTCGGAAAATATGACTTCAGGACGGGGATATATCGCTCTGGCGGCAGTCATCTTAGGGCGTTATCTTCCCTTTGGAATGTTAGGAGCAGCTTTTTTATTCGGTGCTGCCAATGCGCTGCAGATCCGTCTACAGGCGGTGGGAGTTCCTCTTCCTTCCCAGGCATTGTCCATGCTTCCTTACCTGATCACATTAGCAGCCCTTTTGGGCTCCGCCCACAAGAATCATCGGCCGGAAAGCCTTGGGAAGCCTTATGTGCGCGGTGCAAGATAAAGATTTTCTTCTTAATGAAAACGCTTGAAATCTTACTTTGTAAGACTTTAAGCGTTTTTTTAATCATAAATTATCCGGCAATTGTTTGGAAATAATAAAAGAAGAAAGTCATTAGAAAACGAATATTTTGTGTTTCAGTAGTTGAAATTAACTATATGTTGTGGTATATTTTTACATATGAGATCCAATAACAGTTATTGATATTAATATAAAACATGGAATGGCAGGAATTATGAATGGACAAGACAGATGGAAAAAAGGAAATTCTGGAATATTTTAAAGAGGTGCCGGAGCTGGAAGGCGTTTTAGAGGGAATCCGGAAGGAGTGGGGTTTTGCACCATATGATTTGGAACACCTCTCCGTAAAATTCACAGGGTTCTGTAAGAAAAATATGAGCCTGGGAGAACGGTTTGAGGCGCTCATCCAGGCGGCCGTGGAGCTGACGACCCAGGAAACCCCGAACTGGGAGTATATAGGGGCCAGGCTCTCCATGCTGCGTTTTGAAACTGGGTTAAAGGAAGAGCTGGATCGCAGAAAGATTGGAAGCTTTTATGATAAAATTCGTTTTCTGGCAGAGGATGGGCTTTATGGGGATTACATTCTGGAGAATTACAAGAAGGAAGAAATTGACCGGTATGAAGGCTATATGGTTCAGAACAGAAATCATCTGTTTAATTATTCCGGGCTGGAATTGCTGCTTAACCGGTACGTGATCCGCAGCCGGCAGAATGCGCCTTTAGAGTCACCACAGGAAATGTTTCTGGGAATTGCCATGCATCTTGCCATGCTGGAAAAGGAAGAACGGGATACTTGGGTAAAACGGTTTTATGATATGCTAAGTACTTTGAAGGTCACCATGGCAACGCCCACCCTCTCAAACGCCAGAAAGCCTTATCATCAGCTTTCCTCCTGTTTTATCGATACCGTACCGGACAGTCTGGATGGCATTTACCGTAGCATTGACAGCTTTGCAAAGGTCAGTAAGTTCGGAGGAGGCATGGGCCTTTATTTCGGTAAGGTCCGCGCCGCTGGGAGTGCGATCCGCGGTTTTAAGGGAGCTGCAGGAGGCGTGATCCGGTGGATCAAGCTTGCGAATGATACTGCTGTGGCAGTAGACCAGCTGGGGGTACGGCAGGGAGCTGTAGCGGTTTATTTAGATGTCTGGCACAAGGATCTTCCGGAGTTTTTAACTCTCAGGACCAATAACGGAGACGACCGCATGAAGGCCCATGATGTTTTCCCGGCTGTCTGTTATCCCAACCTGTTTTGGAAGCTGGCAAAGGAAAACATAGAAGGGGACTGGTATTTAATGTGCCCCCATGAGATTGTGACGATAAAGGGCTGGGCATTGGAGGATTCTTATGGAGCTCAGTGGGAGGAACGATATCTGGACTGTGTGAATGACAGCCGTATCCACAAGCGGATCATTCCTATTAAAGATATCATCCGCCTGGTTTTAAAGAGCGCTGTGGAAACAGGAACGCCCTTTACCTTTAACCGGGATATCGTCAATGAAGCCAATCCAAACAGCCACAGCGGCATTATTTACTGCAGCAATCTGTGTACGGAAATAGCTCAGAATATGAGCGGGGTGGAACAGGTGGACCAGCAGATACAGACAGTGGACGGGGAGACCGTGGTGGTTACCGTAACAAAGCCGGGTGACTTTGTTGTGTGCAACCTGGCCAGTCTTTCCCTGGGAAATATTGATCTTAAGGATACAAAAGAGCTTACAGAGCTTACAAGAAGTGCGGTCCGTGCTCTGGACAATGTCATTGATTTGAATTTTTTCCCCGTGCCCTATGCAAAGGTCACCAACCTCCGTTACCGTCCGGTGGGACTTGGAATAAGCGGATATCATCACATGCTGGCAAAGAACGGAATCTCCTGGGAGTCAGAGGAGCATCTTGAATTTGCAGACAAGGTGTTTGAGGCAATCAATTATGCGGCAATTGAAGCAAGCTGTGATTTTGCCGGGGAAAAGGGAAGATATGACCTGTATGAAGGAAGTGAATGGCAGACAGGGGCATATTTTGACAAACGGGGATATTTTTCAGAGAAGTGGAAGGGTCTTCGGGAAAAAGTAGCAGCCAATGGCATGAGAAATGGCTGGCTCATCGCCATAGCGCCTACCAGCAGCACCAGCATGATTGCCGGTACCACGGCTGGACTTGATCCTGTTATGAACCGGTATTATCTGGAGGAAAAAAAGAACGGCCTGGTTCCCCGGGTAGCCCCGGACTTAACGCCGGAAACATTCTGGAAATATAAAAATGCTCATTACATTGATCAGAGATGGTCCGTAAGGGCGGCGGGAATCCGCCAGCGCCATGTGGACCAGGCCCAGAGCATGAACCTTTATATAACCAATGATTACACCCTTCGTCAGGTACTGGAGCTATATATCCTGGCCTGGGAAAAGGGCGTGAAAACCATTTACTACGTCCGATCCAAAAGCCTGGAAGTGGATGAATGCGAGGCCTGCTCCAGCTGATAAAACGATTAGGAATAATAAAACAAGAGAGTGCGGAGAAAACGATATGGAACAATTAAAAAAAAGACCCCTTTTTCAACCGGATGGGGAGATTGAAGTAAGAAAACGGCGGATGATCAACGGCAACACTACGAACCTCAATGATTTTAACAATATGAAATACACCTGGGTCAGTGACTGGTACCGGCAGGCCATGAATAATTTCTGGATTCCTGAGGAAATTAATCTGAGCAGAGACAGGAAGGATTACCCCTTATTAAGTCCACAGGAACGGAGGGCTTATGATAAGATATTATCCTTTCTGGTGTTTTTGGACAGCATCCAGACCGCTAATCTGCCGGCCCTTGGAGAATATGTGACGGCCAATGAGATCAATCTCTGTCTTTCCATTCAAACCTTTCAGGAGGCGGTGCACAGTCAGAGTTACAGTTATATGCTGGATACCATCTGCGAGCCTCAGACCAGGAATGAGGTGCTCTATCAGTGGAAGAGCGACCCTCATCTTCTTGCGCGCAATACCTTTATCGGGGATCTGTATAATGAATTCCAAAAGGATAAGAGCGCATTTGCCTTTATGAAGGCGGTTGTGGCTAATTTTATTCTGGAAGGTGTGTATTTTTACAGCGGATTCATGTTTTTCTATAACCTTGGACGGAATCATAAAATGACCGGTTCCTCCCAGGAGATTCGTTACATCAACAGAGATGAGAACACTCATTTATGGCTGTTCCGCAATATCATTCTGGAATTGGAGAAGGAAGAGCCGGAGTTGTTTACCAGAGAACGGATAGAAGTTTACCGGAGTATGATAAGAGAAGGCTGTGAGCAGGAGATCGCCTGGGGATGCTATGCCATTGGAGATGAAGTTCCAGGACTTACAAAAGAAATGATTACG
>DEYX01000016.1 GCA_002365025.1 Hungatella sp. UBA3147 | reverse complement strand
TGTTAATTCCGTATACTTATATTTCATACTTTTCCCCCTGGATTCATAGACTAAATGCTTTTGCCTTTACAAATGCAAAGTTGTGCAAATAGTATATAATTTACCTGTATTTTAACTTCTTTTTATGAAAAAAGCAAATGATAAAAATCTAAATTGTTAAAAATCATGACCTTTTGTACAAAGCATTTTGCCCAAAAGTATAATAATATAGATTCACCAAGAACATCTGACAGAAAAGTCAGATAACATAGGGAGGTAAAATTATGAAAAGACGTTTTATGGGTATTATGCTAAGTGCGGTCATGGCTGCCGGTTTTCTGGCAGGATGTGCAGGTGAGACCACCACTGCTACCACAGCTGCTGTGGCTGGCGGAGCGGCCACGGATGCACCGAAGGAAACGGCTGCAGGCGGCGGGGAAGGGCTTATTTACTGGTCCATGTGGGAAGCAACAGAGCCTCAGGGCCAGGCGATCCAGATGGCAATTGACAAATTTACTGCTGATACAGGAGTGAAGGTTGATGTTCAGTTTAAGGGACGTACGGGAATCCGTGAAGGTCTGCAGCCGGCTTTGGATGCGGGAACCAACATTGACATATTCGACGAGGATATTGACCGTGTAAATACCACATGGGGACAGTACTTAATGGATCTGGAGGATTTAGTAAAGACTTCCGGCTATGAAGCCAATGCCAATGCAGGCTTAATGAGTGCTTGCCGGGAAGTAGGAGATGGAACATTAAAATCCATTCCTTACCAGCCCAATGTATTTGCATTTTTCTATAATCAGACTATTTTCGATGAGGCAGGAATCAAGGAGGTGCCAAAGACCTGGGAAGAGCTTGACGCAGCATGCCAGAAGATCAAGGATGCAGGCTACACTCCCATTACATGTGATGACGCTTACATAACAGCCATGTTTGGCTATCATATGTCCAGACTTTTAGGCGAACAGGGAACAGAGGCTGTTGTAAAGGAAGGCAAGTGGGATGACCCGGCAGTTCTTAAAACAGCTCAGGCTTATGAAGACTTTGCACGGAAGGGGTATTTTTCAGAAACGATTGCTTCCAACGTATGGCCTGCCGGACAGAACCAGGAACTTGCACTTGGTACAGCAGCCATGTATTTGAACGGCTCCTGGCTTCCAAATGAAGTAAAGGATATGGCAGGAGAAGACTTTAAATGGGGCTGCTTCAGCTATCCGGCAGTGGAAGGCGGTAAAGATGGTACCAATGCCTCCAACTACGGTGCTCAAGTTTTGGCGATCAACAAGAATTCCCAAAATGGAGAAAATGCATTTAAACTGATTGAATACATTACTCAGGGAGAATTTGACAAGAAGATGTCCGAACTGTCTATGGGTATTCCGGCAGATTCCAGAAATGCAGAGTGGCCGGCACAGCTTGCCAGTGTGAAGCCGGTTATGGAGAGTTTAAGCGTGCGTTATCCCTGGGCAGCCGGAGCGGAAGCCAATGCTGACTTAACACCGATTATTAAAGAGAACTTTATGAAGCTTTGCGGAGGTTCCATTACAGCGACCGGGTTCGTGGATGCTCTTAAAGCGGCAGGCAAATAATCCGGATCAATAGAATTTTATGGTGGCACCGCTTCGGCGGTGTCACCCTGTAATTAAGGAAAGCCGGGGGAGGTATTTAACGTGAAGAAGAATAAGACAATGATTGCCGTATTTCTAACACCGGCAGTATTAATGTTTGTCCTTGTATTCCTTTATCCTATTTTTAGGACAATTTTAATGAGCTTCTTTAAAATTGAAGGAATCACTGACTCTATGACCAAGTGGCAGTTTACCGGATTGGCCAATTACAGCAAGCTTGCGTCGACCAGCTTATTCCGCATTTCCATGTGGAATCTGTTCCGCATCTGGTTAATAGGCGGACTGGTTGTTATGTCTCTCGCTCTTTTGTTTGCGGTGATCCTCACCAGCGGGATACGCTTTAAAAGCTTTTTCAGGGCAATGATCTATCTTCCCAACGTAGTCAGTGCGGTCGCTCTTGCAACCATGTGGCTTCAGTATGTATACAGCCCTAAGTTCGGTCTCCTTAAAAATGTATTTTCCGCTATGGGGCTTAAATACTTATCCAAAGTCCAGTGGCTTGATAATGACCATAAATTCATGGCCCTGTTGGTTGCCTACTGTTTTGGCATGGTTGGATATCACATGCTGATATTTGCAAGCGGGATCGAGCGGATCGGAGAGGACTATTATGAGGCAGCTACTCTGGATGGAGCAAATAAGGTAAACCAGTTTCGCTATATCACCCTTCCTCTTTTAAAGGGGGTATTTAAAACTAATATCACCATGTGGAGCGTTACATCAGTGGGCTTTTTCGTCTGGTCCCAGCTGTTTTCAACGGTTACAGCGGATACCCAGACCATTACCCCCATGGTTTATATGTATATGATGATTTTTGGTGCAGGTAACAGCATGACCGAGCGTAATGCAGGCCTGGGTGCGGCAATCGGTGTTCTTTTAAGCATTTGTGTGGTTGCTGTATTCCTGCTGTGCAATAAACTGATAAAAGAGGATGATCTGGAATTCTAAGGAGGGGGATCTATGGCTAAAAAGAAAGGGTTTATGGAGCTATTTAACTGGAAAAGAGAGCTTAAGCTTTTTCCTGGATATCTGCTCCTTAGTGTTTGGATATTATTTACCATTGTATTGATGGGCTGGGTGGTAGCCGCCAGCTTTTCTACGACAAAGGCCATCTTTTCAGGCCATGTCCTGTCCCAGGGAATTCATTTTGAAAACTATGCAAAGGCTTGGACCAATTCCAATGTGTCCGCTATTTTCTTTAATTCCCTGATGTATTCCGTTATTTCATGCACGCTTCTTATTCTGATCTGTGCGCCTGCCGCGTACGTATTGTCCCGCTTTCGCTTTGCAGGAAATAAAATGATCCAGACCAGCCTTGTGTCTGCCATGGGAGTGCCTGTGGTCATGATCGTTCTTCCCCTGTTCAGCCTGATCGCCGGTATGAATGTGTTAAATAACTACATTGCAAACAAAGCGGTGCTGATATTTCTTTATGTGGGGATCAATGTTCCTTATACAACAATTTTTCTTCTTACATTTTTTGCCAATATCTCCAGAGCATACGAGGAAGCGGCGGCTATTGACGGCTGTCCTCCCATGAGGGCTTTCTGGCTGATCATGTTCCCCATGGCTCAGTCCGGAATCATAACGGTTACTATTTTCAATTTTATTAATATATGGAATGAGTATTTCATTTCCCTGATTTTTGCCAACTCCGACAGGGTACGGCCGGTTGCGGTAGGGCTATATTCCATGATCAATTCCATGAAATATACAGGAGACTGGTCTGGGATGTTCGCATCCGTTATCATCGTATTTCTTCCTACCTTTATTCTTTATATCTTTTTGTCGGAGAAGATCATTGCCGGCATCACCGGGGGCGGAGTCAAAGGTTAATGGCTTTGCTGGATAAAATGTTAAAAACCTCCTGCTTTACGCGGACTGCAAAATAATTCATTTATTATAGAAGAATTATTTTTTGCAGCCAAGGAAAGGCAGGAGGTTTTTCGTTGCTATTTATCTATGACCGGAATCGGCGTTTCGTCCCTTTCATCTAAGTGGCTCAGATAGTACTTTGTATCCTTTGCCACAACGCCCGATAAAAGCAGAACAGCCACAAGATTGGGAATCGCCATCAGTGCGTTTAGAATGTCTGAAATCGTCCATACAAGATCCAGAGACAGTACAGGACCGACAACTACGATTGACACGAAGATGATTTTATAGGGCAGCATCCCTTTGGCGCCGAATAAGTACTCGCAGCATCGTTCCCCGTAATAAGACCAGCCTAGAATGGTGGAATAAGCAAAAGTAATGATTCCAACTACCAGAATCACTGGCCCAAGCACAGGAATCTGACTGAAAGCAGCGGTGGTCATCTGTCCGCCGTTTTGTATCATATCCATGTTGATGTCCGGATTTTTCATTATGGTCGAAACAAGGACCAGACCGGTCATAAGGCAGACAACAACCGTATCCCAGAAGGTTCCGGTTGAGGAAACCAGCGCCTGACGCACCGGATTACGTGTCTGTGCAGCCGAAGCTACTAACGGTGCGGAACCCATACCGGACTCATTGGAAAATAAGCCGCGGGCAATGCCGTACTGCATGGCAAGCATAATACCCCGGCCAACCAGACCGCCTGCAACCGCGCCGGGTTTAAAGGCCAGGGTCACAATCGCCTTCAGTGCAGGAAGGATGAAATCAGCATTGATACTAAGAATGATCAGACAGCCTGCCACATAGAAAGCCGCCATAAATGGTACAAGCTTCTCACATACCGTAGCGATGGATTTGATGCCGCCAATAATAACCACAGCGGTAATCATACCGAAGATAAGGCCGATTGCAATGCGCGGGATCGGCAGCGGCACGTTGTTTTCAATAATCTCAGCGATGGCATTGATCTGAGTCCCGCTTCCAATGCCAAAGGAAGCAAACAGGGCGAATAGTGCAAAGAGTACGCCAAGCCACTTTAAGCCCAGCGCGCGCTCCAGTGCATACATGGCACCTCCCTGCATTCGTCCATCCTTCGTCTGAACACGATATTTAACTGCAATCAGGGATTCTGAATATTTGGTAGCAATGCCGAATACACCCGTGAGCCAGCACCAGAGAACAGCACCCGGGCCGCCTAAGAACACCGCCGTGCCAACTCCCACAATATTGCCGGTACCGATGGTAGAAGCAAGGGCAGTAGTCAGTGCCTGAAACTGGCTGACCTCACCTGGTGAATCAGGGTCTTTTGTTACAGACAGCTTAATGGCTGTAAAGGTTTTGCGCTGGATAAAGCCTGTGCGCACGGTCAAAAATAAGTGAGTGCCAAACAGCAGTACAATCATGGGTACCCCCCAAATTGCTGAGTCCAGCTTGTTGAAAAATTCATTAATTGTTTGCATTGGTTTTCTACTTCCCTTCCTTCATGTTTTTGATAAAAAAAGAGCAGGATATACTCCCGCTCACAAAAAAACAGAGATCATGCGATATTCCAAAAAGAAAGGAAAAAAATCGCCTCTGTCCTTTTGCCTGAGAGTTTCGCGCCTAAGCGCTTGCCCCTTCGGCCCCTGCATAATTGCAGATGTCTCCAGAGTGCCATCCGTCCACGGTCTGCGCTGGGCGCATTCCATAGATTTCATTTGGCGAACATTTTAAGAATAGCGTCATTATACATTATGGACTAAATTTTTGCAAGAACTTTATCCATGGAAGCGTTGGAATAGAATTCCCTTGACAGCCGTTTTTAAATACGATAAAATATACATGCACTAGAAACAGCTTACAATTGAATAACAAATGAAAAGTACGTAATATCCCTTATTCAGAGTGATGGAGATACAAAGGATCTGTGAAGTCACGGCAACCCCGATCGAAAATGATGGCCTAGGCCAGAAATGAGCGGTTGGAAGGTGCCAACCTGAGCGAGAAATCGAGCAATAAGAGGATTTGATACATTGTTGAATCAAGTCCGCGTTGCTGCGGACTTTTCTTTTTGTTATTCCCCCATGTGATATCAAGGAGGAAATGACAACATGGAAAAATTATTATTTACATCCGAGTCCGTTACAGAAGGACATCCGGATAAAATGTGTGACCAGATCTCTGATGCGATTTTAGACGAGATGCTAAAGCAGGATCCCATGAGCCGTGTGGCTTGTGAAAGCTGCTGTACCACAGGTCTTGTTATGGTTATGGGAGAAATAACGACCCATGCATACGTAGATATACAGAAAGTGGTACGGGAGACCGTAAGAGAAATCGGCTATGACCGTGCAAAATACGGGTTTGACTGCGATACCTGCGGCGTGATCGTAGCTTTGGACGAGCAGTCCGCTGACATTGCCTTAGGCGTTGACCGGGCCCTGGAAGCAAAGGAACATAAGATGTCTGATGAAGAGATCGACGCCATCGGAGCAGGAGACCAGGGGATGATGTTTGGCTTTGCCAGCAATGAAACCGAGGAGTATATGCCATACCCTATCGCCCTTGCTCATAAGCTGGCCCTTCGGCTTACCAAGGTACGCAAGGATGGAACCCTTACTTACCTCCGTCCCGACGGAAAGACCCAGGTAACCGTGGAATATGATGAGAACGGCAATCCTCTCCGCTTAGATGCGGTGGTTTTATCCACTCAGCATGATGAGAACGTGAGCCAGGAGCAGATTCACACGGATATTAAAAAGTATGTATTTGATGAAGTCCTGCCTGCAGAGCTGGTGGATGAGAAGACCAATTTCTTCATTAATCCTACCGGACGCTTTGTAATCGGCGGACCTCACGGAGACAGCGGCCTGACCGGGCGTAAGATCATCGTAGATACCTACGGCGGCTATGCACGTCACGGCGGCGGAGCATTCTCCGGTAAGGACTGCACCAAGGTAGACCGTTCCGCAGCTTATGCGGCACGTTATGTTGCAAAGAACATCGTAGCAGCAGGGCTGGCTGACAAGTGCGAGATCCAGCTTTCCTATGCCATCGGTGTGGCACATCCTACTTCCGTTATGGTGGATACTTTCGGAACCGGAAAATTAAGCAATGAAAAGCTTGTGGAGATCATCAGGGAAAACTTTGATCTGCGTCCCGCAGGAATCATCAAGATGCTGGATTTACGCCGCCCGATCTACAAACAGACGGCAGCTTACGGACATTTTGGCAGAATTGATTTAAACCTGCCATGGGAGAAGCTTGATAAAGTTTCACTTTTAAAAAAATATTTATAATCTTCATATATAAGAAAGATGCCGCAAAATCAGCTGGTCTACAGCTGGCTAGCGGCATCTTTTTTCTATTGATCTATACTGTAAGACTGATTCTCAGGGCAATGTTTTCGCTGAATGCAGGGAGTCTGAGGAAACAATGGGATTGGGGATTCAGGATTTTTAAGGTTTGGCACTAAAACTAGCGCCAAATCCTTGTTTCTTCCGGTTGAAATCTGAAGTTGACATTGATTATAATAAGGCTATCAAAAGGAATTGATTGGCCAATCATACCTGACACGAATCACACAGCAAATACTATATAATTAAGTGAGGGTATGTAATATGAAAGAGAAGGTACAAGTATTTGGCCGCTTTTTAAGCGGTATGGTAATGCCGAACATCGGAGCATTTATTGCATGGGGACTGATTACGGCATTGTTTATTCCGACCGGCTGGTATCCAAATGAAGCTATTGGAGCCCTGGTCTCCCCTATGGTTTCCATGCTGCTGCCGCTTCTTATTGCTTATACGGGCGGTTCAGCAGTCTACGGACAACGCGGCGGCGTCATTGGTGCAATTACTGCCATGGGCGTGATTGTTGGCTCCAGTATTCCTATGTTTATGGGGGCAATGATCGTAGGACCTGTCAGTGCCTGGGTGATCAAGCAGTTTGACCGAAAGATCGAGAGCAAGATCCCTGCCGGATTTGAGATGCTGGTAAATAACTTTTCCCTTGGCATCATCGGTGCAATCCTGGCGGCGATCGCCTTAAAGGGAGTTGCTCCCTTTGTTGAGGTGATGAATCGTGTGATGGAGTCCGGAGTTGGTTTCTTTGTGGATCACAGGCTGCTTCCGCTGGCAAGCGTTTTTATTGAACCTGCCAAGATCCTGTTCCTTAACAATGCCATTAACCATGGGATCCTGTCTCCTATGGGAATCCAGCAGGTTGAGGAAATCGGAAAATCCATATTCTTTCTACTTGAGGCGAATCCGGGTCCCGGACTTGGTGTTTTACTGGCTTACTGTCTTGCCGGAAAAGGATCAGCCAAAAGCTCAGCGCCCGGTGCAATCATCATTCACTTTTTAGGCGGAATCCACGAGATCTATTTCCCATACATACTGATGAATCCCCTTTTACTTCTGGCGGTGGTATCAGGCGGAGCCAGCGGAATCTTCGTATTCCAGCTCCTTGGTGTTGGACTCACCTCACCCGCATCTCCCGGAAGCATCCTTGCTGTTCTTGCAATGACACCAAGAGGCGGATACTTTGGAGTATTAGCAGGTGTTACGGTGGCAGCTGTGGTTTCCTTCCTTGTGGCTCTTCCCTTACTGCGGTTTGCGGGAAAAAGCGGGGATTTGGAAGAGTCAGCAGAAAAAGTGAAACAAATGAAGCAGGAGTCAAAAGGGAATCAGATCCCAGAGAAGAAAGTTATGCCATCTGGACCAGTTAAAAAGATTGTGTTTGCCTGTGATGCAGGCATGGGCTCCAGCGCTATGGGCGCAACCATATTGAAGAAAAAGCTGGCGGCAGCAGGATTCGTGGATATTGAGGTAGTTCATTCACCCGTATCTTCCATTCCCAAGGATGCTCAGATTGTGGTGACACATAAAGAACTGAAGGAGCGCGCGTCCCGCAGCAATCCTGAGGCAGAACTGATTTTAATCACTAATTTTATGGCGGCACCGGAATATGATGAACTGGTAGAAACGTTAAAAAATAAACAAACAGATTTATAAGACAGCCTTCCTAGTATCCGATTGTGAATCATGATATAATGTACACGATAGCAATGAGCAGTGCGAAATAAGACAGGTATAAAATTTCGTTGTGCCTGCACATAAGAAATTTTATATCTGCCTTATTTCATAGGGCGAATGCCCGTGAGCTGGTAAAACCTACGGTTTTACCAGCTGCACTGCGGACCTAAGGTACAATAAACTTATGTATACGGATTCAAAAGGGGAATTATATAAATGAAGTTTGCGGGGAGAATACTGAAGTATTACAGCAGAGTAATTGCCGAGTGCATACCTTTGTTTGTAACAGCCGGGCTGCTGTCAGTTTTATCGGCAGTGATATTCCAGAATAAATACCTGCCTGAAATGTCCAGTATTTTATCTTTTCTGGTAATTCCGGTATTTATGGGATACAAAGCAGGCACGATGTGCGGCGGGGATGTCGGCGGTTTAGCCGGCACCCTTGCCGCTTCTGCTGTTGTCATGACAGAACCTGCTTCTGCTATGATTTTGTCTGCCATAGCAGGCAGCATTGCCGGTTTTTTATCCCGGAAGGGTCTGGACCGGATCAAGCACCGGATTCCGGCAGGGTTTGAAATGCTCTTTAGCAACCTATATATATCGGGGCTTGGTTTATTAGCCGGAGCACTTACCCATTACATGCTGGTACCAGTGGCTGCATGGCTGCTCACCTTTCTGGGAAACGGCTTATCACTAATGATCGCAAAGGGAGTCATCCCTTTCATCAGCTTTGTGGTAGAACCATTAAAAATCATTTTCTTTAATAACTGGATCAATCACGGCTTTTTCCTTCCCCTGGGATTGGAGCAGATGAAAACGCAGGGAAGTTCCATCTTATTTCTCTTAGAGACCAATCCGGGTCCGGGATTTGGAATTCTCCTTGCCTATACCCTGGTTTACCGGAATATGAGAAAGCAAATGCTTTCCAGCCTTATTATTCAGTCCCTGGGCGGCATCCATGAGGTTTACTTTCCCTATGTACTGTCTGATATCCGGTTATTAGCTGCTGCCATAGCAGGCAGCATTGCAGGAAATTACTGTTTCATGGTCACCGGAAGCGGGCTTCTGGGACCGGCTTCTCCTGGAAGTATCATCACGATCTTGATTATGGCAGACAAAAAGCATTGGCTTGGAATCCTTATGGGGATATTTGTATCTGCCGGGGTGACTTGCCTCCTGTCCTGCCTGATTATGTCTGGAAAGAAACTAAAAAATGTTGCGGATGAAGAAATGCTACTGAAAGATGAAGGGATGCCAATGAAGAAAATGGAACATGCCAAAATCTATTTTGTTTGCGATGTTGGCATGGGCTCCAGTGCCATGGCCAGCGCGCTGTTTAAGAAAAGGCTGAAGTTAGAAGGTTTAACAGGTATTGAAGTGTTTCATGTATCAGCTGACCGCATTCCGCCTGACGCGGATGTGATTGTATGTCAAAAGGATTTTGCCCGTTCCCTGTCAGGAATTGATAGACCATGCTTTACAGTCAATAATCTCACGGATATGTCTGGCTATAAGGAACTCCTGAACTGGTTAATGGGAGGTGGAGAAGATGGCAGTTCATGATTTTACACCCAGGATGCAGCAGATCGTCCTGGCTCTTCTTAATGAGGACGGGCCCGTTCCCGTTAAGCAGCTCGCGGATCAGATCCATATCAGCAAAAGAACGGTACAAAGGGAGCTGGAGTATATTCCCAGAGTATTAAAAAAATACGGGTTCACCTTTTGCTCAAAAACGGGAACCGGAATCTGGCTGGAGGGAGATAAAGATCAGATGGAAGCCTTAAAGGCTGAACTGGAAGAGGATGATGCTCTTGATGTTTCTGACCGGATCGAACGCCAGAAGCGCCTGACCCTTGAGATTCTCAAGGATAAGACCTTAAAAAAACTGTATTACTACAGTGATTTATTTGGAGTCAGTGAGGCCACCGTCAGTTCAGATTTAGAGGTGGTTAAAGAGTGGTTTCATAAATATCATCTGGAAATAAAAAGAAAACCTGGATATGGTGTGTTCATTGAGGGCAGCGAACGGGATTTCCGCCGTGCCCTGCGTGTGTTTATTGATGAAAACATCCATACAGAGATTATACAGGAGATGTATGAGGACAGGAACCAGTCCGTATTAAATGTGATTCAGAATAAAAGTGAGCGTAATATCTACCGGATCTTAGATGACGATATTGTAAAAAGGGTGACAGCCTGCATCTTAAGAATCCGAGATAAACGCATTCTCAATTTAACCCAGGATTCCTATCTTGGACTGGTGATCCATGTGGCGATTGCTGTGAACCGGATCCGAAGGCAGGAGATCATTGAGGAAAACCCCCTCATGACGGACAGCCTGCAAAATGATCAGGATTTTGATCTGGCAAAGAGAATCACCCAATCCCTGGAAGCTGAATTTCAGATTCAGATCCCGGAAATTGAGTGTGCCTATATTTGTCTGCATATTAAAGGTTCCAAAATCCAGCAGCTGAATATTGATGAGAAGTCAAGAAGTGAAATAGAGGAATCCAGAGAACTGTGGGATGTGGTCAATGAGATGATCGACTGTTATGACGACAGCATTGCCTATCTGCTGAAGCAGGATGAGGAATTTGTAATCCAGGGCTTGATTGCCCACCTTAAACCGACTCTGGTCCGCTTAACCAATGGCATGAAGATCCAGAATCCTTTGCTGGAACAGATTAAGCAGGATTATCCGGTCATATTTGAACGTTGCAGAACCGTTGCAAAGGTGATCGAAGGGCGGTATGGTTATGAAGTGCCGGAATCAGAGATTGGGTTTCTTGCCATTCATTTCGGTGCGGCAGAGGTTCGGATGGAAAGCAGGAAGGAAAGCCGGAGAAAGGTGAATATAGGGATCGTCTGCGCCAGCGGGATCGGTATCTCACGGCTTATGTCTTCCAAGGTTGCCAGGGATTTTGCAGACAGGGTGGAGTTATCAGTCTATGGTATGACGGATCTGTCTCCTTACGTGCTGAGTAAAACAGATTTCTTTGTATCCACCATACCCATTAAGGAGGAGGCCGATATCCTGTATGTAAGCCCTCTGCTTCCTGCTGAGGATATGGAGCAGATCGCAGGGAAGGTACGCCGGTGTGAATTTATGCCTAAAAAACAGGATAACAAAGAGTTCACCATTCAATTAGACCAGGTGAATTTTATTGCCGTTCAGATAAAAAATGTCATTCGACTTATGGAATACCAAAGGGTAAATAATGGGATCACCTTTGAGGAGCTGCTGATTGCTGTCAGCGAGAAGCTGGCTGCCTATCCGGAACGGCAGAGCATCATTCAAGAGGATTTAATGAGGAGAGAACGGCTGTGCAGCCAGATATTTCCGGACTTAAGCTTTGCCCTGCTTCATGCCAGGACGGAAGGAGTGGTAAAGCCGGTATTTTCGGTGTGCCAGACAAAGGATGGAGAGCCATTCAGTGACCCTTATTTTAAAGGAGTATGTGTTGTCTTAATTATGCTTGTGCCAAAGGGGGATCATGAGGTGGAAAACAGCGATATCCTGGGTGTGTTAAGCGAGCGGCTGATCGAGGAGGAAGAATTCTTAGAAGCGGTGAGGCATGGGGGAAAAGAGGAGATCAGAGCCTTGGTTTCCCAGTATTTAAACCAATATTTCAAACAATATCTGGATAAGATATAATATAAAAGCAAGGTGAAAGCCGGGCCCGATAGGGTCCGGCTTTCTCTGTTGATTTCAGATTTGGCGTTATCAGATGGCGCCAAAAGCCATTTTGTTTTCATTGAAAAGGAGGAGATATCACCCCTATAATTTAGTTAGAAAGTTAACACAGGAGGGCAAGAAACGTGTTTGGCTACGGGAAAAAGAATGTAGAGAAGAGTGCAGAGCTTCTGGAACTTGGGAATATCCGCTTAAATTGTAGACCCGGGGAAAAGGAGGCGGTAATAAGGGAGGTAGGGCAGCTGCTTTATCAGTGCGGCTGTGTGGAAGAATCCTACATAGAAGCAATGCTTCAGCGTGAACTGACGTTTTCCACAAATATCGGCAATGGAATTGCACTTCCCCATGGCGTAGAGGCAGCTAAAAAATCGGTTAAGCGCTCCGGCATTGCAGTTATGGTATTCCCTGAGGGAACAGACTGGGGAGGAGAAATGGTAAAACTGGTCATAGGGATTGCAGGGGCGGGAGAGGAGCATTTGGAAATACTCTCAATCATCGCAGACTGCCTGGCCGATCCGGCCGATGTGGAACGGATCACCGGATGCAGTGCAGAAGAAATCCTTACCATGTTTACAGGAAAGAGGTGTCCGTAATGATTGTTACAGTCACGATGAATCCGGCCATTGATAAAACCGTAGATATTGACCGGTTTGAACGGGGAGATTTAAACAGAATAAAACGTGTGGAGTTAGATGCCGGAGGCAAAGGCATCAATGTTTCCAAGACCATTAAGGAATTAGGCGGTGAAAGCATTGCCATGGGGTTTTTAGGAGGAACCAGCGGCACCATCATAAGAAATGTGCTGACCGACCAGGGTATTCAGACAGATTTCGTGGAAGTAAAAGGGGAGACGAGAACGAATCTGAAGGTGGTGGAGGAAAATGGAGAAGTAACAGAGCTTAATGAACCCGGACCTGAGGTGTCAACAGAGCAGTTAGAAGATCTCCTGGAAAGGCTGAATGGTTATGCACGCCCTGATACGTTGTTTGTACTTGCAGGAAGCATACCGGCAGGCATACCAACGGATATATACCGGAGGATCACGGAAGAGGTTCACCGGAAAGGAGCAAAGGTGCTGCTGGATGCAGATGGCCCGCTGTTTGCCGAATCCTTAAAAGCAGCACCGGATATGCTAAAGCCTAACCGTTCCGAGCTGGAGCGTTATTACCAGATGGATTACCGGGCATCGGAACAGGAGCTGGTTTCCATGGGAGAAAAGCTGCTGGACCATGGAACCGGTATGGTGGCGATTTCCCTTGGTCAGATGGGCGCTTTATTTTTAACAGGGGATAAACGGTACCGGTGCCCCGGGCTTCGCGTGAAAGCCCATTCAACCGTGGGAGCCGGAGACGCCCTGGTAGGGGCCATGGCATACGCCTGGAATGAAAAGCTCCCCCTTGAAACTTGCATCAGATTATGCATGGGAGCCTCGGCAGGTGCGGTTACAAGTATAGGGACTAAGCCGCCTAGGCGCCGTCTGGTAGATGAACTGATGCAGCAGGCAGAATTGCTGGAGATCCAGAAGTAAATTGATAAATATGGTTGGAGGATAGATATATGAAAACAAAAGCGGTAAGAATGTATGGCACAGATGATTTAAGGTTAGAAGAGTTTGAACTTCCGCAGATAGCTGAAAATGAGATTCTTGTAAAAATCATGAGTGACAGCATCTGCATGTCGACTTATAAACTGGTAAAACAGGGGAAAAAGCATAAAAGGGCGCCCCAGAATATAGATACCAATCCGGTGATCGTTGGTCATGAATGCTCAGGACTGATTGTAGAAGTGGGAAAGAAGTGGCAGGAACAGTTTCAGCCGGGACAAAAGTTTTCACTGCAGCCTGCTTTAAATTACATGGGAAAACTGGATTCGCCGGGATATTCATATGAATTCTGTGGAGGCGCCTGTACATACTGCATCATGCCAAACGAGGTTATGGAACTGGGCTGCCTGCTGGACTACACGGGAGATAGTTTTTTTGAGGCATCTTTGGGGGAACCAATGAGCTGTATCATAGGCGGATTTCATGCCAACTATCATACCAACAAACGGAATTATGATCATGCCATGGGGACCAAAGCGGATGGAAGTATCCTGATCATGGGAGGCTGCGGACCGATGGGTCTGGGAGCAGTCAGCTATGGCCTTCAGTTTGAAAATAAGCCGAAGAGGATAGTTGTTACGGATATCAGCGATGAGCGGATTGCCCGGGCCAGGGAAGTGATTTCAGAAGAATCCGCAACGGAGAGAGGGATCGAACTGCTTTATGTAAATACCGATAAGATGGAGGATCCCATTTCTGATTTATTGGCTATTACAGGCGGCCAGGGCTACGATGACGTGTTTGTATATGTTCCTGTGAAAGAGGTTGCAGAGATGGGAGATAAGCTTCTGGCCTTTGACGGCTGTATGAACTTCTTTGCCGGCCCGTCAGACAGCCAGTTTAAAGCAGAAATCAATCTTTATAACTGCCACTATACAAGTACTCATATCATGGGAACCACCGGCGGTAATACAGATGATCTTATTGAGGCCAATAAGCTCTCGGCAGAAGGAGCCATAGAAGCGGCAGTTATGGTCACCCATGTAGGAGGGATTGACAGCATTGCAGAAGCAACAAAGAATCTGCCTTCCATTCCTGGTGGAAAGAAGCTTGCCTATACACAATTTGATATGCCTTTGACAGCCATTGAAGACTTTGAAGCGCTGGGCAGCACTGATCCGCTGTTTAAGAAACTAAGCGATTCCTGTAAGGCGCACAAGGGATTATGGAATGGGGAAGCAGAAAAGATTCTATTTGATCATTTTGGTATAGATCCAAAGGAATTGTAAAATTTAAATAAAGAATAAAGATCTTGAATGCTGTATCCTTCCATTTATAGGAAGGATACAGCATTTTTAATCAGCTGTAAGGAAATGGCAGGATTAGAGCTTTCCTTTTTTAATCGCCCGGATGTCTTTGTTTCCTGGTAAATTTCGGGAATTATGCAATAATGCCGTAAATTTTAGAATTGTTTTATAAATTCTCTTGTCCATGTGTGTTATAATACCCTAAGAAATATTAATTTTTCGTTATAAATAAAGTTTCAGAGCATGGGAGAGACGAGAATAGTGAAATTAAGATTGAGAACCCGTCTTGTTGTAGCATTTTTGATTATAACGGTGATCCCTCTGATCCTGATCTTTGCAGTGGTGGCAGGGCTTGGCAATTACCAGATGAAGGCGTTCCGCAAAGCCTATGATTTAACGGAACAGATTGATCTTCTGTCAAGCAATTCCCTGCAGTTATTTAACCGCCTGACCCGGTCGGAACAAAAGGAAATCGGCCAGATCTTACAAAGTGACCCAGAGCAGTTTCAGGATATGGATTTTTTGGAAAAGGTTAATGAGAATCTGGCAACGAAGTATGCCTATATGATCGTCCGAAAGGGTGATTCCCTGATTTTTGACGGGAACAGCCATATCACCCAGGGCCTTTATGACCAGCTTCCAAAATATGAGGAAATAGACAGTAACGTTGACGGTGCCATTTATCTGGATGGGGA
>DEYX01000015.1 GCA_002365025.1 Hungatella sp. UBA3147 | reverse complement strand
TTTCTATCCTGAAGGAAAAGCCTGATGCAGTAGGTCTTCTTCCCCAGCCCTTTGTAACAGCTGCCATGGCTCAGAATGACTCCCTTAAAATGGTTCTTGACTTAACAAAGGAGTGGGATGCCACAGCCGGTGAAAACGGCGGCAGTCTGGTGACCGGAGTTACCATCTGCCGGAATGACGTGATCAAAGACCATGGGGATGCCATTGCCACCTTTATGGCGGAACATAAGGAATCCGCGGAATTTGCCAATGCCAATGTAGCTGAAACCGCAGCTCTGGTGGCTGCTGCCGGAATCATTGAAAAAGCCCCGGTTGCTGAAAAGGCCATCCCATACTGCAGCATCACCTATGTAGACGGAGACCAGATGAAATCTCTGCTTAGCGGATACTTAAAGGTTCTTTTCGATATGGAGCCGTCTTCCGTGGGCGGAACACTGCCAGCCGATGACTTCTACTATATGCCATAATTAAGGTAACGCTTTATAAGGAGAATCCCATTATGAAACCAACAGCCCTCCCGGTTAAAAAGGCCGGTATCATCTTTCTCTGGCTTCTTGCGTGGCAGGCAGTAAGCCTGTCCGTGCACAACAGCATCATACTGGTAGGCCCTTTGGAGGTGATCCAGGCTTTATGGGGCCAGTGGGCAAAGCCCGGCTTCTGGTTAACCATTGCCCTCTCCTTTGGAAAGATAAGCATTGGATTCCTTATGGCCTTTGGCTCAGGAATCCTTGCCGGGGGAGCCGCATGGCGTTTCCCTCTTTTAAGGGATCTGCTGGAACCGCTTATGTCCCTGATAAAATCGGTTCCGGTAGCTTCCTTTGTCATACTGGCCCTGATCTGGGTAGGTTCTGAAAATTTGTCCGTTTTTATCGCCTTTCTTGTGGTATTCCCCATCATTTACATAAATACCATAGCAGGATTTATGAGTACCGATCCAAAGCTTTTGGAAATGGCCCGGGTGTTCCGTATGCAAGGCAAAAAGAAGCTCCTTTATATATACCGCCCCGCCCTTCTTCCCTACCTCATAAGCGGCTGCAGGGTGGCTTTGGGCATGGGCTGGAAATCCGGGGTTGCCGCCGAGGTGATCGGCGTCCCAAGCCATTCCATCGGTGAAAAACTCTATATGGCAAAAATTTATTTAAGTACTGCGGACCTTTTTGCCTGGACCCTGGTTATTATCGTCATCAGCGCCCTTTTTGAAAAATTCTTTTTATGGCTTTTAAGCCTTGCAAGTCCCGGGCGGAAATCCCATAAAAGAAAGGGGGTCTGATCCATGGAACTAAAGGTAAATCATCTGTCCAAATCCTTTGGGACTCTTAAAGTATTTATGCAGGTAAATCTTTCCCTTCATTCCGGCCAGGTCTACTGTCTCATGGGACCCTCAGGATCCGGAAAAACCACATTCTTCCGGATCCTCCTGGGACTAGAAGAGGCCGACTCCGGATCCATGGAAGGACTTCAGGGCACAAGAGCCTCCGCCGTGTTTCAGGAGAACCGTCTGTGCGAGTCCTTTACCCCGGCAGACAACATTACCATGGTAATCCCCGGTCGTTCCTCCCGAAGCAGAAAACTGGCCAGAGAAGAGCTTTTAAGGCTTCTTCCGGAAGAGGCCTTGTCCCGCCCCGTATCTACCTTAAGCGGGGGAATGAAGCGCCGGGTTGCCATTGTAAGAGCCTTGTCGGTCCCTTGTGATATGATTTTAATGGACGAACCCTTTACCGGTCTTGATGAGAAAACGAAACGAACCGTAATTCAATATATCAAAGAAAAGGTCCGTGACAAGCTTGTCATCATAAGCACCCACCAGGAGGAGGATGTGGAACTCCTTAACGGCACCCTTATAAAACTGTAAAAACAGGGGCAAAAGCAGATATTCCTGCTTTTGCCCCTGTTTGATTTCTATCTTACTTTTCAGTTTTATTTCAGTTTTAAAGTATCCAGTGCTGCTTCAATCTGACCTTCCACCGCAGTGTCCGGTGATTCAATCGTTCCTGCTGCACTGATGTACTTCTTCGTAGCAGCATTGTAGGAACCGGAAATTGCATAATAACGGACTCCATCCTGATTCGTCTTATACCGGATTGCATAGCGGAACGTCTGGCTTCCGTCGCTGCCGTTTTCTACATTATAGCGGACAAATTCCATATCTTCGCCACGGCTGACAAATTCCTTGTATTCTTCCATGGTGGCCGGATAAACTTCTCTGGCTCCGTCGGCGTCATCTCCTTCTACATAGACAACCTCCAGCAGATCATTGCCATTGGGAGAGGTGAATGCGACTGAGCTTTCATCTCCATCGTCTTCAATGGTCCAGCCCTCGGGCGGTGTAATCTGATATTTTCCAGATTTCGATGTAAAGACGCCGGAAGTTAAGTCTCCTGCATCAGAAGCAGTGGTTTCGGTGGTTCCGGTGGTTTCGTCTTCCTCACTATCAGACTCATCCTCACCTAACGTAGTCTCATCTGTACCAGCTGCTTTCGTCTCGGCAGCACTTACTTCTGTAGGATTATCCTGCGGGGATTTCCCATTATCCTTTGATCCACAGCCCGTAGCCGCCATCATAACTGCCATGGCGATGGCTATTACTACCAACATTTTGTTTTTTCTCATTTTAATCACTCCTCATTATCATCAAACTTATTCCTGGTGACGATGAGGATTATAACATTATCTGCTTCAAATGTATAGGGGATTAAAGGAACTGAAAGAATCACCTAAAATTCTTAATAATTATATTAGGAAGCTTCTGTGCGCTCCAGATCCAGTAACTTCACTTTAATATCCAGGCCTCCGCCATATCCTATCAGGCTTCCGTTGGCCCCTATCACCCGGTGGCAGGGAATGATGACAGGTATGGGATTGCGGTTATTTGCCATGCCAACCGCACGGCATCCTTTGGGATTATCGATCATGACCGCAATATCCTTATAGCTTTTCGTCTCTCCGTATGGAATCAGCAGCAAAGCATTCCAAACCTTTTTTTGAAATTCCGTTCCCTCCGGCTTAAGAGGCAGATCAAACACCGTTCTCTTTCCAGCCATATATTCCTCCAATTGGCCTTCTGTTCTCCGGATCAGCTCTGTCCGCTCCCTTACGGCATTCTCAGGCTCCATCCTCCCAAAATCAATTCTAAGAAGCGCTTCATCATCACATAGAATGGTAAGAGGTCCTATTTTGCTCTCATAAACTTCCCAGTACTTCATATAAAATTCCTTCTTTCTCTTATGAACGGTACCATGTTTTCATCTAATTATATTATATCATATACAAAACTAAGAGACGACCTCTTCTTTCATTTATTATTCCAGGGCCGAAAGTAGTAAGCTATCTGTTTTTTCAAATATTTCTCATAATTCTTTTAGTCTTTTTATGAAATGTTTATGGCTTAGTCAAACTTCGGTCATATTTTCCGCGTATACTAAATATTGTAAAGGAACCCCACCCTTTTAACATTGACTTTTTATTTTTCATACTCAACCGGCAGGAACATTTTATGTACCTGCCGGTTCCTCCCATTTCAGGGCCCTTTTTCCTAAAAAACCGCATAAATACAGGCTTAATTACGAATTTGAAATTTTTTCTAAAATAATGTTGACAAAATGATATCCATCATATATAATAACTCTTGCGTTGCGGAAAAGCAACCAAGCGAAAGATAGAAAATACTTTCACTATCGGGGTGTGGCTCAGTTTGGCTAGAGTACCTGGTTTGGGACCAGGGGGTCGCAGGTTCGAATCCTGTCACCCCGATTCAAGAGAAAAACCGTCAATGGTAGTTTTAGTTTCTCTTACCTTTTGCGGGTGTAGTTCAATGGTAGAACACCAGCCTTCCAAGCTGGATACGTGGGTTCGATTCCCATCACCCGCTTTTGAGTCTGTAGCTCAGTTGGATAGAGCAACGGCCTTCTAAGCCGTGGGTCGGGGGTTCGAATCCCTTCAGGCTCGTTTCACATCTCTAACCAAGGTGTGAAAATTTATGGTGGGTATGGCGAAGGTGGTTATCGCGCCAGATTGTGGCTCTGGAGGCCCAGGGTTCGAATCCCTGTACTCACCTTTCCCTTTTAGGGAATTTTTTTTTATCACAAGTTTTAATGGGCTATCGCCAAGCGGTAAGGCACAGGACTTTGACTCCTGCATTCGTTGGTTCAAATCCAACTAGCCCAGTATGGGATACTAGCTCAGGTGGTAGAGCACTTGACTTTTAATCAAGTTGTCCGGGGTTCGAGTCCCCGGTGTCTCATGAATGCATCGAAAAAGAGCGGGAAATCATTTGATTTCCCGCTTTTTTTATTTACACGCGTGTCATATAAAAGGTGATTGTTAATATGTCCATAAAAAACTATAATAGAATCAAGGCATTCACTCCTCTCTCCTCTCTTATTTGTGCATAAAAAGAGAGGACGAACAAACCGATAACAAATATAATACAAAAGAAAGGATTGATTTTATGGAATGGATTGAGGGATTAAACAAATCAATAAACTATATTGAGGAACATTTAACGGAAAATATAGACTATGAGCAGTTGGGGAAAATCGCATGTTGTTCTGTTTATCATTTTCAGAGAATGTTCGCATATATGGCAAATGTACCTTTATCTGAATATATCCGGCGCAGGCGTATGTCCTTAGCAGCGGTGGATCTGCAGAACGGGGATAATAAAATTATTGATGTTGCTCTTAAATATGGATATCACTCTCCCACTGCCTTTAACCGGGCATTTCAAAGCATCCATGGAGTAGCGCCATCTCGTTTAAAAGAAAGCGGTGCAACCGTAAAATCATATCCACCTATCAGCTTCAAAATTATTATTACAGGAGTGGATGAATTGAATTATCGAATTGAAAAGAAGGATCCGTTTCGGATTGTAGGAACTGCACAATCCCTATACCGGGAAATTGAAAAGAATTTTGAAATTGTACCTCAAATGTGGGGCAAGGCAGCAATGGACGGAACGATTCCTAAATTAGCCTCCATGTCAGATGGAGGCCCTGGCGGAATATTAGGAGTCAGCATCTGCAATGACCTGGAAGAATGGCAGTACTTTATAGCCGCAGCCAGTACAAAAGAAATCGATGATACTTTGGAAGAATATACGGTTCCCTCTTTCACCTGGGCCATATTCTCCGGAGAAGGCCAATGCCCCCAGGCGATACAAGAACTAGAGAAGCGGATTGTCACCGAATGGCTCCCCACTTCTGGATACGAATATGATAATGGACCGGATATTGAGGTCTATTTAAACCCTGATCCTCAAAATGCAAGATTTGAAGTGTGGATTCCCGTTATTAAAAAATAATCAGGAGGGCATCTTGGATAGGACAAATGAAAACTTTAATGTTTTTCTTAAAGCAGTAGACGATCGTTATAAAGATTTCGTTGTACAAATTAATGATTACCTTACACAAAATAATTGTAAATGTGAAATCAAGCCTGCTAAAAATGGATTTATCGCTTCTTATAAACCAGAGACTACAAGAAAAGTCTTAGCGACTTTTGTGTTTCGGAAAACAGGAATGAGATTACGAATATATCCGGAGCATGTAAAAGCTTATGAAACCTTTTTAAATACTTTGCCGGAAATAATGAAAAAAGAAATCAAAAAAGCGTCTGTATGTAAACGGTTAATAAATCCGGAGGAATGCAACTCTAAGTGTCTCATGGGATATGACTTCCTGTTAGATGAGGAACATCATCGAAAATGCCGCTACATGGCATTCATGCCTGCATTAAGTGAAGAAACCACCCCTTATATCAAAGCATTCCTAGAAAAGGAGTTAAACGCATAATATTGCATGTATCAGCGGCCAATCATTCAAAGAACAGACTGCTATGGAGGTGTTCCAAAAAGCAGGCTCTTCGCGAAATGGCCGCTGATTTCATGACCTTGTGCTGAACTTCTTTATTTTCATACTTACCGGAATTTAATAAGCTTCCAGATTGTCACACATTTTCATTAATACTTTACAGAATACAGCTATTTCGTCTTCTGGTATATGGTCGCAGATAAGTTTTTCAAACTGCTGAAAAACTTTTCTTACCTCTTCTGCTTCAGCAACCCCTTTTTCTGTTAGACTGATCAGAACAGAACGTCTGCAGTCCGGATTATTTTCCCTGAGAAGGAACCCCATATCCTGCAGTTTGTCTATATTTCTTGACAAGGTGGCCGTATCGAAATGACATCGGTCTGCCAGTTCTTTTTGGGTGATATGGTCTTTTTGTAAAAGATTATATAAAATCCTTGCCTGTCCTTGTCCAGGCGTCAATCCGATATTTGACAGAAGCGGTGAAATAATCTGCTTCCTGGCCTTTTCTTCACGAACCAATAGTTCTCTCACACTATGTTGCTTCATATATTTTATCACTCCTTTCCCTTCGCAAAGGGCACAAATAAGTCTTGAAACAGTTGTGCCCCTTTGCACTTTCCTCTCATCATTCTAATTCAAACTGCCCTGTATGCAGTTGATAATACTTACCTTTTTCCTGCAGCAATTCGTCATGGCTGCCCCGCTCAATAATCTCTCCTTTTTCAAGAACCAAGATGGCATCTGAGTTTCTTACTGTGGAAAGTCTGTGGGCAATGACGAATACCGTCCGGTCTTTCATAAGGGCATCCATCCCTTTTTCTATGAGTTTTTCTGTTCGTGTATCAATGGAGCTGGTGGCTTCATCCATGACAAGAACAGGCGGCTGTGATATGGCAGCCCTGGCGATGGCAATCAGCTGCCTCTGGCCCTGTGATAAATTGCTGCCGTCACTTTCTAACATAGTATCATATCCATTGGGAAGACGTCTTATAAAGGAATCCGCATTTGCAATTTTTGCGGCAGCCAGTATGTCTTCACGGGAAGCATTCAGTCTTCCATATCGGATATTATCTGCAATGCTTCCGGTAAACAAGTGGGTATCCTGTATGACCAGAGAGATGGAACGCCTTAAATCATCTTTTTTTATGTTTCGGATATCGATTCCATCGTAGGTTATGGTGCCTCCATTTAATTCATAAAATCGATTGATAAGGTTAATGATGGTTGTTTTTCCCGCACCGGTAGAACCAACGAATGCGATCTTCTGACCAGGCTTGGCATACAGGCTGATGCTGTTTAATATAGTGTTTCCGCCTGTATAACCGAAAACCACATCGTGAAACCGGACATCTCCCTTTAAAGGGACCAGATGATATCCATGATCTTTATCAGGAACTTTCCAGGCAAACGAACCGGTATAAATATCCGTTTCCTTAAGGCTCCCGTCCGCCTCCTGCTCTACCCTCTTTAAAGTGACGGTTCCTTCATCATTTTCAGGTACTTCCTCCATCATATTAAAAATCTTTTCTGCACTGGCCAGCGCTACCATGAGAAAATTGATCTGCATGGTAAACTGGTTCATAGGCATGGCGCTCTGCCTGACATAAACCAGATAAGAGGCCAGAGTTCCCATATTAATCAGTCCGGACAGAGCGAACAATCCGCCCACGCAGGCAGAAATGGCATAATTAATGTAAGAAAGAGAAACTATCGTAGGAACGGTAATGCCTGTATAAGTAGCGGCCATTGTCGAGGAAATCCTCAATTTCTCATTCAGCTCATAAAACTTTTTCAAATCCTGTTTTTCATGGCGGAAAATCTTTTCTACTTTCTGCCCTTCCACCATTTCCTCAACATAACCATTAATATTTCCCAGATTCTTCTGCTGTTCTACAAAATATCTTTTGCTCAGCGTCCCATTGTGACGAATATATATTAACATAATTAAAAGAAAAAATACAACGATTAATGACAGCTTCCAGTCCAGGAGGATTAGCATGATAATGGTACCTGTGGAAGTGATAAAGCTCTGGATCAGCAATGTAAAGCTGTTGTTGAGCGCTTCCGAGATGGTGTCAACATCATTTGTAAAATGACTCATTAAATCCCCGTGTGTACGGGTATCAAAAAATTCTAAAGGAAGCTTCTGGGTATGGCGGAATAAGTCTATCCTTATCTCACTGACCACCTGCTGGGAAACGTGGACCATCATCCGGCTGTAAATCAGACAGGAAATGGCCCCCGCCAGATAGATCAGTCCCATGATAACAATCATTCTCACAAGACCGGGTATATTACCCGGCAGAATGTATTCGTTTATGACCGGTTTCAGCAGATAGGTTCCCATGATTCCGGAAAATGCACTGATGCTGACCAGAATCGCTATGGCCAGCATGGAAAGCTTATAATGACCGATGTATTTAAAAAGCTTTACCATAGCTTTTTTTGTGTTTTGGGGTCTTACATGTCCGGTATTCTTCATTAGGACTGGACGCCTCCTTTCTGCTGGGAAAAATAAATATCCTGATATATTTCATTGTCAGCCAGCAGCTGATCATGAGTTCCAACGGCATTTATTTTTCCGTCATCAAGGATTATAATCTGATCGGCATCCATGATAGAGGAGATCCGCTGGCTGATAATGATCTTTGTCATGCCGGGAAGAGATTTTTCCAGGCCCTCTTTAATCTTTGCTTCTGTCTCGGTGTCAAGGGCGCTTGTAGAATCGTCCAAAATAAGTACCTTTGGCGCTTTTAAGATCGCTCTCGCAATGCACAGCCGCTGTTTCTGTCCGCCTGAGACGTTAACACCTCCCTGCCCCAGCTCCGTATCATATCCATGATCCAGTCGGCCGATAAATTCGTTAACACAGGCAATGCTGCATGCTCTTTCTATTTCTTCATCCGTTGCATCCTCTTTTCCCCAGTAAAGATTTTCCTTCACCGAGCCGGAAAAAAGGGTGTTCTTCTGTAACACCATGGCAATGGAATCCCTAAGGTGGTCCTGGGTATATTCGTATATGGGATGGCCGTCTATGATGATATCACCGGCGGTCACCTCATAGAGCCTTGGAATCAGCTGCACCAGAGTACTTTTGGCAGCACCTGTCTGACCAATGATTCCTGCGGTCTCACCGGGCCCAATCTCAAAGGAAATGTCGGAAAGCACATATTCCTTTGCATCTTCCTTATATTTAAAGTATACATGTTCAAACCGGATCCTTCCTTCTTTGATGGTGATATCCTTTGCACGGTCATCATTGATGGTCGGTTCTTCCTCTAAGACTTCTGAAATCCTCTTCCATGAGGTTAAGGACCGGGTAAACAAAAGAAAAACATTGGAAAACATCATAAGAGAATTAAGCACCTGCAATACGTAACTAAGAAAGCTGGTCAGGGCACCTACCTTCATGTTACCGATCATAACCAGGTTTCCGCCAAACCACAGGATACTAATTATGGTCCCGTACATAACAAACTGTAAGGCAGGCATATTTAAGGCTGCCAGAGAAAAGGACCTTTCGGAGGAATTCTGTAAATTCATGTTTCCCTCTTTAAATTTACTTATCTCATAATCACCCCGGACATAAGCTTTTACCACGCGGATGGCTATCAGATTCTCCTGAATGATCCGGTTCACAAGATCAACGGCTCCCTGCATTTTTGTGTATAAGGGTCTTACATTTTTGATGATTGTAAATAAAATGACGGCCAGTACAGGGGCTGCAATTAAAAATACCACAGCCAGTTCGGCATTCAACCGGAAGGAAACGATCAATGCAGTCATCATCATCACCGGAGAACGAAAACCGGGACGCATTCCGTTTGTAATGGAATTCTGGATTGTGGTAACATCGCTGGTAAGCCTTGTTACCAGAGAAGGGGTACTGAACCGGTCCGTGTTAGCAAAAGAATAAGTCTGCATTTTTTGAAACTCTGCCATTCGGATCTGAGCTCCCACACCATTTCCGCAGATCGCGGTATACCGGGCGCATGCATGCCCCAGAAAAAGAGAAATAACAGCAAAGAATACCATTTGAAATCCTTTTAGAAATATGTAATTTCTATCACCGTTTGCAACTCCCACATCAATGATGTCAGCCATAATCATGGGAATAACTAATTCAAAAATGGTTTCCGCCTCAATACAGATGATCGCAAGAATGAATTCTTTTTTGTACTTTTTTGCATAGAGAATTAAATTTTTCATATCAGGCTCCCGTATTAGTTGTTTTAGCAATTATTGCACCTGCAACAATTGCACACATAACTATTATATCGTGATTCTTTGAATTGTCAATGGATTTTATAGTACCTTTTCTGAAAAATGAAGGTAGACTGATACTGCCTTACACTCCTCTGCCTGGTTTACTGTTGCCATATTTTTATTCTTAAACTAAGAATCCCTCTCAGACAATGACTTTGTCCGAGAGGGATTTTTCAGATATTTTCATTTTTTATTGGTATATTTACAAGTTGGATCATATAATTATACTGGCAGGTACAAACTGCCGGCAATCGTGTATAGGGTGGTAGGCCTCGATTCTACATAGAATGGAGGTGTTGCTCATGAAGAATTTTGACTTTAAGGACTTAATGTCTTTTGGTATGTTCCTTCTAGCACTGCTGACATTCGTCATTATGACATGTCGCTAAATGCAAAAGACCTTCCCTGTACTTTGGCCGGTCGGGAAAGTCTTTGCTTTTCTAATTAGCCAACCACCCTGTGGCGATTGCCTTTCTTTATTATATTATACATACTCTTTAAAATATTACAAGTAAAAGAAATTATTTTTAAATCTTTGTAACTATTTTTTTTCAGCTGTCTAAAGACGGAAAGATACAAAAAGTGAAAACCTTATTTTATTAAGGCTTTCGCTAAAAATAAAAAAACGCGAGTCTGAACTCGAGCTGATGCCCCCCCTTAAAGCAAAACTTTATAGCGTAGTAGTTTTAACTACTACGCTATTTCTTTATGCGGCTTGAAGACCAGGTCAAAGCAGCATATGCCACTTTTATCTCATCCAAAGGTCATGATTCCCCCTGCGGTGGAACTCACTCACCTCCTATCAACTATTTGCTCCTAGCCTGTTCTATACAGTCCTTTACCGCAGTCTTGATTGCATCACTGGTCATCGTAGCAGAGGCAACCGCATCCACCTCCCAGGTTAGTTCCTCCACAATTTTGGCGGGCAATTCTTCAACCGCTCTGTCGCCAATACCAACGGTTTCATTGTGATCGGTTACTTTTACAGAAAGGAGGGAATCCTGATCAAATTCCACCTCCACTTCCACATCACCGGAATAGCCTTCGGCGGCAGCCGTATAAGTTCCGGCTTTATAGGTATCCGCAGAGCCGCGGCATCCGGCGAGAAGTGCCAGAATACACAATGCCGCAGCTATCGCTAAAGTCATTTTTTTCATTGTTCATTTCCTCCGTTTCCCTTTTTCTGATACTGTTTTTGATATACCTGTCCTCCCACGCCGTAAGGCAGACATACGGGAACAGCCAGAACAGGATGACGAATCACCGCCGCCTCCACATCAAAAACCTCCCGGAGCGTCTGAGATGTAATCACATTCTCCGGCGAACCCGCACTGTGTTTTTTACCAGCCTTGATTGCCACTAAATAATCAGAAAACATAATGGCGTGATTCAGGTCATGGAGAACCATAACCACAGTAACACCCTGTTCCTCATTTAATTTCCGCAAAAGCTGTAGGATTTCCAACTGGTGCGAAATATCCAGATATGTAGTTGGCTCATCCAAGAACAGGAGATCTGTTTTTTGCGCTAATGCCATGGCAATCCACCCCCGCTGCCTCTGTCCGCCGGAAAGCTGATCCATTTCCCGGTCGGCAAGCTCTGTCATACTTGTGCTGGACAGTGCCCATCGGATGATTTCCTGATCTCTTGATGTAAGTCCTGACAGCTTGGTGCGGTGGGGAAACCGCCCGTATTCCACTAAGTCGCTCACAGTGATACCGGTAGGCGTCTTGGCGCCCTGGGGAAGGAGCGCCAGCTTTTGTGCCACCAGCTTGGTTGGCATACTGTGAATGGACCGACCTTCCAGATAGACTGCTCCTCCGGACGGCACGATAAGGCGGGACATGGTTTTCAGAATGGTTGATTTGCCTGAGCCATTGGAGCCAATCAGCGTTGTTATTTTCCCTGCGGGAATGTCAATATCCATATCACGGAAAACCGAAATGCCGTTATATCCGGCGGACAGTTTATCCGCTGTAATACATGATTGCACGATTTTTTCACCTCCTTATGTCTGCCTGCGAAGCAGAATGAGAAAATAGGGTGCGGCCAGAACGGAAATCACGATTCCAACCGGTATTTCAATGACTCCAAAAAGAGAACGCCCTATGGTATCCGCCAAAAGCAGAAGTAATCCCCCAAGCAACATGGATACAGGCAAGAGCACATGGTGCCTTCCGCCTACAAATTTTCTTGCTATATGGGGGGCAACCAACCCGATAAAGCCGATCCCGCCGCTGACGGAAATGCAGCTGGCTGCCAATGCCACTGCCACCATCAATAAGATTCTTCGTTCCCTCTCCACGCGAACCCCCAATGCAAGAGATGCTTCTTCTCCCAAAAGCAGTAAGTCCAGAATACCTGCTTTCACAAGAAGCAGCGGAATCAGAATCAACAGATAGGGAAGCAGTGCCTTCACCTGATACCAGCTGGTGCCCCAGATATTGCCTGCCAGCCATCTGGCTACCAGCTGATAACTGCTGTTTTCCATATCGGCAGCCATAATCAGCATCAGGGACGAAAAACCGGCCGAAATGCCAATGCCGCCAAGCAAGAGATAAGACGGTATGATCTTCCCGTTTCTTTTGGAAAATCCGTATAGCATACACGCTGCCAGTCCCCCACCCGCCATGGCAAAAAGCGGCTGATAAACCATGGTACGGATGTGCAGGGTGGGAAAAAAAGTCAAAAACAGCATGACTGTAAATCCAGCTCCCGCATTGATTCCCAATACCCCTGGATCAGCCAGTGGATTTTCTGTCACAGCCTGCAGTATGCAGCCGGACAGTGCAAGCCCCATTCCGCATAAGACGGCAAGGATAATTCGTGGAAGGCGAATTTTCAAAAGAGTGACGGATGCATCCGGGGCACCCGGTTGGAGCAGGCTTGCTGTTACGTCTGAATAAGGGATATTTGAATAGCCGCAGTTGATTGATAGCAGGATAGCCCCGATTACCGCAAACACGAGAACCAATGGGACTAACTTCTGCCTGTGTTTCTTTTTCATAAAACTGCTCCTTTCTTCCGGTACGTCAGCACCAGAAAGAACGGAACGCCAATAGCCGATACCAGCGCACCTACCGGCGTGTCAAAGGGAGCGTTAATAGAAC
>DEYX01000040.1:410-12610 GCA_002365025.1 Hungatella sp. UBA3147 | reverse complement strand
CAGGAATGGAATCATGTTGCTGATACCGGTCATTACGTGACGTGACAATATATCCCAAATCCCCTTTTTCTCCTGAATCTCCGGTTTCTGCTGTACCGGTTTATTGGAGCTGCCTGCATTTTTGTTTTCTGCCTGTCCAGTCAATGCACTCCTCTTAGTAATTGCCATCTTCTTTTATCCCCCTTATCTTTCGTTTTTTCAATCTTCCATGCTTTCAATTTCCTGAATAATCCCCTTGGCATTTTTAATTGCGTCCTGAAGGCCGATTTCGTAAATATCATAAGCGTCAAATCGCTCATTGTTCTGGGGTGCGATGGCAACGGCATGAATAATAATATCTGCCTCAGCGATTTCTGCCGGGGTCAGCTCATTTTGAATTCCGTCCGCCCCCTGGGTCTCCACCTTCACGTCGTATCCCAGTTCCTTTGCCGCATCCTCTAAGGCCTGAGCCGCCATAAAGGTATGGGCCAGTCCCATGGTACATGCGCATAATGCTACTAATTTTTTCTTTGCCATTATTTTTCCTCTTTTCTCTTAATTTTTATATACTTTTCAGCCGGGCGTCCCCAGCAGAACCAACTTCTGAAAGAATTTATCAGTTTACAGACACTGTCTGATGAATGATCTCATAAATCTCCCCGGCGGAATCAGACTCCATGATCCTGCTCCGGAATTCCTGCTTCATCAGCATTCTGGAAAGGGATGCCAGAATCTGGATGTGTTCATTTCCATAATTTTCCTTTGGGACAATCAGGGCAATCATTATGTGAACCGGCTTGTCGTCAAAGGATTCCCACTCCAGTTTATTTTTCGACTTCATCACAATGATACCCGTCTGAATCACGGATTCACAACGGGTATGAGGAATTGCAAACCCGTCCTCCATGCCGGTAGGGCCCTGGGACTCCCGTTCTAAAAAGCCCTGATAAGTTCCTTCTGCATCCCGGCACAGCCCTAAGCTTACCGCCTGCTCTGCGATGGAACGAAGCGCTTCATCCTTACTCCCAAATTCCAATCCGGTAAAAATATATTCCTTTTTGATTACTTCCTTCGTCATCATCACACCTCTCTCCCGCACATAATATTTTGAAATGTATAAAAATCATCCGCCTGTATGAGGCGGCGCACCAGTTCCTCCGAGTGGACTACTTTATACAGTGTTCTGAAAATCCGGGCATACTGATTTCCAGACTGGTTAAAACAGGCTAAGAATACCATCCTAACCATCTCGCTTCCCCATTGGACGGGATTATCCAAAATCCCGATGGCAATACAGGAAGAGAATTCTCCCTGCATCAGCACATGAGGCACGGCCACCAGGTTTCCAACCTCTGTGGAGCTGATCCTTTCACGCTTTTCTATGGCGTTTATCATCTGGCTTCCAATGCCTTTTTTTCGTTCCAGCATGGCACCCAGTTCTTTAATGGCCTGGAACCGGTTCTCCGCGCTGATATATCCAAAGCAGTCCGGGTCAAAATAACACATTAACTCCTTTTCAATGCAGATCTTCTGCCAGATCTGCTCCTGGATTCCGGAAATCGCTTTTTCACCCAGCAGATCATGGGAAACGATTACAGGAACAGTTCCATCATACTCCTCCACAGGAACTGCTGAAATAATTACATCCGGTTTCCGGTCCAAAGCCAGCTTTAAATATCGGACCGGATAAACGCTGCAGATAAATATATTCTGAACTTCACTCTGAATCTTCTCCAGAATCATCTGAGACGTGCCGATTCCGTAATTGCATAAAATCACCGCTTTAATCCGCTCTCCGGACTGGGGCTCATAAACTCCTAAATAAACGGTCAGATAACCGATCTCATCCTCATTAATGGAAACGCTAAACCGTTCCTCAAAACGCTGTGCCATCAGGATGGCATAATTCATTTCCAGAGGATAGCTGTTTTTAATCTGTCCGATAATGGGATTTGGCGAGTAGTTTCCGGCTCTGGCCCTCTGCATCAGGGCTTTTAAGTGCATGCTTAAAACATTCATCACTTTATCATCCTGATGATAGGAAATCCCTGTAAGTTCGGAAATCTCCGCCAGAAAATCACTGACGAACCGGCGCATTTCCTCACAGCCAGCAGTATCCGCAAGGTTTAAGTTATATCCCATAAAACCGGAGCACACCATGACATAGAAACATTCCTCCTCTGCAACCGCAATATGGAATTCCTTACCCAGAGCCTCCATAATAGAGCGTATCATCTGATAGTTATGGCCGGAAATGGAGGCTCCAAACTTCATTCCGTTCACTTGGCACCCTTTTCTGTTCCTCGAAAGGGCGATGATGATTCTTGCAATCAGATTATTTAAATCCATATCTGCCACTATCATTCCGTATTCCTGAATGTATCCGAATACCAGCTCATCTGTCCGGTCTAGCTCTTCCTCAGAAATGTTGTAAATTCCTGTATTCACAAGCTTTGCATTGCAGTAATCCAGGCCAATGTCCCCCAAAAGAGTGCGGATATCTGTTTCCTCACCCGTGATGGAAAGGCCATAATAAGGTTTTCCGGCAAGAGTCAGCCTGTATCTGCCTAAAAATTCCTTTACATCGGCGGTCATCTTATTTAAGGTGGACGAACTTAAAAACATGATATCGCTGAGTTTCTCAATGGTGATCTCATCCCGGTCGATGATTTCCAGAATCATCTCATGAATCCGTTTGTCTCCATCTTTCTGGCGGTATTCCTTCTGGGTAAGAAGAGGCTTTAATGCCGCCTTGTTTCCCTCTAAAGCATACCCCTGTCCCCTTTTACGGGAAATGGACACATCAAACGTTTTCAGTTCCTCACTTAGAACCGAGAGATACCGCATTACCGTTCTGGAAGAGATTCCAAGCCGTTTCGCCAACTCTTCCCCATCAATCGCATTATCCTGATGCATCAGGCAATTCAAAAGCTGTATCTGCTTTTGTGTCAAATCCTGTATCATACAATCACTTTCCTTCTGGTCTCATTATCCTCCTAAGCAGTATAACTTTCCATTCATTCCTTGTCATTAGAAAGTGACAGGCGGTGGAAAGAAAAAAGAGGAGCCGAAATAGACTCCTCCTAGACTGTCCCAGGTTTAAAGAAGACCTCAATACCAGAGGGTAACTGATTTACACTGCGCCGGCATCATGCCTTCCGGAACTGGCACTCTCTTGATTTTCCATCTATCAATTTCTCTTTCTTTGTAATAACACGTATCTTAAATTTATTTACGCATATATTATAAAAATTGGTAAAATCCTTAAGAGGCCACGAATGCGCATATGTAATTTAGGTACAATCACGCAAATTGGACGAATGCTGCAAATCCATAATGCAGTGGTTGATGAGGTTTTTCTTATGGCTAATAATACCGGATATTTAGACATTCTCTACGCCAATTATGAACAAAATAAAACCATATCAGAATCCTTAAGACTTAATGTAACCATTAGCACTGTCATACTAAATTCATACGGCTATCATATATTAATATCCGACATCGAAAAGGGCATGCTGATAGATTCTTTATTTTCATCGATTAAGGCAGGACTCACTCCACCTCAGGCTGATGCAACTTTAATTGTAGCAAGAACATACGATCAGCCGCCACTGAACTTTATTATAGACCGAATCGCAAAAGTAGATATCGATAACTCTTTTCTCTTTACTGGCGATCCTAATAATACAGATAATCAAATAAGATTTAATATCAGCAATATAACTACGATTCGAGACAAAGAAGGCAACCCTGTTCCTCTTCGTTCACTTCATCCAGGTTTATTAGTGGACGTGATCGTGGCTCATACCAAATTTCAAAATTCTGTTATTCCAAATGAAGCCGATGCTCTGCATGTTCAAATATTATAACCAATACTTAATGTTTTGTATGGTTTTTAACTTTTCTTTCCTTTCACAAACTCTTCACAGATTTATCAAACTCCCGTCACAATTTGCAGGTATATTAATAACTGTAAAGAGGCCAATAACCCTTTAAAATAAAACTTTTTTTCATACAGCCGGCAGGATTCCCCCGATCTTGCCGGCTCCTCCCTTTTATCAGACAAAACACATCTGCGCCTGATTCTTTCAATCTTAATTGTTTTATATTCCTCTGTTTTTACTCCGGCCACATTGACCTTTGGTAATTGACTTATAAACCCATACTGGAAATTACCATCTCATTTATTCCTGGCCTTTCGCAGATTCCTGAAGCAGTTCCTTTATCTGCGGTATAGTTTTGCCGTTCTGACGCATTTCCCTTATTTCATCAATGCGGGTGATTGCTTCTAAACGTCTGAACCTCCTGGTTAGATTCGTTTCTGCCTGTTCAAAAGGCAGCATTCCCTCTTCTGTATAGAACTTCAGGGTACTGTATCTGGTATTGGTCAGTCGTACCAATTCTCCGATTGATATATATTCTGATTCCATAATTTTCTCAATTGTTCGCTGTCTTGACATGTCCAGCTCCTTACAGATTGTAACGACGTAATCTAACTCCATGAATTGGCATTCTGCCGCTGATTGCTTCAGGGATTAGTTCATATTTTATATTATCAATTTTTACAACCGGAACTGCTCCTTCTCGAAGTACTTCATATACATGTCCCTGTGAAGATATTCGATCCAATACATTCTTCAATCGCATCTGTGCATTTGGAAAATATTCTTCCGTATCGATAAAGATCGATTGTTTTCTTTCAAAGAATGGGAATATGAAATTAAAGCCTTTCCCTGTCTCAGTAGCAGCTGCCTGGCTTTTCATACGTAAAAAACCAGCCACTGCAGTCCCCCATAAAGAACGTATCTCAATAGGATAAAGTGCTTTTGCCAAGGTGCTTTCACTGCGAATGCCTGTCATCCGTGCTGCGATTATATTCTGTTCATAGACAGAAAAGACCTGAAAGAAGCAAAGGGACTCTAATAACAGCCATACCAAAATAATGCTTTCCTCTGAGATGGGTCCTTCTTCAAAAAACTCAGCCCTTAATAAATCTAACTGGCATTCATACTCCCTAGACTCGCTTACATAGGTTTTTAGCTTAATATTTTTATCGTAATATAAATCACATCCTAACAAATTAGGAACCTTAGAAAGCAGCTGTTTACTTTGTAACCCTTCCGCATAAGTTCGTTCCAATGCTTTTTTATCTGCTTTTTTCATGGCATCTTTCATTCTTTCTTCATTAAAGTTCCATTTACCCGTCGCCGGGTCGTAGTTTTCCTCCAAAAATACAGCAGCAGCTAAAACTTTTAATACATTCTGCTTTGCAGTTTCTCTATGCTCGCTCTCATTTCCGTTAAAGCCAATTAGTGCAAAACGTTCTGATAATGTTAAATCCATAATAATCCTCCTTTAACTGTATTAATAATTTGGTTTACTTACTACTTACTACTTACTACTTACTACTTATGATTTATATTATCACTATGTGAATAAAATTACAATAGCTTGCGATGTTAATTCCAGATAATTATTTGAATTTTCGGATCAGATACTTTTACCCGTTAAATGTTTACCCGCCAGGAACACTTAAAAAGCAGCCCCCACATAAATAGGTGCTGCTTTTATTGAAACTTATCCCAAAATCTTTAGAAAAATATCATTTAGTTTTTCCCAGTCACGCTTTCTGTCATCTGAAATATTTTCCACATAGGCCTTTTGTCTTCCTATTTCATCGATGATGAAATCCCGGATAATCGGAATCTGCATGCATTTTTCTCTTTCGTCGCTCCTTTTTTTAATTTCCAGCAGCTCGTCAATTCCATTTCGCAGTTCTGCCGTCATATCCATCTCCATAAGATCATCAAATGATACTGGTGGCGGACATTGGTATTCATGTATGTATTTTCCTGCAAGCAGCGGTCTTAACGCATAAAAATACTTTTTATATTTCACCGACTCTTCCTGCAAATACTGGCTATACGTACTAATTGCAGTTCCATAATAATGATATGCTGCCGCTTTCACAGAGAAGTAGGTTTTTGCCTCATCATATATCTGTTTCCATAAATCTGTTGTCTTATATACAATCGGGGACTTACTCCATTCAAATAAAGTCGCATTTCCTCTGTAAAACTGCTTTAATGCTTTCTTTAAATCCCAACCATTGATATCCAGCACTTCATCAAGCTGCCATTCTATAACATCCCTTGATTCATTGAGTTTAAGATAATCTTCTTTTCTCCTGACATAAATAAACCGGACATCATAATCACTATCCGGTGAAGCAAATCCCCACGCACGACTTCCTGATTCCACCGCATGCAGTACCTTTACATTTTCAGCCTTTTCAATTTCTAATAATTTTTGTTCAATTTCTTTTGTAATATGACGCATTAATAATCCCCCTCTATTACTCTTTTATTAATATACTCGACAAACGCCTCTACTTTTACCATATCCGGATTATCTGGTAAAGTACTTAATTGAACCGCCTTTTTAAGCCGTCCCTCATATTCAGCAAGTATATCATAAAATTCTCTGTCAAATGTTCCATCCTCTCGTTGAAACCCACCATTTCTTATCTTCATAAGCAGGTCCAAGTCATTCCTCCGATTCGTATTGATTTCACCTTTTTCCAAGATATCTATGGCCATCATAAACAGTCGGATTAAATGCATGGCGTGCTTATTCAAATGATTATCATCCTTTTTCTTATTACGCTTCCCTATCTTATCATAATCTCTTACAACATTATGCATAACAGACCACATATTTTCATAATCACGGAGCGGCAAATGTTTATAGACTGCATCCACAAAAATTTCCGTTTCCAGTTCCGGGTTTTCAGCCTTATCTATGTAAAGAAGTATACTTCCTCTATCGAAACTGGCATAACGTCTCTGAAAGTCATCCAATGCATTTTTGACCGAATTTAAAATATGTCTCTCCTTTTCTGTCTGGAGCATGGAATCCCTGGCTATTGCATTTTGAAGGCGTCTCAGCTGTGCACTGGCATATCCCCCAAAGGATTTTGCAGCCCTTTTAGAGAGAAAAATCCCCACATTGTCAAGAAGTTCCTGACCTAATTCCGTCTTTATCAGATACTGATCTTCATCCAGTCCTAGGATCTCACAAGTGTTTGGATTACACTCAAGCAGCAGCTTCACGATCTTATTAAATGCATAAATCACTGTATCTGTTTTTCCATCCTCATATTGTTCAAATTCAGTTAAGCCGATGAGGTCAGACGGCATATTCAAGGTAATCCCCCGAAAGTCAATATCACTATCCTCGTTATTTGTTCCATATGAATAGCTTCCACCTAAACCAAGAAGGATAATTCTATTCCCCAATCTTTTATGTTCTCTAAGGAAATTATATTCACTTGTATTCATTAATTTTTTAAAATCTTTCATTTTCTCTCCCCAGTATTCACTTTCGTCATTATTTCTCTATTACTTATCTGATCTCCATGGCAAATTCCCAGCTGATTCCTCCATCTTCTGAATGGTAAAGAACCTCTTGTCCCCCATCAGCTCCCTGTCCTATCACCATTTTCAAAATCCCATCCTCTTCATATGGCATTTGGGGGAAATCAAACGGGGAATCCTGATCCGGATCTTTTTCCATAACGGAATACGGAAGCCATACTGGCTCTGTCGTTTTTCCACCATCATCTGTCCGGTATAGCTCTGCCTCATCGCCGCCATTATGAGAAAGACAGAAAAATCCCAGCTTTTCGTTAATAAAGGCAATGCCTGCGGCCACCCCTGTCTGGCCTAAAAACGGATCTTGATTCACAACCTTCCAGTTTTTTCCTCCATCATCACTGCATTCCAGGGTGTAATAGCGGCTGCCAAGAGCGGCATCCACTACATTCAGACGGAACCGTTCTCCATTTTTAAATTGAAATTCTTCCTCTGGATTAATTGCGGCAGGCTTCTCTTCAGACAATGCTTCGCTGTCAGATTGCTCTTCCTCTTCTGATGCCGCCAGATAGCGTATTGGCGTAATTTCATTTTCTTTGCCCGGTACAAACACAGAAACTGTATACCCTCGAATATTGGATCCGGACTTAGCAATCGCCGGCCTTCCTTCATTTAAATACACCCAATTGATTCCCGTCGAATCATTTCCCCAATCCCTCACTCCGTAATAAATGATTCCGTATTCTTCTTCCCCCCATTGTTGTACGGCCTCTTCCAAATCTACCTGCTTTAGTATATCAACCATCGGCTGCAATTTCTTACGGTTTTTGTCCTGCTCCGATACTGATCCATCTAAATAAACAGTCGCACGTTTTGACTTGCTCCCATCATAGCTGACTAAATAGGTCTTTAAATTTCCTCTGTCATCATTTCCATACAAAAAGGTTTCCAACGAAGTTATGGTTCCATCTGGATTGAAATGAAGATTAAAACTGGTAGCGACATATAGATCTTCCGGCATATGAAGCTTCTGCTTCAAATCCGCTATCATTTTATCGATTCCACCTGAAAAAACATTATTATGACCAATCTCTACAGTCCTTTTATGGGTTCTTTCATATAAAAACCATGATAATTTTCCATTAAAATTACTGGAGCTAAGTACAATTTTATCTCCGTAAAACAATGTAGTTCCAATATAAAATAACAGAAGCACCGACATATAACCTCTATATAGCCATCGGCCTTTATTCTTCTTTCGTAATACGGTTTCTTTCACTATAATAGTTTGTTCTTCTGTCCTTTTCCCCTTTTTTATAGCCGCTATAATCGCTATCAAAAGCATCATGCAGAAAAATATCATACAGCCTGCTAATATCGGTATATTCCTTCGCTTTCCCCCAAACTGGCACAATCGGTATAAGCGTTGCAGAAACACAAAATATACCGCTGCGGTCAGAGGATTTATCAATATAAGCCAAAATGCTTTCCAATTCACTCTTCCTTTATTCTCTTGCATGGGATACAGCCTCCAAATTCCTACTCCATACTTTTCTGCTGTTCCTGAATCAAACGGATATTGAAACGCTCAGTTACATTCAGCACATCTTCCTTAAAATCTTTCGGATCAATCGTTCCTTCATACCAGCTGCATTGATTAAAATACCTCTGCAATTCTTCATCAGCGAACCGCCTGCCATGTCTTGCATAAATCTCGTTTCTTGCAATCCGCAGCTGACTGATTGAAAGATTCCATAAATCCGGCTCCTGCAAAAGGCTATCACTGCTGTTGGGAAATACAAATTCAGAGCCGTCATATTTTGCAGTATCAGACTGAATCCGGAAAGTATCCTGTATTTGACTGATTTCACGATGCATTTTATTGTATTCCTCCATTATGGAACTGTCTTCCATATAAAACGTAACGTCTGTGGGCAGTGACATTACATATACATAGGGACCATCATATCCCCATATATCATAGTCCGGCAGATTAACATAGCTGCAGTCCGAGTACGCCTGAATATAGAATAAAACCCCATCCCCCATCAAATCATAGGATTTTTTCTGATGGTAGCTGCATCCTCCTTTAAACTCATTTCTGACCGCCAGGCGATTCCATTCTTTTGGTAAAGCCAGTTCAAAGCCTGGCGCCAGAGAGTTAGAAGGCTGAACAGTTTGCTCATGCTCCTTTTCAGACATCTCTGTTTCCATTGGCTCTTCTTCTGTCTTCTCGGTGGCATTTGTTTGCTGTATGAGTTCTTCGGCTTTCGTCTCTTCATATACTCTCGTTTTACTTGTTCCCCAATGATGTGAACCCATTAACATAAGGATTCCAAACAGCACCATGTAAATGCCAAGTACTCCGGTTAACACAATCCTGCACACAAGCCCGGGCTTATCTCTCAGGAAGCCCGGAGATTCCACATAGGTACAAGCTCCATATCCCATCGCCTCCCTGACTGCTATATTTTCAGGGCTGTATGAAAGCAGAATACCGCAGATATTTTTTGCCTTCTCCATTTCACCTGCTTGTTCATAAACGTTCATCTGAATAGGCATGAGCGGTATGCAATGATAGGCATCTGGATAACGATCACAATATACATTTACATAGGCTTCCACCTGTCCAAATTTCTGATCTGTATAAGCCTTCCTGATTTCAGATAACAGAAGCACCGCATCTCCTATCCTTTTTAATTGGGGATGATTTTTAACAAGCTGCTTCTGGTGTGAATATTCTGCTTCGGCATCTTCTTGCCTTCCCAGCCCTATGAAGCATACGTAGCATAGATTGCAGTGAGCCAGCTGCATCAGTTTCTTTTCCTGAACACCCTTCCAGCCAAAATCAGCCAGCTTCAGCGCCTGCTCATATTTCCCAGCCCTGGCAAGTCCGACAGCTGCATTATGTAATCGTTTTTTATAGTAAGACTGCAGACGGTAGGGACCATAGGCTGCCTCCATTAAAAAAGCTGCTGCCGCAGTAAGGGGCCGGTTCTCTTTTGTAAGTACCTCCATATACATTTTTGCCCAATAAGCTTCCAAAGCACCGCCTAAGCTTAAAATCACCAGAGTTACTATAAAAACAGTTCCTATGTAGTCTAATGAGTCCAAAAAGACCCACTTGTATAAATATTCCTGGGATATGTAAAAACCTGATCCGCAGGCAAATAATAATATCAGGCATCGGTTCCAGTATCGTCTCCTGTCATGAATCAAAAACCACCGCTTCCCCGCCTCAAATACTGCCTGATTCTCTGCGTCATCCATAAATTCCAATAATCTTTCTTTTGCATAGTTTCTCTTTTTACCATTGTTAATAAAAAGCAAAAAAATACCCGGTATCCCAAATATGGCAACGGCAAACAGGTAAAGGTACACCTCCATATCCAAATAATGCAGCCGCTTTCCTTCAACCAAAGAAATCCACAATATAAAGCAGCCGATCAAAATGCCCAGACCATAATATAAGCAGCGCATTTTGCTTACCTTTACTCCGACTTTTTTATTCATTCTTGTTACCATTCCTTTCACTTCGCTCAAGGCACAAACAAGTAATGAAAAACTGTTGTGTGCCTCCACTCTTTGATTTATAATTCTTATATGGGATAGCAATACACTACAGAGCACGGGAGGAGGAGTGGCGAATGATATTTTCTACCCCGCATTCTTAAATGTGCCGTCAACCTTTCAAGCACAAACAAGTGGGACTTAGAGCCCGGACTCTTATCATTGGTAATAAACCATGTTTATTTAGTCGCAGGTTGACAGTCAATGTTGCTATTCCTATCTTTTTTAAGGTGGTGATATTTTGCTCAAACTTCAATACCCCATCTGCTGTGGCGTTGACGTCCACAAAAATCTTATCGTTGCAACCGTTGTTACTACTGATTCAAATGGAATATCGGAGACAAAACAAAGAACCTTTTCTACCATCAATTCTGACATCCAAAAATTTCACGACTGGCTAATTGAAAATGACTGCTATCATGTCTGCATGGAATCCACTGGCAAGTACTGGATTCCTATTTTTAATTATCTGGAAGCTGATATGGACGTGTGTCTTACACACCCCAAGTATGTCAGAGCCATCAAAGGTAAAAAGACTGACAAAAAGGATTCCCGTTGGATTGCTGACCTCTATAAATTCGACTTGGTCAAAGGTTCCTTTATTCCACCAAAAGATTTCCGCCAACTCCGTGAATTGGCCCGCTATCGTTTTAAACTCGTCTGTATGAAATCCTCTGAAAAGAATCGGATTCAAAACTGCATGACTGTTTCTAATGTTGGGATTGGCAGTGTCTTTTCTGATCCATTCGGCAAAACCGCCACTGAAATCATGTCCTATCTGCTGGAAAACACTGCCGATACCATTCGTGACAAAGCTGTTCGCAAGTTGATCCGCAAGAATACGAAAGCCAGTTCTGATGAAATCTTCGCCGCTATTTCCGACTATCATATCGAAACCGATCAGGCTAAGAAACTGGAACTTGCCAGGGCTCATCTTGAATATCTGGAAGGGATGATTACACAGACTGAAGTGGAGCTGTATGTTCGAATTAAGCCTTATCGGCATTTCGTCAAACTCATCTCCGAAATGCCTGGCATAACTGAAATCAGTGCAGCTATAATCCTTTCTGAAATCGGTGTGGACATGGATATTTTTGATGACGCCAAACACCTTTGTTCCTGGTGTGGACTTTCCCCTTCCAATAATGAGTCCGCCGGAAAAAAGAAATCTGTACGAATTGCAAAAGCTGGCGCTTATTTAAAGCCTTTAATGGTTCAGTGCGCTCTTGCTGCTATCAAAAGTAAGAAGGAGCCTTATTTTGCAATCAAGTATGG
>DEYX01000040.1:0-137 GCA_002365025.1 Hungatella sp. UBA3147 | reverse complement strand
GGATCCGCATATTAATCAGCAGCGGGTAGTACTTAATGATGCGAATGTTTTTGCCTATCTTGAATCACAAGGCTATGACCCTTCGCTATTAGTCAAATGCAACGATACATGATGTTATTTACTTAATACTTTTTGAG
>DEYX01000012.1 GCA_002365025.1 Hungatella sp. UBA3147 | reverse complement strand
AACAGGCCCTTGGCCTAACAATAAAAAAACCGCCACTTTCGTGACGGTTTTTGACCGGACCAGTATTTCCTATCCATCCACCCGGTAGAATCAGGGGCAGACTCTCATCTGTCTTTTTCTTTTAATCAAAAAATGTATAATTCTTATAGCCTGGAATTATGGGATAAGGCGCGCTGTTGTTTAAAGCACCTTACTCAAAAAAAGCTTCAATCTCTCATTTTGAGGATTGGCAAAGAACTCATTAGGTTCATTTTCTTCCAGGAAATAACCGCCGTCCATGAACATGACCCGGGTCGCCACTTCTCTGGCAAACCCCATTTCGTGAGTAACCACGACCATGGTCATCTTCTCATCAGCCAGCTCCCGCATTACATTTAACACCTCGCCTACCATCTCAGGATCAAGAGCGGAGGTTGGTTCGTCAAACAGCATGACATCCGGATTCATGCACAGCGCACGGACAATGGCGATACGCTGCTTCTGCCCCCCGGATAACTGATTGGGATAAGAGTCCGCCCTGTCAGCAAGACCCACCTTATGAAGAAGCCCTAATGCCTGCTCTTCTGCTTCCTTCTTACTGCGTCCCTGAAGCTTCATGGGCGCAAGAATCAGATTCTTTAAAATCGTCATATGAGGAAACAGATTAAACTGCTGGAACACCATTCCCATCTTCTGACGGTGCTTATCAATGTCGGTTTTCTTATCTACAATGTCCACGCCCTCAAACAGGATATGTCCTCCGGTGGGTTCCTCCAGACGGTTTAAGCAGCGAAGAAATGTGCTTTTTCCTGAACCGGAAGGCCCGATCACACATACTACGTCCCCTTTATAAATATCAACGGTAATATCCTTAAGCACTTCTACGTCGCCAAACTTTTTCCCCAGATTCTGTACCTGAATCAGGGGGTTTTCCATTCTATTAATGCTCACTTCTGTGCAGCCTCCTCTCCAGTAATTTTACGAGATATGAAAATACCATTACCATAACCAGATAAATAATGGCCACTGCAATCAGAGGCATAAACGCAGAATAAGTACGGCTCTTGATGATATCGCCGCCCTTGGTCAGATCCTGCAGCCCTATGTAACCTGCCACAGAAGTCTCCTTTAAAAGGACGATAAATTCATTGGCAAGGGTAGGAACCACATTTTTAAAGGCCTGGGGCATAACGATGAACCACATGGTCTGGGCGTAATTAAAGCCCAGGCTTCGGCCGGCCTCAAACTGTCCTTTTTCAATGGAACTGATACCGCTCCGGAAGATTTCCGCCACATAGGCGCCAGAGTTGATTCCAAATGCCAGAATCGCTGTTGGCACCTGGCCCGGATCAGTGGAGGCAAAGATGACAAAATACATGATCATCAGCTGTACAACCACCGGCGTCCCGCGGATCACCGTCAGATAAACGCTGCAAACTGCATTTAATAGTTTCAGCTTATGGGTATTTTCATAGGTTGAACGAATGATCGCAACCAGAAATCCCAGTACAATACCGATCAAAACTGCAAAAAACGTGATCTTTAACGTGTTTTGCAGGCCGCCGGTAATGTATTTCCAACGGTCATCTACGATAAAATTCTGATAAAAATCATCTCTTAGCTTTTCCCACATGGCACTCTTCCTTTTTTATTATTCCGCGGTAATGTATTTATCCACGATCTTCTTTAATTCACCGGATTCCTTTAATTCCTTAATGGCACCGTTCATCTTGTCTAACAGCTCTTTGTTGTCTTTTTTAACGGCGATTGCATATTCTTCCTCGGTAAAAGCTTCGTCAAGGATCACCAATCCGGCATTTTCCTTAACAAATACCTTTGCAGGCTCACGGTCAATGATGACTGCATCAATTTTGTCCTGAGTAAGAGCCATGACCGCTTCCATTCCCTTATTATAACGATTAACGTCCGCATTCTCAATGTCATCTGCATAAATATCACCGGTGGTACCGGTCTGTACTCCAATCTTTTTTCCAGTTAAATCATCCGGTGCTTTGATCTCGCTGCCTTCCTTAACAATGATTACCTGGGCTGCTTCTGCATAGGTATCGGTAAAATCAACATTTTTCTTCCGGTCTTCGTTGACGGTCATACCGGCGGCAGTAAAGTCCGCCTTACCGGACTGGACAGCCGGGATCAGGGAATCAAAGGCCATATCCTGAACATCCAGCTCCACACCCATCTTATCAGCGATAGCCCTTGCAATATCCACATCAATTCCAACGATCTCATTTTTATCATAATATTCATAGGGCGGAAATTCTGCATTGGTTACCATAACCAGTTTTCCTGCTTCTTTCTGTTCTGCAGCAGTTGTCTCTGTCTTTGTTCCGGAACCTGCACAAGCAGTTAATAAAGCTGCCATACATGCAACACCCACCATAGCAATTACTTTCTTTTTCATAATGATTCCTCCTCTTATATACACAAATATGCATAATTATTAAATAAAGTGCTAGTTATACATTATATAGCATTTTCGGAATTAATCAAGTACTTAATAAGAAGAAGATTCTTATTTTTCCGAAGGATTTCCATTTATCTTGCATGATTTCAGGCAATCCTATATAATATGGTTTATCGGAACCTGCAGAGCAAGCTTCCATAAAAGGGCTGCTTTTTAGTCCGTCAATCCTATCATCGCAAATGTTTTTTACGATAATGCAGCTTAATCAGAAGTAAGAAAGGAAGGTCGGTAATCGCTATGAAGGAATTTCTTGAAAAAACAGCATGGCCCATGAATCCGCCGGCTCCTTATTCCCTGTTCCACATCATATTTATTGCCGTCGGGCTTGCCTCTGTGGTTTTTCTGGCTTATTACACCACCAGAAAACTAAACAGCTCCAGACTTCCGCGGCTGCTTTTTTTCTGCGGCCTTCTTCTGGCTGCCTCCGAATGCTGGAAACAGCTTTTTTTATATTATGTGGTAAATGAACAGACCTACAACTGGTGGTATTTTCCATTTCAGCTTTGCAGCCTTCCCATGTACCTCTGCCTCATTCTTCCGCTGATCCCTTCTAAGAACGGGCAAAGGGTGCTATGCACCTTTATGCAGGATTTCAACCTTTTAGGAGGCATTATGGCCCTGGCAGAACCATCCGGGCTTTTTCATCCTTATTGGTTCTTAACCCTTCACGGTTTGATCTGGCACCTGCTTTTGATTTTTATAGGGCTGGTCATCGCATTTTCCCGTCTTTCCGATACTTCGATTTTGGGTTTCGTGCGGACACTTCCCCTGTTTTTCATCTGCTGCATCATAGCTTCTATTATCAATCGGACAGCAAAGCCTCTGGGTCAGGCAGATATGTTCTACATTTCTCCCTATTACCCGTCGGCTCAGATCGTTTTTCATGAAATTGCGTTAAAATTCGGCATATCCATAGGGAATGCTGTTTATCTGTTTGCCACCTGCCTGGGCGGCTTTTTGTTTCACGTAATATTTTTTAAATTTCACTTGTTTTCTGCCCAGACCGAAGCGTAACCGGGCAATACAGTGGATATCATAACTTCAGGAGGAAACATTACATGTCAGACACAACATCAAAAAGAGTGGAAGAAGCTCTAGACAAACATGCAAAGGGGTATAATTGCGCACAGGCTGTCTCCTGTGCCTTCTGTGATAAAACAGGCATTGACGAGGAAACCATGTTCCGCGTTACGGAAGGCATGGGCCTTGGTATGGGCGGTATGGAAGGTACCTGCGGGGCCATCAGCGCTGCTGCCGTACTTTCCGGGCTAAAAAACAGTTCCGTCCACCTGGACCGGCCGGATTCCAAGAGGACCTCTCACGAAGCGTCCCAAAAATGCTTATCAGAATTTAAGGAACAAAACAAAAGTGTGATCTGCAAGGATTTAAAGGGCGTGGAAACCGGAAAGGTCCTTCGTTCCTGCAATGACTGCATCGCAGATGCAGTAAGAATCATAGACCATGAATTATTTGGAGAAGAATAATGTACAGGGAGAATCTCCAATAAGCCTGACAGAGCCTATTGGAGGTTCTTGTTCTTTTTCTTTATCTTTTTTATCCTTATCTTTCCCCTTCATCCGGCAGCTTTCTGGCCGCTTTCACATCAGAAAGGAACTTCTTCCACGCATCCTCATGAGCTACAAAGTACCTTGGACAATCCTTACCTGTGGCATCGTAATGCCTTATCACGTCTTTTTCCGTCAATCCCAGATTCCTGCAAAGCCAGGCCGTCAGCTTTACCAGGGAATCATAAGTTTCATCATTAAATTTCCCTGTCTCATCAGGATGGCAGCATTCAATGGATACCGTATCCACATTTTTTTCCTTGGATGTGGCATAAGCTACCTCATAAATGGGAATTCCCTGAAGTATTTCTCCTTCCAGCCCAATCATAAAATGGCTGCTGGCCGAAATCTTCTTGTCTCCTGTCTGGTTCTTCAGACTGTCAAAATAATTCAAGTTCTGTTTGGCCGTAGTACCTGGATTGGCCACATAATGAACCACTATACCATCCGCTCTTTTCATTTCTGTCCCAGGTCTTGAGTAAGGGTTTTGCTGAATGAAGTCCTCCTCCACCCAGTCAGGCATGGTAACCTTTTTTAGATCCACATAATTTTTAAAAAACAGCAGACTGATCCCCCATGCGATCCCAGCCAAGGCTATGGACAGAATGATTACTCTGACCACTATGTAGATGATCCGCCTTCTTTTTTGCTGCTTCTTTTGCTTCTTCCGCCTTTTTCTTGCGCGGCGGCGGCGTTCCAGTTCGTCATAGCTTTCTTTTGTCTGATTCGTCATATCTCAAACTCCTGATTTTCCCTTTTACTAAGTTTACGTCTTTCCTTAGGATAAAGTCAATCAGAAACAGGCTAAAACTGCAAATTAAATCTCTTATTGAATAAAACATTATCAGACCGGGTCTTGCCTGGCAGACTGCAGACCGCTGTCATGGTAATGGTCAGTGAAACAAAAAGGGAAAGCCGGTCCCCTTTTCCTTTAAAAGATGGGACCGGCTTCTTCCGCTCTGTTCCTGCCTGATGTTCTAATATTCCAGTATTCAGGCGGCATGGCCTACTAATTCTTCAGGAGAAGCTGCTGCATTATGGCAAACGATCTCAACCTGTTTACCAATGCCGATGAGCATAACTCCCATCAGCGATTTTCCGTCAATAACCAGCTGGTTGTAAATGACATCAATATCAAAGCTGCACCTTTCCGCTCTTACTACAAATGCAATCAGATCTTCCACCGTAGAAAATGTATGTTTCAAATTTCTCATCTCTGGCATCTCCTTTTTCAATATTTTTTGTGTGTCTTTTCAATAAAAATAAGTGATTTTTTCAAATAAAATTATGCACTTTTTCATATATGTTCCTATTATTTCCATAGCACTGGTGCTTATACGGGAAAAAATGAAAATTTTACTAAAAGTACTACACAAAATTAGATTTCTCGTGTATAATTATATCGTTCGTCTTTTTTATAAGGCGGAGAATATACGAAGCGGTCATTACCGACCTGATTTGAAATCACGTAATCTCCGCATACAAACAACATATTTTCTACTTGGAAGCGTATCGAAGTGGTCATAACGAGCCGCACTCGAAATGCGGTTGTCCGCAAGGGCACGTGGGTTCGAATCCCACCGCTTCCGCTATAAACCCGCATAGGAATACGTTCTATGCGGGTTTTCCTTTACCATTTGGAAGCCCGTAGTACCCATTTGATGCCCACATTTCCTAAAAACATATAAAAAGCAACATGAAGCTTAAGTGAACCAGCCGGCTGCAAAAAATCAAAGCAGGAAGCTTCCTTTTTCTTATTGCATCGAAAAGAATACGTGTTTGTGCCTGAATATCGTCCTTGGCTGAGATCAGTAAAACAATACCATCTAATACATTTAAGGAGCGCTCTACTTCTGAATAGAAATCGATATGCCCTGGGGTATCAATTAAATTGATTTTAACATGTTTCCATTCATAAGAAGCTATAGACGCCTGTATTGTAATTCCTCTCTGTTTTTCAAGTGTCATAGAATCTGTAATAGTCGAACCGCGATCAACACGCCCAGATTCAGCAATTGTACCGCTGGTATAGAGCATGCTCTCTGTTAATGTTGTTTTTCCTGCATCTACGTGAGCAAGGATGCCTATATTCATTATTTTCATAAGTCACACCTCATACAATCGTTATAATACAAAAGTCCCCTGTGACTGAAATACTTTCATCACAGGGGACTGCTATCATAACAATTATAAGCACAACATGAAAAGCTGTTAGAAAGAAGATTCTACAGCGCAGCGGCATCATAAATATGAAAGTATTCTTAAATTAAGGTACAATTCGGCTGGCGATGTTTCAATCCCTCATAATTAAAAGAAGATCGTCAGGTTTTTCTAAGTAATAATCTGCCTTTATTTCTTTGGAAAGACTTCCCCAGCCCGCCAAAGCAAAATCAACCTTGGCACTTTTGGCACATTCCCAGTCATATACACTGTCCCCAATATAAATCAATTCGTTATTGTTCGCATTTGAGACTTCTATGTATTTGAAAAGAGGGTCTGGATCTGGCTTGTGCTCCACCGTATCATCAGCGCAAATAATCGTTGTGAAATATTTGCTGATATCAAATGGTTCAAAATCCTGTTTAAATTCTTCTCTTGTTTTTGATGTGACAATCCCTAATTCACAGCCGTATTGTACAAGGGCGTCCAACAACTCACTTATTCCCTGAAAAACACATACCGTATTGCTGTAATTAGACATACATTTTTCCCAATGTCCCAGAATAAGCGAAATTGAACGTTCCGGGACGTTAAGTATTTTCAATGCGTTCTTTCCGGGAATCCCCAATGCAAATGTCAGCTCGTTGATTTCCCTGCTAATCCCGGTTACGGCAATTAAGGTGTCCTGCAAAGAGTGCAGAACTGCATATTCAGTATCTATCAATGTTCCGTCAATATCAAAAACAATATGCTTATATCTCATACATGGCCTCCTCCGCGCACAAATCATCATTCCTGTCCTATGTGCAAAAGCATCTCATACTGACTCACAGTAGGTTCAAACCCTAATTTTATCAAAAAATCTTTCATGTATTTCGAATCGTCATCTACGTTAAGGATACTTATTTTTTGAGATTCCGTATTTTCGACTAAATCAGTAACAATGCTTCTTCCAATTCCCTTCCCTCTATGAACTTTCTTTACTGCAATTTGAGGGATATCTCCTGTATTTTTATTTATAATACCGTATCCAGCAATTGTATTATCATCATATACAATTGAATAAAAAAATTCCTCTGGTACCGCATTAACCGAATCAATTGAATTTTGCCATGATGGTTCAAAATCCCAAAATTCTCTTAATTGATCCCACGCCATCTGATCCGTGTGCTCAACTTTATAGTTTTTTACAGGAACATAACTCTTTTTGTCTATTTTAAAGCAGGAAAAATTCCTGCGAATCTTGAATCCCTCTTTTTTGTACAATTGAAGTGCAGACGTATTGGATTGAATAACCTCAAGTAAATACTGTTCTATATGTTTTTGTTTAAGTACTTCTTTGACATTCAAAAGCATGTTACTTGTGACACCTTGTCTTCTGTAATCAATGATAACACCTGTTCCAATGTCATACACCGTTGTTTTTCCGTTTAAATTTCGAAGTCCATTTAGAACGAACCCGACCAACCGATCATCTTTAAACACACCTATGGATATCTCCGGAGCATATCCTCTTCTTTGCAGCATTTGTTTGAATATTTCAATGGATAAATTCATTTCAACCTGATAATCAGAAAATGCATTCTGAAATGCTTCGTGAAGTGTTTCTATACTTGCATTATTTAAAGTTCTATAAGCTAACATTGGCCCTCCTCAGCTAATTGTTTCACTAATTAATATTATGATTACTTTTTTACTCTCCTTTGTTCTTTCAATCAGCTGCATCTCACAATACCCTATGATACATCATCGTTGCTCATGCTTTTAATTCAATTATGCATGTGACAAAACAGGAAACATCATTTGATGATTCACAAACCAATTTTCCTTTCCTTTAAGAACAAAGAGAGTTGTATCCTCTTCTTCGAGAATTCGTGAATGAAAAGCTGCATGTTCTGCAGGAGTAAAGCCAAAAACTATAGTGCGTATTTGAGACTCTGCTACTCTGGATACCATTTCAATCAAAGCATGATTCCCGTCGCTGAAAATATCATAACAAGTTAAAATTTCATTTTTATTTGAAGCAATTATTACAGCATCAAAATCTTCCAGAAAGTACACGCAATCTTTCATCAATGAAGTACAATAAAACATAAGCAATTCATAGTTATCCTTTATTGCAAGCGCAGAGTATGGGTTGGATTTCGAGTAATACCGCTTCAAGAATTCACGATCACTTGCATGGCTCATGTCAAGTTTCCTTACACGTCCTTTTGTTGGAGTGATCGGACTGCTGCATTGGTATTCTACGGCTTTCACAAAACCAAATTTAGGGTAAAAATCAAGAACACTGTCATTGGCAAACAGATACATGGTATCACATGTTTCTTTCCATTCATTTAAAATTCTTTCTATTAAATATCTGGATAACCCCTGGTTTCTATAATCGGAGTCCGTCATAACAGTGCCAATCTGGATGCACCGTTTTTCCTGCCCATTATAAAAGGATTTTAATATATTCACAGATGCATTAGCAATTACCTTTCCATCATCAATCAAGGAATATGGAATATATTTATCTGTCCAATATCCATTCTGATAAAATTCTTCAAAAGACAGGCCAAAGGTTTTTTCAGCTAAGCTGTTATAACTGCGCCGTAATGCATTATCCTCTTTAATGCTGTTTGTAAAGATATAATTCAAATAACCACCCTCCTTCTCTTCTCACTTAAGCCATCATGTTTTTTCAGCATACAAGCTGGTGATTTTTTTGCACATCATTGAAAAGGCCTTTACTTCCTCTGGCGTTAATGCTTCTTCAATTAAGTTCATGATTTCATTTCCAAAATCATCGACACGGTTTAAAAAGGCTTTTCCCTCACTGGTCAGTATAATTTTATAGGAACGGCGGTCATTAAGCTGCCTTTCCTGTACGATATACTTTTTTTCCAACAGCCGTTTCGTCAATTTTGAAATGCCTGACTGCGAGATTCCTTTCATTTCGGCAAGCTCTTTCGTTGTTTTTGGCCCTTGATTACTCAGCGTATCAAGGATATAGTACTGTGCAGTTGAAACACCTTCTACGTTAAATTTGTTTGAATCAGATACAATCATACATTGAAAAGGGACATAATTTTCTTCTAATTCTTTTACTGCCATAAAGCCGATCTCCTATATTTTATTCATATATTTTTTCAGGGATTTTCCTGTCAGGGAATCTTTACAATTAATTAAATCTTCCGGCAACCCTGTGAACATAATTTTACCGCCATGTTGTCCGGCATATGGGCCTAAGTCAATAATCCAGTCTGCCTGGCAAATAATATCCAAGTTATGCTCTATAACAATAAGGGTGGAATTTTGTTCTGCAAGACGATTCATTATACCAATCAACTGTTTTATGTCAGCCATATGCAGGCCTGTTGAGGGTTCGTCCAAAACATAAACTTTCCCTCCGTTTAAAAGCTCGGAAGCCAGTTTGATCCGCTGCGATTCCCCTCCTGAAAGTGTGTTTAAGGGCTGCCCCAAAGAAATATAGGTAATTCCAACATCTGAAAGCCTTTTCAGCACTGTTCTTATTTCTTCTTCCCCAAAAAATTCCAAGGCCTCCGATACGGTCATTTTAAGTATTTCACCAATATTTTTACCTCTTAGCTTATACCCAAGCACTTCATCGGTATAACGGTTCCCGTGACATTCTTCACATACTGTAACCATGGTATCCATAAACGCTAAATCTGTATAGGTAACACCTAAGCCTTTACAAGCAGGACATGCGCCTTGGGAATTGAAACTGAACAGGGAGGCGCTGACACCGTTACTTTTTGCAAATAGTTTTCTGATCATATCAAAGATACCTGTAAAAGTTGCTATGTTGGAACGCTTTGATGCCTGTATTCCCTTTTGGTCGATAAAAACAGTATCGGGATAAAATCGGGGCAGCACCTGATTGATAAGCGTACTTTTTCCTGAACCGGCAACCCCTGTCACAACCGTCATTACTCCTTTGGGTATTTCAACTGAAAGGTTCTTCAAATTGTGCAGAGTTGCATTGTGAATGGAAAGCCAGCCTTTCGGGGAACGTGTGCCAGCTTTTAATTCAGGCCGGTAAGACAGATACTTCCCTGTCAATGTACCCGATGCTTTTAACCCTTGTAAGCTCCCCTGATATACGATTTCGCCCCCATGGATTCCCGCGCCGGGCCCCATATCAATCACTTGGTCTGCAATCTTTATTATATCAGGGTCATGCTCCACGATAAGTACGGTATTGCCTTTGTCACGCAAAAGTTTCATAAGGTCATTGATCTTGCTTATATCGTGAGGGTGCAGTCCGATACTGGGCTCGTCAAAAATATAAGTAAGGTCTGTTAAGCTGCTGCCCAGCTGGCAAACTATTTTGATTCTTTGAGATTCCCCGCCCGAAAGAGTGGATGTCTGTCTGCTTAAGCTTAAATAGTCCAATCCAATGGATACCATTTGCTGCAGACGATTCACTAATTCTGAAACAATTGCTGCCGCCACTGGAGCATTGATTGACTGGATAAATTCTAATAGTTCGTTTATCTGCATATCAGCGCATTCCGCTATATTCTTACCATTCACTTTGCAGGATAATACTCTGTCATTCAGGCGTGTCCCATGGCAGTACGGACAATCCTGCTTTATGATAAAGCCCTCAATTTCTTTGCTGTATCTAACTTTTTCGCCATCCTCTTTTTTAAGAAAGCTCCGCTCGATCCGTGGAACCACCCCCTCATACAATGAAGTTTTAGGCCATTCGGGAAGAGGATCTTTCACCTTAATGCCGTCAGCATAAAGAAGCAGATCCAGTTCTTCGGCAGAATAGTCCTTAATTTTTTTATCATTATCAAAAAATCCAGAATAGATATACCGGGTCAGCCGCCAGCCGCCGGGTTCAAAAGTAGGAAAACGGATTGCTCCTTCATTTAAAGATTTATTTTTATCTAACAGACGTTCAATATCAACTGCTTCCATCTTTCCTAATCCCTGACAGCAGCTGCACATTCCAGCCGGATTATTGAATGAAAAAACGTCAGAATATCCGGCAAAAGGTTTTCCAATCCGTGAAAACAACAGACGTAATAAAGAATAAATATCTGTAATCGTGCCCACCGTTGACCGTGCATTACCACCCAACCGTTTTTGGTTAATTATAAAAGCTACCGATAAATTTTCGATCATATCCACATCAGGTTTTCCGTAATGGGGCATACGGTGACGGATAAAACTGGTGTATGTTTCATTTAATTGCCTTTGGGATTCTGCTGCTATTGTATCAAATACGAGTGACGATTTACCAGAACCGGATACTCCGGTAAAAACCGTAATTTCTTTTTTGGGTATCAGGACATTAATATTTTTTAGATTCCGCTCCCTAGCTCCAGAAACCCGAATATAATTATCAGACATAATTTTACCTTTCCATTATATATGACATAGTTAATATATGAGTGGGTAAACTATATCTTATCACCATTTTTACTTCTTTGCAATGATATAGAATAGAACTTTATGGAAATATAGTTACATAATGCTGTTGAATTATAAATCAGATATTAGGCAAAAAAGGCGATCCCCTGCATGGTTCTTCGCCTTTTTCTTATCAATCTGTTACTATTTATCGTCACTTAATTTAAGATGCAGTATTGGAAATGGTCTGCCTTGTTCATCAAGCTCTGACCTGTTAATGACATGAAAACCCATGTGTTTATAAAATCCTATGCCCTGATCATTCTGTTCATTTACATCAACATATTTTACATCTAAATTATCAACAGCATAGCAGATAAGCTTCTTTCCAATTCCTTTTCCTCTGGCCTTAACATGGATAAACAGCATCTCAACTTTATCATCTGCTGCACCTAAGAAACCATGTGGAGTATCATCCATTTTTTTCCAGACTGCTATATTGTATTCTGGCGGATTTCTGTTAAAATAAGGTTATAAAAAGTCGTTAAATAGGGGGAATAAAAATGGCAGAGATTATTAAAGTCTATAAAGAGCATTTACCCTCATTGCGTTTTATTGGGAAATGCTATACCAACGCTGACAGATCTGGCGGATTTGGCCACAAATGGATGGAATGGTTTCGAAACGGCTGGTTTGGGGAGCTTGAAAAGCCTGGCGGTGACCCGATTATTGAAAGCAGTTATCTGGGTTTTATGCGCTGCAACAGCAGCGATATTGAAAACACTTTTGAATACTGGATTGGCATATTCCTACCACCTGATACATCTGTCCCCGACGGCTATGATTTTATAGATTTGGATGAGGGCAGCATCGGTGTATGCTGGATAAAAGGCAAAGAGAATGACGGCAGCATCTATGGCATGCACGATGAGTGTATTGCTAAATTTCAGGAACATGGCATGGGTAATTTTCAGGACGATAATGAAAAAAGGATTTATTTTTTTGAAAGGTATAACTGTCCGAGATTTTCCGAGAAAGATGAACAAGGGAATGTTATTTTAGACTACTGCATTTACTTGTCAGAGCTATAGGCTATACTCTATTGCTATTGCTGTTGCTGTTCAATATAAAAGAGCCATTGCATCTTCTTTCCGATGCAACGGCTCTTGTTCGATATATTCTAACTTCTTTCCGGACAGCATTTAATCATTTATAAAAACCTGGGCCATATGAATGAGAAAACTCAATGTACGCAGGATAAACACACATCCTGCAATCACATATACCCAGGGAATGCGCAAAGTTCCAAGCAACCATAAAAGCAGCATTACAACTGCCACATCCCGCATATACCGTCCAAACATTAAACCGATTCTTTCTTCCCTCAGGGACAGAGGCCGGTCAGCGCTCATCAGCCAGCGACACTTGGGAGAAGTAAAAACAAAGGATAGAAAAGCAAAAAGCAGAATCCCATAAATCATGATATCAATCCATTCTCTTTCAGAAATTCCTGGGCGACTGCAGCAGGTGTCTGCTGTAATTCATCCACTTTATAGTTCAGTTCAATCATAACTTCATTGGTTAAAAACGGTGCCAATTCTTCCATGATTCCGGCAATTTCCGGGTATTTCTCCAAAGCTTCCTCCCGAATAACCGGAATGGCAAAATAGGGCGGGAAAAAGCTTTTATCATCTTCCAGTGTTTTTAAGTCGAATTTTTTTAATAATCCGTCAGTGGAGAAGGCATCAATGACATCCACTTCACCGCTTCCCAAAGCCGTATAACGGGGAGCAGAATCTAAGGTAAGGCGTTTTCCTATTTGGAAACCATATGTTTTCTGAAGTCCGGACAATCCATCCTCCCTGTTGGAGAATTCAAACGTAGTACCGGATGTTAAGGTATCGCTTATTTTGGCAAGATCACTTATTTTATCCAAATGATACTTCTCAGCCATTTCTTTCGTTACAGCCAATGTATAAGTATTATTAAAGCTCATCTGCTTTAGCACTTCCAGATTAAGCTGCTCCTTATACTCTTCCTTTACCGTCTTATACACCTGCTCCATATCACTGATCGGCGGATGTTTGAGGATGTCACTGTATGAGGTACCGCTGTAGTCAATATAAAGATCAATATCTCCAGTCTTCATTGCAGCAAAGCACACCTGTGACCCTCCCAGACTCAGCTTTCTGTTTACTGTGATATCCGTTCTGTCTTCTATTAAATCTGCCACCATATTCCCAAGAATCTCTTGCTCCGTAAAATCTTTTGAGCCAACTGACAGGGTACGGGCATCCCCTGATACACTGCCAACGGATGTGAAAAGAAATATAGCCGCAACTAGCATTGCAGCCGCTCCCAGCATTGCCTTTTGGATATTCCTGCTTTTTTTCTTAACCGAGGCATCTCCCTTTTGAAGGCTGACCGGAGTTACCAGCTTTTCTGTAAGACCAATCAGAAAGTCTACCATCAGTGCCAACAAACAGGCAGGAATGGCACCAGCCAGAATTTGATTGTTGTTTACCGTACGTATCCCGGAAAATACCAGGTATCCAAGGCCCCCGGCACCAATAAACGCAGCCATGGTCATCAGCCCTACTGCTGTAACAGAAGCGATCCGCACTCCTGCCATAATAACAGGAAGAGCAAGGGGAATCTGCACCTTTGTCAGCACCTGAAAGGGCGTCAATCCGATTCCTTTGGCCGCCTCAAGCGTCTGGGGATTAATATTATCAATTCCAGTATAGGTATTCTTAATAATGGGAAGAAGAGAATATAGAACGACTGCAACAATTGCAGGAATGACACCGATTCCCAATAGGGGGATCATGAAACCAAGCAGCGCCATACTGGGAATTGCCTGAATCACATTTGCAACCGCTAATATCGGTTTACTGGCTTTCGCCGCAAATGATATAAAGATACCAAGGGGCACCCCGATCAGGATAGCCAGACCCACCGATATGGCAGTCAGCTTCAGATGTTCGATCAACAATGAAAGAATCTGGGGATAATTACTGATTATATAATTCCAAAAGTTCATTCTGACTCTCCTCCTTCATAGTCAAAGTATTGCTGACTCAGGGTCGTCACCAGACTGCTCCGTGTAATGAGCCCCTTAAGACGCCTTTGATCATCAACCACCGGAACCGTTGACACCTGGTTTTCAGTCACTATTTTCAGTGCATCCAATATACATTGTTCCGGTAAAAGAGTAGGAAAGTCCTTATACATAAATTGATCTGCCAACTGGGTTCTGTCCTCAATGCCTCTTAATTTTCTGGCCTTGACAATCCCGATCAGGCGCCTGCTGTCCAGATCCACCATGAGCAGGCTGTCGACCTTGTTCCTGCGCATCTTTTCAATGCATTTTAAGACAGATAAGTCTTTGGTGGCAGTGACAGGCTGTTCGATCATAATGTCAGAAACCTTGATGTATTCCGGTGAAGACCAGATCCTGTTTTTTCCTACAAAGTTAGAAACAAACTCATCCACAGGGTTGTTTAAGATATTCTCCGGCGTATCATATTGCAAAATATCGCCATCCTTCATGATGCAGATCATATCCGCGATCTTAATGGCCTCATCCATGTCATGTGTTACAAAAACGATCGTCTTCTTTAACTTTGCATGCAGCTGCACCAGCTCATCCTGAAGATCTGACCGTGTCATGGGATCCAGGGCCGAAAAAGGCTCATCCATCAGGATAATATCCGGATCCGTGGCAAAAGCTCTGGCAACACCGACACGCTGCTGCTGCCCACCGCTAAGCTCCGTCGGGTAACGATTCAAAAACTCATCACAGTCAAGTCCTACCATCTGCATCAGCTTCTTTGTATTTTCTTCAACGTCCTTGGGCGGCATCTTTTCAAGCTTTGGAATCAACTCAATATTTTCCTTAACTGTCATATGGGGAAACAGTCCTGTCTGCTGGATCACATATCCGATTTTCCGCCGCAGGGCTACTTCATCCATGCTGCCTATATTTTTCCCATCAATGGAGATCGTACCCGATGTGGGTTTGATCAGCCGGTTGATCATTTTTAAGAGTGTGGTCTTTCCGCAACCACTCTCACCAATAATAGCAACCAGACTACCGCTATTTATCGTAAATGTAACTTGATTCAGAACCTGCTTTGTCTTATAACGTTTGGAAATACGTTCAAATTGTATCATATATCTCCCTCCTTTTTAGCAAAGTAACAACTTAATTATATTATAGAGTTGTCACTTTGTCAAATTTCAAAAAAAACGCCTGAAGCGAAATAGCTTCAAGCGTTATGATAAAACTCTTATTTGGACGGATATAAAAATTCTCTTACACGATCAGGAGTGTCATCCTGAGTTATGAAATATATGGTATCATTTTCCGAAAGAGCAACGTATGGTCCGGGGGATTTCATAACAGTATCATTCCTGCTGACTGCAATCACCGTTGCCCCGGTCCGCTGCCAAAATTGGATTTCCGTTACCGTCTTATTCAAATGAACACAGTTACTGGTGATCCGTATCTCAAACGGCATAAACGGATTCATTGACCGGAAATGAACGGAGGCCTCTATCAGATCCTTCAGGCAGTCATTTAAATTCTCCATTTCCTGTTTTTGGCGGCTGAAACTCTTTAAAAGATTCTCTTTGATTGTATCGATGGTCTGCCGCTTATTGTTTTGCTGGATGTACTCTGCTGCTTTTTTCTGGGACCTAATGATGATCCCATTACCCTTTTCCGAGGTTACGATCCCCAGATCGCTGAGTATGCAGATCGCCCGCCGTGCAGTCTCCGGAGATACGCTGTACTGGCTGGCCAGGGAGGAACGGGCGTATATCTTCTCACCTACCTCATATTCCCCATTGGCGATCCGGGCCGCCACTTCTACGGCAATTTGCTGATAGCGGGGAATTGCTGTTTTATGCTTAATCTCTATATCCATGTAAATCACGTTTCCTTTGCCTGTTATAGTATAAAGCAACACCAGTATAGCCTAAAACGTGATACAAAGCAAGATGAGGTTAATTCCATCCCCTCTTTCCTTTTATGATCTTTTTATAATCAATTTCCTTTTTCAGCATAAGACAAATCATTTACCGTTTCAACTGTATATATGCCGTCTCTGACAACCACTTTCGATACACTGGCATTTTTAAGCCCTGATGGCGGCACTTTAGCATTTGCATCGATTGTAGAAAGAAAAGTTCCGATGCTTAATCCGTGAGAAACTACAAGAACATCCCCATAGCCTTTGTCCATGGATTCCTTTACGATATCGCTAAATGCCGCCTGTAAACGGTCCTGAATTGTGACAATATCTTCCGCAGGCCAATTGCCCTCTTCCGCCGCCTTACCCTTATCCAGCTGTGCCAGATTATCTGCAAAAGGTGCAACCGTATCCATGAAGCTTCCTGTCTGCATGGAAGCCATCATATCCTCCAGTGTTATGCCCTGCGCTGCTGCAATTGCTCCCCACATTTCATCATTTGGCATACCTTCATAAGTACCAAAGTTAAACTCCCTGAGCCTTTTGTCTTTATGTATCTCAAGATTCTGGCCCTTCTCTTTCAGAACAATTTCTGCCGTTTCAATGGCCCGCCCGCTATCACTTGTATACACGGCGTCAAATTCAATTCCCTCTGATTTTAAGCCCCGTCCCAAAGCGCTTGCCACTTCTATACCGGCGGGTGTAAGCGGTGCATCGATCCAGCCCTGTGATCGGTCTGAAGTATTTAACATGGTCTTACCGTGACGTGTAATATAAAGTGTCACCGTATCAGTCGCTTCCGCAGACTCATCTGCAGATGCTTTCTCTGTTTCATTCTTTGTTTCTGCCGTTTCATTCTTCGTTACTGCCGTCTCCGGCTGCTTCACAGATGACGTCTGGCAGCCTGTTAAAAGCATGGTTCCCAGTAAAAACGCTGACATATATCCAGTAAATATTTTCATTCTTTATTCCTCATCCTTATTATTAAATACTCCTTTAGATCATTCCCGCCGGATAGCTGCCGGCCCGCCCCCTCTTGACGGGCATGGCAATCCGGTTTTAACAGGTCAGATCCTCCCCATTAGCAGCAATAACTTTCTTATACCAATAAAAAGATTTTTTCCTGAAACGTCTTCCGGTCCCATTTCCTGAATCATCAAGATCTACATAAATAAAGCCATAGCGCTTGCTCATTTCTCCGGTGGAAGCACTTACTAAATCAATACAGCCCCAGGGCGTATATCCCATTAAATCCACACCATCAATATCAACCGCATCCTTCATGGCCTCAATGTGGGATTTTAAATAGTCAATGCGGTAGTCGTCTTCCACATATCCATTTACATCAGCCACATCTTTCGCACCCAAACCATTTTCCACGATAAACAGCGGTTTTTGGTAGCGGTCATACAAAGCATTGAGTGTAATGCGAAGACCCAGAGGATCGATCTGCCAGCCCCACTGGCTGACTTCCAGATAAGGATTTTTCAGGGAAGCAAATACATTGCCTTCGGTAGTCCCTGCAGCCGTTGGATCCCCGCTGGCTACTCTTGACGAATAGTAAGAAAAAGAAATGAAGTCTACAGGCGACTCTTTCAATATCTCCAGATCATCTTTTGTAATATCCGGCTTAATTTTCTCTCTCTCAAAGCGTTTCCAGGCATAATCAGGGTATTCGCCTCTTGCCTGTACATCAACGAAGAAATATCCCTCTCTGTCGCTTTCAAATGCCGCCCATACATCCTGAGGCTTGCAGGTGAAGGGATAATATTGTCCCGCCGCCAGCATACAGCCAACCTTGTTCTGCGGATCGATCTCATGAGCCATTCTGACTGCCAAAGCACTGGCAACCAGTTCATGATGGGCTGCCTGGTACTGAATCCGGGTTCTGTTTTCTCCCTCTTCAAAAAATAATCCTGCTGCCATAAAAGGGCCATGGAGAATCATGTTAATTTCATTAAAAGTAAGCCAATACTTTACCAGCCCTTTGTAACGGGTAAATACAGTTTTACAGTAATTTACAAAAAAATCGATGACCTTTCTGTTCCTCCAGCCGCCGTATTCTGTGATCAAGTGCATGGGACAATCGAAATGTACCAAAGTAACAAGCGGTTCAATGCCATACTTGATGCATTCTTTGAAAATAGATTCGTAAAATTTCAATCCTTCCTCATTGGGAAGTTCGTCGTCCCCGTTAGGAAAGATTCTGCTCCATGCGATGGAAAGACGATAAGTTTTAAAGCCCATTTCCCCAAATAATTTTATATCATCAAGATAATGATGATACATATCAATCGACTTTTTTGCCGGGTAATAGTGTTCTTCATCAAAGCCGAACATTTTCTTTGCTCCGGTGACGACATCCCAGCGGTCTTTGCCATGCGGAACCACATCCACATTGGCAAGTCCCCTGCCTCCCTCTGCATATCCTCCTTCGCATTGGTTGGCAGCAGTTGCACCGCCCCATAAAAAACCCTCTCTAAACGCCATATGCTAACTCCTTTCCAATATATTTTTCTGCCCATGGTATCTGGATACAAAGATCATGAAAGGGCAGCTGCTCTCTCAATTCCTATCAGACAATCCTCTGTAGTAACCTTCTTGTCTTTCCACAAAATCATACCGTCATGTTCACTTAAATTTGTAATCAATACCGGTGTCACCAATGAATATCCCTTAGAATGTATAAAATCCATATCAAACTCCAATAAGACCTGGCCTTTTTTTACCCTCTGCCCCTGCTCGGCCTTCGCAGTGAAGCCTTCGCCCTCTAATCTTGTGGTATCCATTCCAACGTGAATCAGAATTTCCAAACCATTGTCAGCTTTAATGCCCAAAGCATGTTTTGTATGGAAAAAGGCACTGATCACACCGTCTGCCGGAGAAACGACGACTCCTTTTGATGGTTTTACCGCGATCCCCTTTCCTAGAGTACCGCTGGAAAATGCAGCATCTTCCAGATTTTCCAATGGAACAATATCACCTTCTACCGGAGAAAGAACCTCTATGGAAAGAAGCTTTGCAGGACTTTCTTGTGTCCCTGATGATGGGTCAGATCCCTGATTAACCTCTTCCGGCGTTTCTTTATCATTCCAGAAGAAGAAAGTAAGTAAAAATCCAACCAGGGAAGAAACGGCGATACAGATAAAGGAAGTAACCATTCCGCTTGCATCTCCTGTTGCAGTATTAATATAGTTTACCACCCCAAAGATTCCAAGGCCGCCCATAGTATAAGAGGTTGCATTCATAGTAGTCATAATAGCTCCGCCTGCAGCACCACCGATCATGGAGTAAATAAAGGGCAGTTTTTTCGGAAGGGTAATACCATAAATCGCAGGCTCTGTCACACCGCAGATACCGGAAACCACGGCGGGAATACAAAGTGATTTTGTTTTCTTATCCTTGAGTTTAAAGTACATGGCAAGCACACAGGCAGTCTGTGCAAAGCTCGCGCCATACATTCCGCTTAATACGTTGATATATCCCAGTTCTGCCAGCTGAATGATTGCCAAAGGTATCAAAGCCCAATGGAGGCCAAAAATGACCAATACCTGCCAGAAGAATCCCGTCAGAATACCAAATAGGATGGGAGAAGCTGCAAAGAGGGCAGAAAATCCTGAGTTTAAAAAACTTGTCAGAATAGATATTACAGGCCCTATGACCAAAAATCCCGCAACCATGGATACAAGCATAACAACAAATGGAACGAAAAAGTTTTGAAGCATCTCCGGTATTAATTTTTTAGCAAACTTCTGCACATAACTTGCAAACCAGACCACAATAATAACCGGAATTACACTGCTTAAATAGTTATTCGCTACCCAGGGCACCCCAAACGCCTTTAAGTAATAAGCGCTGTGGAAAACGCTTCCTTCAAACAGCACGCCAAGGACATCTCCTCCTGACATGGCAGATAACTGGATGCCCGGATAACACAGGGCCGCACCTAGGGCCATGCCTGTCATCCTGTTTACATTAAATTTTCCCGCTGCAGTAAAGCCAATGATAATGGGCATAAACTGGAACACAGAATCACCAATAGCATTTAGCATTGCATAGGTACCTGATGTAGTGGAAAAAACGCCGAGAAATACCAAAAGTGCGCATATACCCTTTATGATACCGCCTGCTGATAGAATCCCTAAGAATGGCTGGAAGCAGCCGCTGATCGTATCAATGAGCTTATCAAACAGCTTTTTATTTCCTGCATCCGCTGCTTCCCCTCCTTCGCTGCTGATTCCTGCCGCCTGACAAACCTCTTCGTACACGTAAGGCACATGATTGCCAATAACCACCTGATATTGTCCGCCGCTTTTCATAACCGTAACGACTCCATCTAATTTCTTTATAACTTCATCGTGTGCCTTGGTCTCATCCTTTAACTGAAAACGAAGGCGGGTAATACAATGGGCCAAAGACACAATATTTTCTTTCCCTCCTACTTCTTTGACAATTTTCTTTGCCAGTTCCCCGTATTTTCCCATGGCAAATCTCCCCTTTCTAGTCTACTTTTATATTATCATCAAGGATCTTAATGATATGGATCGCAAGGTATAATCCTTCCTGCTCTGTAAAGCAATATTGATAATGGATCCAAAAAAAATCCCTGATTTTTTTTACACACTGAAACGTAGCTTCGTACCGTTCGCTTAAGTGGTCCTTTAATATCTCACTCATATCGGTATCATTTAATTGTGACCCTTGGAAAATCCGTTGGGCCAGAACACGTAAGTGAGTTACAAAGCGGTAATAGGCATAACTTTCTTCGTCATAGTCAATTAAAAAATGATATTTCACTATGTTTAAAATCTCTCCAATGAGTTTTGTTATCTTCCCTGCATTTTCCATGCCGGATTCCAATTCTGCATTGACAAAATGCATGGCAAGAGTTGCTGCTTCATGATCATCATACAAGGAATCATAAAGCTTATTAAATTCCGCCACCAGCTCCCTGCTTAGCCGGAATTCATCCTGATACATCTTTTTTATATCCCAAAGCATTCTGTTTTCCAGATAAGCCCCCAGCTTCCCACGCGCAACCATGCTGTTTAAATGGTCTGCCAGTGACAGGACAAGAGAATTCTGCAAGGTACGGTTCAAGTCTTCTTTGGCTTTAGTAACAAAACGGCCGGCCAATTCAAAAATCTCACCCGGTATTTCCGAAAATAGCTGAGTATACTGAGCAAGCTGAGAGCGATCATCTAAAATGAATATTTTATCAATCATTTCACGTGATATCTCCTCATTTTTATGGGATAAATGAGCGATTCCCTTTCCCATGACAACCAGTTCCCGCTCCTGTCCGTCTAAGACCAATGCGGCATTATTGTTTAAAAATTTGACAATCTTCATCTTCCTGATCCCCCCAAAAAAGAAAACCCACCTGATTCCAGGGACAAAAATCCCCGGAACCAAGCAGGTTTCGTATATGTTCAAGCCATATTCACGATCCAACTGTGCTTCCTGATATGATATTAACTAGATTTCATCTATTCACTTTTTGATTTGGGTTTACTATCTGTCCGTCAGCACCCCTTAACTATTGAATAAATATTAACATGTCATTTTTTTAAAGTCAACAATTTTTTACGTTTTTCTTGTTCATTATATTAGTATTTTTTATGACTTTACGAAATATCATCATCATTTTTACTATTAAATAGGTTTTTTAGTGTACTTTTTCATGCTAATTGACTGTTACTATACAGATATAAGTTAAAGTTCATCTCTGTTTATCGTTTGATAAATCCTCATAATTTTTATAAACTGGCAATAAAAATATTTTCAACAAAAATATTCTCTTTTTGGTTGACAAACCAAAAAACCGTGCATATAATGTTCTGTAATCTCTTTGCACTGCATTACATCCGATTGTGGATGCGAGATCAACGGTACAAACTGAGCAGGCGATGAACCTTTTTGCAAAGGTCATGGGGCCGGGCCGCCTAATAAGTGGCAACAGATTGCAATATTGCACATCTGTGGGACAGTAGTATGGTTTATGAGAAGTTTCTTTCTAACTTCTTATAAAAAGACGCAGCTTTTGCGTCGTCCATCCGGTTATGAGAACAACTTATTGTTTTCATAATATGTTCCATAGGTGTATTTTTTTACACAAAAATGGAACAGAGACCCCGAAAATGGAGTGCCATAGAGCTATCAAACGAACGCCGAAAGGCTAAAACGGAGGTAACTTTTATGACAAACAACAAAGGTCACATGGCAGGTTTAACATCTGCCGAAGCAAAGCGATTGCAGGAACAATATGGCAAAAACGAATTGACGCCGCAGAAAATGGAGAGCTTTTTTAAGAAGGTCTTTCACATTATCTGTGAGCCGATGTTTTTACTGCTGATTGTTGCTGCAATCATCTATTTTATTCTGGGTGAACCCAGAGACGGTGCCATCATGCTTGTTTTTGTAGTGGGTGTCATCAGCATTGATGTCATTCAGGAATGGAAAACAGACAAGACGCTTCATGCGCTTAAGGATTTATCAGCACCTCATGTAACGGTAATCCGCGATGGCATTGAACAGATCATTGCCAGTATTGATCTTGTTCCCGGCGACTTAATGACGATCTGTGAGGGCGTCAAAATACCTGCAGACGGTATGATAGTAAGGTGCAACGACTTATGCGTAGATGAATCCTCCCTCACCGGCGAAGCTGAGGGTGTTTGGAAATTATGCGCAGATGAATCATCCTTTATCTGCGAAGCTGAGGGTGTTTGGAAGTTTTCAGCAGATCAAGATGATTCCGCTGATGACTACTGGCGCCGGGACTATTGTTATGCAGGTACCCTGGTCACCCAGGGCACGGCAACTGTTTGTGTCGATAAAATCGGTGCTGCCACGGAATACGGCAAGATCGGTGTAAATGTGGCCGCAGCTCCTGATGAAGATACTCCTTTGCAAAAGCAAACCCGCAGTCTTGTTAAGCTATGCGCAGGAATCGCTGCGGTACTGTTTGCCCTTGTGGCAATATTTACATGGTTCAATATTCCGGACCATACGTTTCACGACCGGCTGATTGAAAGTATTCTATCCGGCATTACCCTTGCCATGGCAATGATACCAGAGGAATTTCCGGTTATTCTTACCGTATTTCTTTCCATGGGCGCATGGAGGCTTGCAAAAAAACAGTCTTTGGTGCGTAAGCTGCCTTCCGTTGAAACCTTGGGTGCGGTATCAGTCCTCTGCGTAGATAAAACCGGTACCATTACCATGAATCAAATGACAGTGCAGGATGTGTGGGCACTGGATGGAAATGATTATACATTATGTGAAACCATGGGACTTGGCTGTGAAACAGACGTTTATGATCCCATGGAAAAAGCCATGCTTTCCCATTGCAGCAATCTTGGAATCACCTGGGAACATCTTTTTAACGGAGAACTGGTCGGCGAGTACGCATTTACCAATGAGCTGAAAATGATGGGACATATCTGGCACAGAAACGGTGAGTTAGCCATTGCAGCGAAAGGATCCCCTGAACGGATTCTGACCATCTGCAATCTCAGGGATGAAGAAAGGGAAACCGTTAACAAAAAAATCATGGAAATGTCCATGGAAGGACTTCGTGTCATTGCAGTCGCTTCTGCAAAACTTCAAAGTGAAGCAGAAATACCGTCCGAAATCACCGGCTGCTCCTTGACATTCTGCGGCTTGATCGGGCTTGCCGATCCTCCCCGTGAAAGTGTGAAGGCAGACATTGCCGTCTGCAGCAAAGCCGGTATTCGTGTAGTGATGATTACAGGTGATAATGGCATTACCGCTTCTTCCATTGCTAAAAAAATCAATATGCCTAACAGCGATCATATTATTACAGGCGATATGCTAAACGAAATGAGTGATGAAGAGCTCCGCGATAAAGTAAAAGATGTTTCGATCTTCTCCCGTGTTATACCTGAGCACAAAATGCGGATCGTTAAGGCATTTAAAGAAAACGGAGAGATTGTTGCCATGACAGGCGATGGGGTAAATGATGCCCCTGCAATGAAATACGCCGATATTGGTATTGCCATGGGAAAGCGGGGCAGCGAAGTTTCCCGTGAAGCTGCCGGTCTGATCCTGATGGATGACAATTTTACCACGATTGTAGAGACCATAAAGGACGGCAGACGTATTTATGATAACATCCGCAAGGCGGTAGGCTATGTATTTACCATCCACATCCCGATTGCATTTGCTTCCTTGCTTGCCCCTATGCTTGGCATCGGGCCAACTGCGCTTTTACTGATGCCGCTGCATGTTGTGCTGATGGAGCTGTTCATTGACCCGACCTGTTCCATTGTACTGGAACGGCAGCCTGCCGAAATGGATATCATGAATCGAAAACCACGGGATCCCAACGAAAAGATGCTCACTCCAACCCTTCTTTTTAAAAGTGTCCTGCAGGGCCTGATTATATTTGCCGTTTCATTCGGCACCTATTATACCTTACTTGACGGAAATGAAGCAAATGCACCCACAGCCCGAGCCATGGGGCTTACCATCATCATGCTTTCCAATCTGTTCCTGGTACAGGTAAACAGCTCTGACCACGATTTTGCAATGCAGTCCATAAAACGTCTTGCAAAAGACAAGGTGATGTGGGCAGCGATCTTTGGAACATTTGCAATGCTTGGGATTATTTTGTATTCTCCGTTAAATACGTTTTTAAAACTGGCTCCGCTATCTGCATCCATGCTTTTCACTGCTATAGGGATTGCTGCATTGGCAGTATTCTGGTATGAAGCAGTAAAACTGATAAAAAAGATGCAGAAAAGTAATGTAACATTAGACCATTAGTGTTAAAATATACAGTGCAAAGATAAAAACACAGTTCCGGTTGGTAGTCCGGACGCAGTGAAAGCTGTCAGTAACCTGCCTCCTTGGTTGTCCGTTCTTTGTAAGGCATATAAAAGGAGGATTTAATCATGAGAAAGACTGGTACCAGGCTGACTGTATTCTTTGAAGAGCCCTTTTGGGTGGGCATCTGTGAGCGTGAATTTGAAGGCAGATATGAAGCTTGTAAAATCACTTTTGGAGCAGAACCAAAGGACTACGAAATCTACGATTTCATACTGAAAAACTATAACAGGCTGCGGTTTAGTCCATCTCTGGAAGCGTCACCAATGACTGAACGGCGCATCAACCCCAAGAGAATGCAGAGGGACATCGAAAAACATCTGCAAAATAACGGGGTTGGAACAAAGGCGCAGCAGGCTTTGAAGCTTCAACTGGAGCAGGTAAAATCGGAGCGTAAATCCCGTTCCCGTGAACAGCGGGAAGCTGAGAAAGAACGCCAATTTGAACTGCGGCAGGAAAAACGCAAGGAAAAGCACAGGGGGCATTGAGCCTCCCTGTGCATTTATTCCGTATTTGTTATAAGCGATACGTGTTTAAACGGTATGCCGACAGTGCTTCCGCTGTCCGCCATGCCCTTATTTTAACAACTGGTACCGTAATCCATAATCCGTACTGTACCATATCAGCATTCCATGTTCTCTTCTGGGAATGCGTACATTTAAATTCCATTCAGGATATTGCTTGATGATCTGGAGGCGGTCGCCGGATGCCAATGCTACAAAGGAAATGTAATGCTCTTTATCCATAGGGTGTTTACTGGTGAAATACCAGTCATCTTCTACCAAGTGTACGGTCAGCCTTTCGCCTTCTTCGGCTTTTTTCAAAATCTGAGCTGCTAATTTTTTGCCGCAGCAAGAGACTTCCGCCTCTCCCGTGCAAAACGTTATATTCTGACATGTGGGACAAACGAAATATTTTGTATTTTTCATATTACCTCCTGCAAAATCGTTGGGAGTCAAATCACCGGCCAGTAAATTCATAATATCAATCTCCAAAATCCGGGAAAGCTCCGGTATAAGAGAAATATCAGGAAGACCCAGGCTCCTCTCCCACTTGGATATGGTCTTATCACTAAGGTTCATCATATCCGCAAGTTCCCTTTGTGTCATACGGTGTTCCTGACGTAAGGTGCGGATTATGCTGCCTACTCTACTGTTTTCCATGCTTAACCTCCATATCAGGAATTAAGGATCAAGGTTTTGATTCTTTTCCAGCCATAATTCCAGAAGTGTATTAACATCGTCAGAAAATTCACGATCCGTCTGTGTTTCATTTCTTTCTATTTCCTCGATAACTTCAAAGGAAAATCCGGATGCCCCGGACTCCTTCCACGCATCCATCATACTTGGTTCAG
>DEYX01000256.1 GCA_002365025.1 Hungatella sp. UBA3147 | reverse complement strand
TCAATCACCGACCGGTGGCTGACCAATACCCCCTTAGGAACGCCGGTAGAGCCTGAGGTAAAGTTACAGTACAGAGGATCAATATCCAGGGACTGATCACGGATAAGCGTTAGTGGCTCCTCCTTTATTTCGCTTTTTACAATCTCATGGTAATCAAACAGATTGCCGGAAAATTCCACGCCCTCCGGCAGGACTCTGGAATCCCCCAAGGTGATGACAGTATCTGCTTCCAGCACCTTAAGAATCTGGCGGATCCGCACAGCAGGCTGTGCGGGGTTTATCAGTACATAAAAGCATCCGGCATATACAATGCCCATAAATGCTGTAAGAGCCTCCACGCCTTTATCCATAAAAACCACAACAGGGTTTCCAGGTAATTCATAACCGGAAAGAAAACTGCCGATCTGCTTTGCATGTAATAGCAGTTCCTTGTAAGAGCAGCTATTCTCCTGATCTACCGCAGCAATTTTCTCCGGATAGGTGTTTGCAGAGTGCTCAAGATACTCCAGTACGTTTCTCATAGGTTGTTACTCCTCTCTGTCTGGTTCGATTGGAAACGTCACACGAACTTTAAAATTTGTCCGTTTTTTTTGTATCTCAAAGGTACCATTCATCTGTTCTACTATTTTCAGGCAGGTTTTAAGTCCAATGTTTGTGCTTTCTAAAAACATGCTGTCCCTGCGGATTTCATTGGAGATAGTAATGATCAGGTCATTTCCGTCTATATGGCTTTTGACAAAGACCGGTCCATCATTGCCGGCGTATTTTCTTACATTGGAAAACAGATTATCGAATAACCGTCTTAAATATTGGATATCAGCAGTTATGCTGCAGGACTCCTCTACAAATTCTGTTTTAACGTCAAGCCCCAGGTTGCCGAGATCAAATACGTACTCCATAAGCAGCTGCTGGAGAAGGATCTTAGCGTCAAAGGTCTCCATCTGCATCAAGATCTTCTCTTTGCCGAACACAAGAAAATACTGAAACAGCCGGTCAGATAAATCCTTTAGCTGAATGGATTTATCTCTGCAGCTTTTGATGTATTTGTCAAACTGTTCTTCCGAATGATAGCTTTTCGAATCCAATATTTCCAAGTAGCCGATCAGTGAGGTTAGGGGAGTACGGATATCATGGGATATGGAAGTGATCAGCTCACTGTTTGCTTCCCAGGCTTCTTTTTCGCTTTTATACCTTGTAATGATAGAATTTCTCATGTTATCCGCATTTTTTGCCAGCAATGCAATCTCATCATTCCCTTTATAGAAAATCGGCTGCTCCAAATCCCCTTTTTCAATCAGGGATACCTCTTTTGACAAAAGCATGATCCGGGCAATGATCCGGTGGTTATAGAAAATCAGAATCACAAACAGAAACAGGAAAAAAACTCCCCATGAAATATAAGTTACCAGGTTATACCATTTGATTTCCGATGAATCAATGATGGACACGGAATAGGTGCCGTCGCTGAAGGAAATATCCCGTATGGCCTGTTTGCTGCTTTCCCCAATGGAACTGGCAGTTTCATAGGGAGCGTATGCATCATTCCAGAAACCGGATTCGTAGATGATTTCGTTGCCGTTAGAAATAGTTACGTAGACGTATTTATGGTTCTTTACCCATTTGGAAATGGATCTTACATTTTTTACTGATATGTTATATTTATTAATGTAATTTTCAAAAGAATTTTGGTAACCGGTCAATCGTTTCCAGGCAGCGTCCTCATTCATATGGTTCCTGGATACCATATAATCGCCAAAAGCCTGGGAGGCAAAGTACATCCCAAAGCTGATGACTGCGCCAATGATCAACACAAATACTTGCTTATATCGTAAAGACGAGATCCATTTATGCTTCATCGATCTGATAGCCCTTTCCCCAAACGGTTCGTATGATGGTAGGATTGTTAAAATCCATTTCCAGTTTTTTACGAAGCTTTAAAATGTGTACCATAACAGTATTAGTGGAAGAAGGGAGGAACTTATCATTCCATACGCCCTCGTAGATTGCCTGTGCATCCTTGGCTTTTCCTCTGTTCTTTACAAGATACATCAAAACCTGGAATTCTGTGTCCGTAAGCTCGATTTTTTGATTTTCCCGATAAACGAAATGGCCTGTTGTATCGATCATAAGATCCTGCAGCCGGATTTCTGAACTATTGAAAAGAGGTGTTCCTTTCCCTTTATAAACAACATATCGTCTTAAAAGAGACCGGACCTTCATAAGAAGCTCTGCCTGTGAAAATGGTTTTATAAGATAATCATCGCCGCCGTTTTCATAGGCTTCTGTTTTATCGCATTCCTTTGATTTTGCGGTTAGAAACAACACGGGAGCAGAAGATATCCTCCGGATCTGGGTACAGGCATCGATTCCTGATAAACCTGGCATCATGATGTCTAAAATAATAAGGTCAATATCAGGATTATCTGTAACGGCTGCGACTGCATCACTTCCGTTTGCTGCTTCTGACACGGAATAGCCTTTGTTTTCCAGCTGAATGTGAAGGACTTCCCGGATGTCTGCATCGTCATCCACTACCAATATCTGCTGCAATGTACTCATGGATCGGCAGCCTCCTTTCTATTATTTTAATATGAAAAATTATATCATTTATGGATAGAATAACAATGAAATTCAGGGGAATTAAGAATTATTAAGATTTGGTCCGTGAGTAAAAAAGACCGGTCAGGAAAGACCGGTCTTTGTGTTCTTTTTAGGGGAATATACCATGCCCATGTAGGCATCACCGGACCGTAGCTCATCAAGCATCTGGTCGATCCGCTTTCTGCGGGTTTCCGGACGCCTGGCCCTTGTGATCCAGCCGATATAGTCATTTTTCTGATAGGGAGGACGGGCATTGTAGGCCTCTGTTAAATCCTCCTTATAAAGCTCCGCCATTACATCGTCGGGCATGGGATAGCGGGGGCGCAAAGTCTTTTCTTTTGTTTTACCCGCTTTTTTCTCTTCCATAAGAACGGCCTGTTCGGCTGTCCGAAAGCGGACTATCCTTCCTATGAGTTCAAGGGGAAGGGGCTTATCATATGGAAACTGGACCGTGCCCTTTGAGTAATGGTATTCCTTCAGTTCTTCCTGAAAGGCAATGATTGCGGATGGGGTCGGATGAAATCCGACATGTTTTTTCCCCGCTGAGAAATGTACCAGATTGCCGTAATAGTCAAATGTGGCCATTCCCCAGCTGATTTTTTCCGTTGCTTCTGGTGCTGCCTCTTTTATGGTCTGGTACAGCTTTTTCAGGATGGGCTGTATTTCCATGCTTTGACCTGCGATGTATTCACCAATGGTAGTTGGGAGCTTCTGTTCCATATCATACCTCCTTTTTCTTCACTTAGTTATATTTTACCATAAATGCTCTGTTTTAAAAGATTCTCTATATTTGAATAATAATATCACATTTCCATTAATTTTGCCTGAAACCAACACTGGTTATACGAAAATATCATAGAATATGGAAAGACTCTTATTTGGAGATCACAAAATGGGTTATTACGACTACGAAGGCTACCAGCCATATTCTTATGGTTATATTCCGCCATATTGGAATACACCGGCAACGCCCCTGTCATTTCAACAGATGATGAATACTGATATTTTCACATATCCCCAGAATCTTGATGGTGCCCTTGAACTTATTCTGGAAGCACTATCGGGTGAAACAGAGGACAGGGTATTTTATATGTGGCTCATAAACCAGGCTTCCTCAGAAGAGGATAAGCAGATTATATCCGGTATCCGTGACAATGAAATAGGACATTATGCATTGTTCCGGCAAATTTATCAGGATTTAACCGGTGAGATGCCCCCATCTGCGGAAGGAGAAGCTTTTGTGGAGCCAGAAAGCTATTGCGCAGGTTTGTCAAGAGCCTTGTTAGGCGAGCAGAGTGCAGTACAAAAATACCGTAAGATCTTTTATGCCATGCAGTCACGTCTCCATATAAATATAATGGTTGAAATCATCACAGACGAAATCAGGCACGGAATTTTATATAGCTATCTCTATTCTAAAAATGGCTGCGGAAGCCAAAACCAGAATCAGACAAATAACACCTAAAATTATATTTACTAAGCAGCCGGATCCTATGAAATCCGGCTGCTTTTTTCTCTGCAGTTTTATCATGATATTTCATGTGATGTTCCTTCCTGTTAATGGGCGTGACGGCAGGAGATACGGAGAGAACATCATCAAAGGCCATTGGGGTGCCTTTTTCAACTAATTTAACGGTTTCTTCACACACCGGTTTTCTGCATGAAAGTTAAAATTTCGTTAAAGAAATGTGTGTTATTTTTGGAAGTCTGTTAAAAAGTTGTATATATTTTTGCAAAAATATATGGTTTATTCTTGTATTCCCCCCTTTTATTCTGATTTGTGGAGAGCTCTCACTTTCTTTTGAATTGGTTTTTTATACTGTGTTTTTTCGTGTAAAAACTGTGTAAATTGTACATAAAACAAAACATTGACAACGACTTTTAGTGTGATATAATGAGCACGAATTAATCGATGATGCGGTAAAAAGGATACAGCCGGAGAATTTTGACGGTATCATTGATTTTTTTTATTCTCAATTGTGACAGATATAATAAAACAAAAGCAAGGTGATGAGTGTATGGGTGCGATTACAGTATTGATTTTATTTCCATTGGCTTCAGCGTTAGGAATTTTACTGGTCAAAAATGATGAGGTAAGAAATATGATTGTCAGGGTAGGTGCCGCAGGTACGGCTGTTTTGACACTGACAGTTGTAGGGTTATATTTTAAGAGCGGAATTGCATTGTCCTTCCGTTTGGAAAAAGCAATTGAGGTTATTATGGCAATTACAGAGACGGCAATTGCTGTGTATGTAATTTCCATCGGAATCAGGTATAAAAAATATGTTATTTCGGTTTTGTCGTTTGTACAGGCGGCTGCAATGCTTTGTTTTGAATTTACGGTAAAGCATAATATTGAAGTTAAGCATGCTATGATTTTCGACAAACTTACGGCAATTATGGTACTGGTTATCGGACTGGTAGGGAGTCTTATTTGTATTTATGCCGTGGGATATATGAAGACTTACCATACCCACCACAAAGAATACAAAGAAAGGAAAAGCTTCTTTTTCGCAGTTCTATTTTTATTCCTTTCTGCCATGTTTGGAATCGTATTGAGCAATGATCTTACATGGATATATTTTTGCTGGGAGCTTACGACACTTTGCTCCTTCCTGCTGATCGGTTATACAAAGACAACAGAAGCCAGAAACAATTCCTTCCGTGCCCTGGTGATTAATCTGGGCGGCGGAGTTGCTTTTGCAGCTGGGATTATTTTCATCGGCATTTATTATAAAACCCTGGAATTGTCAGTGGTTACTTCCATGAAGCCGGAAGCGGCAATGATGATACCCGTATTTTTCCTGTCCCTGGCTGCACTGACCAAATCAGCCCAGCTTCCATTTTCCTCCTGGCTTCTCGGAGCAATGGTGGCACCAACTCCTTCTTCCGCTTTGCTGCATTCCGCAACCATGGTAAAAGCAGGAGTGTACTTAATCATCCGTCTTGCGCCACTGTTAGGATCGACTCCTGTTGGAAGAACCGTAACCTTTGTGGGAGGAATCACGTTTCTAGCCTGTTCCCTGATGGCTATTTCCCAAAGTGACGCCAAGAAGATTTTAGCTTATTCCACTTTGGCAAACTTAGGGCTCATCGTAATATGCGCCAGCATCGGAACCCAGGAATCCTTATGGGCTGCCATCCTGTTGATTATATTCCATGCAGTATCCAAATCCCTTCTTTTTATATCCGTTGGTTCCATCGAGCATCAGATCGGAAACCGGGATGTGGAAAACATGGATGTACTCCTTGGAATTTCAAAAAAGCTTGCGCTCTATATGATGATCGGTATCGCCGGAATGTTTCTGGCCCCCTTTGGAATGCTGATATCAAAATGGGTAGCCATGAAGGCGTTTATTGATTCCAATAATGTTATCACTGTTATAATACTTGCCTACGGAAGCGCCGCCACATTGTTTTACTGGACAAAATGGATGGGAAAACTGGTTTCAAGGGCCAATATGAGCCATCAGATTGAAAGCAAATTTCATCTTGATGAGGAGATTCCCATTACAATCCTTGCGGCAATGGTAGTGGTGTCCTGCTTTACCTTTCCGCTGGTATCCAAATATGCTCTGATTCCTTATCTGACGGAGGTATTTGGAAGGACGGCTTCGATCCCCATCGGAACGAATGATATTAAGCTGATGCTGTGTATGCTGAGTATGCTCATCCTTCTGCCCATCAGTTTTATTCCGATGTATAAGAATGATAAAAGAAGAAAAGTTCCGGTTTATATGGCAGGAGAAAACACCGGAGATAATGAAACATTTTATGGAGCCATGAATGAAAAACGAAAGATGGAGCTGAGCAACTGGTATATGGAAGATTATTTTAGCCCCAAGAAATTAACTCTGTGGAGTGATGTCATAGCTGCCGCAATATTAGTTGGCGGAGTCATAATGATGATAGGAGGAATGGCGTAATATGAATATTTTAATCATGATTGGGATCGCCGTGCTTGCTCCTGTTGCAGGAGGGCTGCTGACCGGAATTGACCGGATTATATCAGCCAGACTTCAGGGGAGACAGGGACCGCCCTTACTTCAGCCATTTTATGATGTACTGAAGCTGTGTCAGAAGGAATCCATAGAGGTGAATTCCATGCACCGTTTCTTCGTGTATATCTCCCTTGCATTCGTGGTATTTACTACGGTGATCCTGCTTTCAGGGGGAGATATCCTGTTAGCTATATTTGCCCTGACGCTTGGTTCTGTATTTTTCGTATTAGGCGGCTATGCATCCAATTCTCCCTATAACACCATTGGTTCGGAAAGGGAATTGCTGCAGATCATGGCTTATGAGCCAATGGTACTGCTTACCTGTGTTGGCCTTTACTATGCTGAGAACAGTTTTTTTGT